>DASUFQ010000047.1:0-4516 GCA_036274515.1 Gemmatimonadales bacterium | reverse complement strand
GGACGGCGTCGCCGCCGCGGCCCTCCTGGTGCAGCACGCGGACGCCGACCCGGCGTTCCAGGCCACCGTCCTCCCGATGCTGGAGGCGGCGTTCCGGGCGGGCACGGTGACCGGGCAGGAGCTGGCGATGCTCACCGACCGGGTTGCCAAGGCGCAGGGCCGACCGCAACGCTACGGAACGCAGACGACGGTCATCGACGGCCGCGTGATCTTCGACCCCATCGAGGACTCCGGCCAGGTCGACGCCCGTCGCGCCGCGATGGGGCTCCCCCCGCTGGCGGAGTACAAGCGCGTCCTCGATTCGGCCTACGCCCGGCCCCAGGCGCCCTGACGGTGCCGCCGGCGCCTCTGGCGCGCGCCCGTCCCGCCCGATAGAATCGTGGGGCCTTCGGGGGCGACCCGGGGGCGCACGCAATCCACCGCGGCAAGGAGCGGCGTATGGCAAACAAGACGAGACACCTCGACCACCTGCCCTGCTTTTGAGCTCACCAGCAAGCGCAGGAAGGGCTTCCCATCCGAAACGCAGGTGAAGCGCGGCGACCGCGTGGTCCACGGCCACAAGGAGTTGCTTCCACGAGAAGCTCGGACGCAACGACCCCTGCCCCTGCGGGTCAGGACGCCGGTTTCAAGAAGTGCTGCATGCACAGCGGCCGCTTCGACGGCGTGAACCGCGACTACTACACCCGCTGAATCACCCAGCCCCGGCCGGCGGACACCGCCTGCCGGGGCTCTCATCTCGGGAGGCGTATGTCGGACTCCGATGACGTCCAGGTCGGCCGGATCCTGTCCCGCCGCGAGGTGCTGGCCTCCCTCGGGGCCGCCGGCGCCGCCCTCGTGCTGCGGCCACGCCCGGCCCGCGGCTCCGCTCCGATCCGGGTCGGCGCACATCGCATCCCTGGTTGCGTGGTGCGACCGGCCCAGACCGAGGGTCCGTACTTCGTTGCGACGGGACTCGACCGGTCCGACATCCGGTCCGACCCCACCGATGGGCTGGTGGCGGCGGGTGCCGCCCTCTCCCTCACGATCGCGGTCTCCCGGCTCGACGGGGCGAGCTGCACGCCCTACAGCGGCGTCGCGGTGGAGCTCTGGCAGTGCGATGCGCTCGGGATCTACTCCGGCGTCAAGGACATCAACGGGCTGTTCGACACCACCGGGCAGCGGTTCCTTCGGGGCCACCAGCGCACCGGACCGGGCGGGGTGGTGTCCTTCGAGACGATCTATCCCGGCTTCTACGGCGGCCGCACCCCGCACATCCATTTCAAGATCAGGACCGATCCGGACCAGCCGAAGGGCCGGGAGTTCGTTTCCCAGCTCTACTTCGACGACGCCCTCAGCGACCGGGTCTTCGCCGGCGTGCCCTACGCCGACAACCGCCAGGAGCGGGTCCGCAACTCCGGCGACGGGATCTATCGCCAGGGCGGCAAGGACCTGATGCTGGAGGTGGCGCGGGAGGGGCAGGGATACCGGGCGCGGTTCGAGATCGGGCTGGTGTCAGGCTGAGCCGTTGGCCGGCGGCCAGCGCCGGCAACGAAGGAAGGGTGTGCGAGGGAGGCATCCGAGCCGGCGGCACGCTTCGGAAGAGAGCGTGCCCGGCACCGGGAGATCGAACGGCGCTACTCCGCCTGCAGCGCCACCGCCGGGGGCACGCGCGCCGCGCGCGCCGCGGGAAGCCAGCAGGCGAGCGTCCCCACCGCCGCTATCAGGAGCGCCACCAGCCCCACCGTGGTGGGATCGCTCGGCGAGACGCCGTAGAGCAGCGCCGCGAGCATCCGCGTGGCGAAGAAGGCGCCGACCACGCCGAGCAGGAGGCCGCCCAGCAGCAGTGCCCAGCCCTCCACCAGGATCATCCGCATCACGCGGAAGGCGTCGGCGCCGAGGCTCATGCGGATGCCGATTTCGCCGATGCGGGAGCTGACCGAGAAGGCGAGCACCCCGGCAATGCCGACGGCGGCGATGAGCAGCGCCAGCGCACCGAAGGAAGTGACCAGGAGCGCGTTCACCCGGCGGGGTGCCACCCGGTCATCGCGCACCTGTTCGAGGGTCTGGACCTTCTCGACCAGCGCCTGCGGGTCCAGGGAGTGGATGGCGCGCACCGCCGCGGCGGACAGGAGCACCGGATCCGCCGCCGTGCGGATGACGAAGGCGCCGAAGAAGACCTGCTCCTGGGCGAAGGGCTGGAACATCACCGGCGCCGGCTCGGTGTCGAGCCCCGAGTCGCGGGTGTCGCCCACGACGCCGACCACGGTGCGCCAGTCGCCGGACACGTCGATGTAGCGAAGCACCTCGCCGGTCCAGGCCACCCGCTGGCCGATCGGGTCCCGGTCGCCGAAGAGGCGCGTGGCGAGGGTCTGGTTGAGGATCACCACCAGGCCGCTGCTGTCCCGGTCGGTGCTGACGAACTCCCGGCCCTTGAGCAGCGGAATGCCGGCGGCACGGAAGTATTCCGGGCTGGCGGTGCGCCACTCCGCCTGCGGGGTCGGCTCGCCGGGGACGGGTGCCCTTCCCTCCGCCTTGATGTCGAGCCGGATCTCGACCGCGCGCAGCGGCACGGTGGACCCGAGCCCCGCCTCGACCACGCCGGGCAGCGCGGCGATCCGGTTGCGCATCTCCGCGTACAGCGTCAGCAGGTCGGTGCGGGAGCGGGCGGAGCCGTCCGTCGGGACTTCCATCGTGAGCACCCGCTCCACCCGCACGCCGGTCTCCACCGCCTGCAGCTTCATGAGGGTCCGCACCAGCAGGCCCGCCCCCGTCAGCAGGATCACCGAGACCGCCACCTGGACGACCACCAGGCCCCGCTGCATCCGCTGCCGCCCCCGCCCGGCGGTGGTGCGCCGGCCGGCGCTCACCAGCGCCGTCGCCAGCGAGCCCTCCGTCCCGATGTTCGGCACGTAGGCGAGCACGATCGACACCAGGATCGCGACCACGAAGGTGAATCCGAGCACGGTGCCGTCGAGCCGGATCTCGCCGCCGCGGGTCGTGAGCTGGTCCGCGAAGGAGACCAGCAGCCCGAGCCCGGCGTAGGCGATGATCAGGCCGAGGACACCGCCGGTCAGCGCCAGGATCAGGTTCTCGGCCAGGAGGAGCCGGCGCAGGTTGGCGGCGCCGGCCCCCAGCGCGCTGCGGACCACCAGCTCCCGCTCCCGCCGGATCCCGCGGATCAGCGCCAGGTTGGCGACGTTGGCGCAGGCGATGACGAAGACGAAGGCGGCCGCGCCCATCAGCAGCCAGAAGGTGAGCGTGGCCCGTTCGTTCAGGACCTCGTGCAGCGGCCGGACCTCGATTGCGTACCCCGCCGCCTTTTCGTAGGTCTCGGGGTGATCGCCGTAGACGTTGGTGGAGATCCGGCGGATCTCCTCGCCCGCCTGCTCGACCGTCACGCCGGGGGCCAGCCGCGCGAAGACCTCGGTCATGCGGTGGGTGCGCTCGGTGGCCATCGTCGCGTCGAGATGGTGCGCGCTGCAGACCAGGTTGACGAACACGTCGGTGCGCCCCGGATATTTCGGCGCGTCCTGCACCACCCCCACGATGGTCACCGGCTTCCCGAGGAATCGCACCACCTTGCCGACCACATCATTGGCCCCGCCGAAGCGCTGCAGCCAGTACGACTGCGTCAGCACCATGGCCGGCACCGCCGCCGGCCCGTCATCCCGGCTGTCGAAGAGCCGTCCCGCGGCCGGCGCGAGCCCCATGACGTCGAAGTAGTTGCCGGTGACGACGCCCGCGGTCACGCGCACCGGTTCGTCGGCCACGACCAGCGTCGCCGGGATCTCGGAGTACTCCCCGAATCCCTGCAGGGTCTGCGCCGCCGAGCGATAGTCGGCCACCTCGGGCACCGAGAACCCCACGTTGGCCTGTTTGAGCTGCTGCGCGGACTGGCGCAGGTAGACCAGCCGATCGCCGTCGCGGTTGGGGAGCGGCCGGAGCAGCGCGCCGCGGACCACGCTGAAGATGGCGGTGTTGGCGCCGATGCCGAGGCCGAGGGTGAGGATCACGGCCAGGGCAAAGCCCGGCACCCGGGCCAGGCTGCGAAGCGCGAAGCGGAGGTCGTTCAGGGAGATCATGGGGGTACCCCGGGTCGGGTCAGCGGGTTGCCAGGGAGAATAGTGTATCTGCCCCGCGAGGGCCCGCAAGCCGGGTCATCCGGCGGGCGGCGATGGTGGTGTTGCGCGAGGCCCGCGTCCTCGGCCTCCCCAGGCCACACTGTCCATTGACCGACGTCGCCGCACGTCGTATGGTGGACCGGCGCACCGACGGAAAGGAATTCGCACCCATGCCGCAGGCCCCTGACTGGCGCGAGGACACCCTGGCCCGCATGCGGGCGCTGATCCTGGCCGCCGACCCCGAGATGATCGAAGAGCGAAAATGGAGAAAGGCGTCGAACCGGATGGCGGGAATCCCCGTGTGGTCGCACCACGGGCTGGTCTGCACCGGGGAGACCTACAAGACCTGTGTGAAGCTCACCTTTGCCCGCGGGGCCAGCCTGCCGGACCCGTCGCGCCTCTTCAATGCCAGCCTG
>DASUFQ010000046.1:0-6760 GCA_036274515.1 Gemmatimonadales bacterium | reverse complement strand
CCGACCGCGCGCTCTTCGAGGCCTACATCGGCGCGGCCGCGCTGGCGCTGGAAAACCTCGGCCGGGAGGCGGCCCACGAGGAGGCCCGCCGCGCCTGGGAGCGGATGGTCGACGCCGTCCCGTACGCACTTTGCCTGGTGGATGCTTCCGGCCGGGCGCGGCGGGCCAACCGGGCATTCGCCGACCTCGTGAAATCGCCGACGACGGCCATTGCCGGCCGCCCCTGGCTGGCGCTGGTCCCGCCGGCCTGGGGTGAGGGGCTGGCGGAATCGCTGGCGGCCTCCGGCAGCGGACGGGAAGTGCAGCTCCGCGCCGGGAGCCGCACCTTCGGCGTGAGCGCCTACCCCATCGGGCCGGTCCCCGGCGACGCCGTCCTCGTCTTCGACGACCAGACCGACCGCCGCAAGTTGCAGGACCAGCTGATCCAGTCGGAAAAGATGTCCGCCATCGGGCAGCTCATCGCGGGCATTGCCCATGACCTCAACAACCCGCTCGCCTCGGTTATCGGGTTTGCCGATTTCCTGCTCGAGGGACAGGACGTGCCCCCGCCGCTCGTGGAGCCGGTGCGGGTCATTCAGCAGGAGGCCGAACGCGCGGCAAACATCGTGCGGAACCTCCTGAATTTTGCGCGGAAGCAGGACCATGCCCGGCGGCCGGTGTCGCTGGAGCCGCTGCTGGACGCCACCCTCACGCTGCTCCGCACCCAGATGGGCTCGCGCCGCGTCGAGCTCCTGCTCGACATCGAGGAGGGCCTCCCCACGATCGACGCGGATGTCGGGCAGGTCCAGCAGGTGTTCGTCAACCTGATCAACAACGCGGCCGCGGCCATCGAGTCGGCCGCCCGCGCCGGCCGGGTCATCGTCCGGGCGCGGTCGTGGCGGGACGGCGTCTCGGTCGAGGTGAGCGACGATGGACCCGGCATGCCGCCCGAAGTGGCCGCCCAGGTCTTCGAGCCGTTCTTCACGACGAAGCCCGAGGGCCAGGGCACCGGCCTCGGCCTGTCGATCTGCCAGGGCATCCTGAAGGAGCACGGCGGCCGGCTCACCCTCTCGACCGCCCCGGGAAAGGGTGCGCGCTTCACCGTCGAGCTCCCGGGGAGCCGCGGGGAGCCAGTTCCCCCGGCCCCCGCCCTGGAACCGGCCACCACGGCGCCGCTCCGGATCCTGGTGATCGACGACGAGCCGCACATCCTGCACTACATGCGGGCCACGCTGGAAGCGTGGGGCCACGGCGTGGAGGTGGCGGGCGATGGCGCCGAGGGACTCGAGCTCGCCGCCGCCGGCGGCTTCGACCTCATCCTGTCCGACCTCCGCATGCCGCGCCTGACGGGCCGAGAATTCTTTGCCGCGCTGCAGGAGCGCAACCCGGAGGCGGCAAGCCGCGTCGTGTTCAGCACCGGGGACACCGTGCACGGCGACACCACCGCCTTCCTCGAGACTCACGCGCACCCCTTCCTCAACAAGCCGTTCAGCCTCGCGGAGCTTCGCGCCCTCCTGAATCGCGCCGCACCGCCGCCGCCCCAATGACACTTCGCGTGATCCACGTCGCGTCGGGCCGGGAATGGCGCGGCGGACAGCGGCAGGTCTGGCTGCTGGCCCGCGCCCTGGCCCGCCAGGGAGCGGTCACCCAGTCGGTGGTGACGGGCCGGGGCAGTGAACTCGCTCGCCGGCTCGAGGAGGATGCCATCCCCACGGTAACGCCGCAGTGGGCCGGGGCGCTCGACCTGCGCGCACTCATGGCCACCTTTCGCGCCGCCAGCCGCGGCACCATCCTGCACGCCCACGACGGGCACGCCCTGACCCTGGCGGGACTCGCGGCTCGGGTGACGGGCGCCCGGCTCGTCGTGACCCGTCGCGTCGATTTTCCCCTCCGGCGCGCCGGCTTCTGGAGCAGCGCGGGCCGGATCATCGCGATTTCGGCGGCCGTGCGCGACGCGCTCCTCGCGAGCGGCATGAATCCGGAGCGCATCACCGTCGTGCATTCCGGCATCGACCTCGCTGGACTCGCACGGCTCGTTCCCGAAGATCCCCGCCCCGCCCTCGGGCTCCCGCCGGGGACCCCGCTTGCCATCACGACCGGCGCACTGGTTGGTCACAAGGACCACGCCACCCTGGTGCGCGCCGCCGGCCTCGCATTGGCGCACCATCCGGCGCTGCACTGGGCCATCGCCGGTGAGGGGCCGCTCCGCGGGGCCCTCACCGGGCAGATCGCGTCGCTCGGGGTCGGACACCGGGTGCACCTGCTGGGGGAGGTTCCGACCGCCGCACGCCTTGTGGCGGCGGCGGACCTCTTCGTCATGCCATCGAGGATGGAGGGCCTCGGCACCGCCGTCCTCGACGCCATGGCGCTCGGGGTGCCCGTGGTTGGCACGACTGCCGGCGGGATCGCCGAGATCCTGGCCGACGGCGCCGGCCGGCTGGTGCCCCCGGGAGACGCCGGGGCCCTCGCCACGGCGGTGGGCAACCTCCTCGACGACCCCGAAGGCCGCGCCCGGCAGGTGGCAAGGGCCCGGGAGGCGGTCCAGCGCTACAGCGACGAAAGGATGGCCGAGGGCGTCTTACGGGTATATCGTTCCCTGACTTCAGCCCATTGATGAGCAATGCTTTATATCTGCATTCCGAGCCGTAACGAAGCGCCGACCGTCGGGCTCCTGCTGTGGAAAATCCGGCAGCTGTTCGCCGCGGCACCGCGCGAATACCACCTGATCGTGGGCGACGACGCCTCCACCGATGGAACGGGGGAGGTGCTCGGCCCCTACGCCAAGGTGCTCCCGCTCACCATTCTCCGGAACGAGCAGGCGCGAGGGTACGCCCACACCCTGGAGGGGCTGCTGCGCCACGCCGTGGGGCTGAGCGACCGGCCCCGACGCGATGCGGCGATCGTCCTCGGCGCCGATTTCCTGCACGATCCCGCCACCATCCCCGAGTTGATGAAGAAATTCGACAGCGGCGCGGACCTCGTCGTGGCGGAGAGCATGGGCGAGGGAGCGCCGAGCCGCGGGCACCGCTGGCTGCGGCGCTTTGCCCCGTACCTCCTCCGCCGGCGCGGCCGGGTCCGGGGGGTCCGGGACACGGTGAGCGGATACCTGGGCATGCGACTCAGCGTGGCCAAGGACGCGCTGCCCGGTCGGGGGCCGGTGCTCGCCGGCGAAGGCTGGGCCGCGAATGCCGACCTCATCGCCCGGGCGGCGGCCGTCTCCCGGCGCGTGGAGGTGGTGAGTACGCGCGAGCGCTATGACCTCCTGCAGCGCGCCGTCGAGACCGACCCGTGGGCGGCCGCCCGCGCGCTCTGGCGGGCCGGGAGTTCCGCGCCGGTGGTGGCGCCGTGATCGGTGCGGCCGCCCTCCTCCTCGCCGTCCAGGCCTCCGCGCCCGCAGCCGGGTCGCCGGCTCCGGACCCGAGCTATCCCTTTGCCGTCGGGGAGCGGCTCACCTATTCCGCCAAGCTCGGCATCGTGTCGCTCGGCGAGGGGCACATCGAGATCGCGCGGCGGGACACCGTGCGCGGGGTGGAGGCGTTCCTGTTCCGGTTCACCCTCGCCGGCGGTGTCCCGTTCTACAGCCTCGACGACACCCTCGAGTCGTGGACCGGGGTGCAGGACCTCCTCTCCCGGCGGTTCGTGCAGCGCCAGTTCGAGGGCGGGAAGAACCGGTACCGCCACTACGAGATCTACCCCGACTCGGGGGTCTGGCACGAGCAGGTCAAGAAGAAGAGCGGGAAGTCGTCCAAGTACCCGATCGATGACGCCGCGTTCCTCTATTTTGTCCGGGTCACCCCGCTCGAGGTC
The DNA here is from genome assembly GCA_036274515.1 of Gemmatimonadales bacterium. Lineage (GTDB taxonomy): Bacteria > Gemmatimonadota > Gemmatimonadetes > Gemmatimonadales > GWC2-71-9 > SPDF01. The sequence continues at coordinate 2,974 of DASUFQ010000046.1, read as the reverse complement.
GGAAAGACCTACAAGATCGACCGCTACTTCAAGGCCGAGCTCAATCCCGTCGTGCTGAAGGTGCACAAGCGGGAATCGATGGAGCTCCCGGACGGCTCGAAGGTGGAGTGCCTCGTCATCCAGCCGATCGTGGGGGAGAAGGGCTCCCTCTTCGGCCGCCAGTCGGACACCCGGGTCTGGCTCACCGATGACGAGCGCCGGATCCCGGTGCAGATCCGCATCCGCTTTCCCTTCGGGACGATCACCATGCGGCTCAAGGAAATGGAGCTCCCGACCGCCCCGGTCACGGCGGCGTCGGCGCCGACATGACATACCGCGAGGCGGACCTCACGCGCGTGCGGACCGTCCCGGTGGCGGGCCGGTCCAACAAGGTCGAACCGTCCCTCCTGGCCCACCCGCCGTCGGCCGACCGTTCCTTCGGCGCATTCCTCTCGAGCCTGCCCGATGTCCTGGCGGCGAGAGACCTCCACCAGGTTGCCGACTCGGTGGCGGCCGCCGCCCGGACGCGATCGGGGGTGGTGCTGCTGCTCGGCGGGCACGTGATCAAGGTGGGGCTCGGTCCCCTGGTGGCCGACTGGATCCGCCACGGTGTCGTGACGCACGTCGCGATGAACGGGGCCGCCGCCATCCATGACTTCGAGCTCACGGCATTCGGGGGCACCAGCGAGGACGTGGCAGCCGGGCTCGACGACGGCACCTTCGGCATGGCCGAGGAAACCGGCACGGAAATGAATGCGGCCATCGCGCGCGCCGCGCGCGAGCAGATGGGAATGGGCGAGGGGCTGGCCGAGCACCTCGCAGGACTCGCGCACCGGCCTGGGGAGGAAATCTCGGTGCTCCTTGCCTGCCGGACCGCCGGCGTGCCGGTGAGCGTCCACACTGCGGTCGGCGCCGAGATCATCCATCAGCACCCGGCGGCCGACGGCGCGGCGATGGGCGCCACGAGCCACCGCGACTTTCTCCGGCTGGCCGCCTCGCTGCCCGCCCTCGACCATGGCGGCGTCGTCATGAACTGGGGCAGCGCGGTCATCATGCCGGAGGTCTTCCTCAAGGCGCTCACCGTGGCGCGCAACCTTGGCGAGGGGAAGCCCACCCATTTCCTGGCCGCCGATTTCGACATGCAGCGCCACTATCGGCCAAGAATGAACGTGGTGCAGCGCCCGACGCAGGCCGGGGGCACGGGGGTGCAGATCACCGGTCACCACGAGTTGATGATCCCGCTGCTGCACTGGGCGGTTGCCGAACGGCTCGCCGCCGAACGCGGCTAGGGCAGGAAAACACTGCGCGCCCGGAGGACCGGGCGCGCAGGGACCTGGGGAGCGGAGCGACGGATCAGGCGGCGGGCTTGCCCGAAATCGTCTCCTTCACTTTGGCCGCCGTGCTGGGACTGAACACCTTCAGCACCAGGTAGAGGATGAAGCCCCAGAACGCGAAGTACAGGATGGTGCCGATGAGCCCGAACACGATGCCGAAGATGGAACCCAGGAACTTGAGGACGATCATGGCAATGACCGCGAACGCGGCAAAGCCTCCGATGGCACGTAACATCTTTCACCCCTCCAGGTTGACGGTCGTGGCAGCCATACGCCCCAATGTTTCAGAAAGTTTCGTGGAGTCATAAGTGACTGTCGGATATGATGTTATCGTCGTGGGTGGAGGGGCCGTCGGGGCGGCGTGCGTCCGGGAACTGGCGCGCACCGGCCGGAGCGTCGCCTTCATGGAGCCCGATTCCGACGATGGGCAGGCCTGGCGCGCGGCGGCGGGAATGCTCGCCCCGGAGGTCGAGACCCGGGAAACCGAGGATCCTGCGGTCCCTCTCGGCGTGGCCGGCAGGGACCGGCTGACGGTGCTCGCGGAACGGCTGCGCGAGTCCATCGGTGCCGACATCGGGTTGTGGCAGGAGGGAATCGCGCATGTCGCATTCGACGAGGAGGACGAGACCCGGCTTCGCGCGCAGGTGGCCCACCAGCGGCAGCAATCGCTCCACGTCGACTGGCTCGACGCCGAAGAGGCGAAGACCCGCTGGCCCTGGCTCGGGCCGGTGCTGGGGGCCTTCTGGGCTCCGGCGGGGGGCGGCGTGGATCCGCAGCGGCTCGTCGAGGCCCTCCGGGCCGATGCCGTCCGCCTCGGCGCCACCCTGATCAAGGAAAAAGCCGTCGCCATCGAGCGGCACGGCGACCGGGTGGCAGCAGTGCGGGGGGCGGAACGGTACTCCACCACCGATATCGTGCTCGCGGCGGGAGCCTGGTCGGGATTGATCGAAGGACTTCCCCGCCCGCTGGCGGTGGCGCCGGTCCGCGGGGAAATGGCGGCGTTGCCCGCCCCCGCCGAGGTGGGGCGATCCATCATTTACGGGAAGGGCGCCTACCTGATGGGCCGCGGCGAGGAGGTGACCGTCGGCTCGACCATGGAATACGCCGGCTTCCGGAACGAGGTCACCGCCGCCGGCCTGGCCCGGATCTTCGCGGGAGCCAGCCATATCTGCCCCGCCCTCGCGCGCGCGCCGGTTCTCCGCACCTGGTCGGGCCTGCGACCGGTGTCCGCCGACGGCCTCCCGATCCTCGGGGCCGACCCCGCCCTGGGCGGTCTCTGGTACGCCACCGGGCACGGTCGAAATGGCATCCTCCTTTCCGGCATCACCGGCGTCCTCATCCGCCAGCTTCTCGAGGGCGAGCCGACCGTCATCGAGGACCTGGCCGCGTTCGAGCCGGGGCGGTTCTGGCAGTGGTAAGGGCGGTGGCGTGCACCCTGGTCGTCCTGGCCGTGGCAGGCACCGATGCCCTGGCGCAAGGCAACGCCAACCTGTCGCTGGAGCGGAAGGCGTACGCCGAGTGGCTCACCTCGGCGCCGACCTCGCCGATGGCCGCGGTCGCCATGCATCGCCTCGGGGGGACGGTCTCGATCGGGCCCGACACCGCCGACATTCCCCTCGCCGGCTTCGGGCCCGCGGTGGTGTCCGAGAACAGGGGCGCCG
>DASUFQ010000045.1:0-4475 GCA_036274515.1 Gemmatimonadales bacterium | reverse complement strand
GCCTGGAGGTACTGGTCGAGGTCCGCCACGGGCCTGGCGGTGCCGTCGAACTCGAGCAGGTCGGGCCCGTCGTTCCACCAGCGGTGCGGCGTCCCGCGCGGGATGAAGGTGGATTCGCCGGCGCGCACCGAGATCGGACGGCCATCGAGCACGGCGGAGAGGGTGCCCTCCCGGATGTGACCCGATTCATCCTCCACATGGTGCACGTGCATCGGCGGGCCCTGCCGGCCGGGCGGCAACGACCCCCGAAGCTCCAGCCAGGCGTCGCCGCCCCGGGTCACCCGCCGGACCTCAAGGCGCTCACCGGTGTGACGATTGACGAGGTGCATGCGCAAGAGTGTATCCCGGTGGCGCCCGCCCGTCCACCGGCCTCCGCCACTTGCGACTGGACCGGGGCCCCGCGCATCCTGAGCGCTGGGCCGCCATCCGTCACCCCTGACCCGAGGTCGACCGCATGACCCGAATCGTGATTGCCTGCCTGGCCGTGCTCGGCGCCGGCCCCCTCTCCGCCCAGGTGCCCGCCCTGGTCGGGACCTGGAGGGTTGCCTTCCCCGCCGGCAGCAGCATCGAGAACGGCGTGGCGACGCCGATCATGGGCGGGGGAGTCCTGACCATCGAGGCGACCGCCGACTCCCTCATCGGCACCCTGGTGCGCGACCCGATCGAGGGCATGCCGCCACGGCCGCCGGCCCGGCTCGCCGCGGCCAGGGGACCGTCTCCCGCCGTGTTCGTCTCCCGCACCTCCGCCACCGTGAGCTCGAACGGCAACGAGCAGGAACTCGTCGCGATCAGCACCTGGAAGCTCCAGGCGGACGGGAACGCCCTGAGGGGCACGGTGGAGCGGGAGATCGAGGGGCTGCCGATGGGGAAGCAGCCCCCGATGGAGGTGACGGGCACCCGCCAGCCGAGCTGACCGCGCGTTCGGGGGGTGGCGGGACGCTCCTCTTGAGTTTCGACAGGAATTGGAGCATCTTCTGTTGGACTTCGACAGGAGCGCCCGGTGCGGCCCAGCCATCCCCCGATTCCCTCCGATGTCCTCCGAGGCACCCTCGATTTGCTGATCCTGCAGACCCTCGTCCAGGACCCCCTCCACGGGTGGGGAATCTCCCAGCGGATCCAGCAGTGTTCGCGCGGCGTCCTGGACGTCAACCAGGGCTCGCTCTATCCCGCCCTGCAGCGCCTGGAGCACCGCGGCTGGGTTGACAGCGAGTGGCGCACCACCGACAACAACCGGCAGGGGAAGTACTACCGGCTCACCGCGGCCGGCCGAACGGCGCTCGGCCAGGAGGTGGCCAGCTGGCGCCGCTATGTCTCGGTGGTGGACCTCATCCTCGATGGTGGCGCCGCATGAGCGCGCTGCGCGGGTTCCGGCGCTGGCTGCGCGGCCTCCTCCGGCCCGGGGAGGTCGAGGCCGAACTCGAGCGGGAAATGGCCCTGCATCTCGAACTGGAGGCGGCGCGACACATCGAGGCAGGCATGTCGCCGGCGGAAGCAACCCGGCGCGCCCGCGTCGATTTCGGCGGCCTCGACGTGGTGCGTGAGGAGCACCGGGACGGGCGGGCGCTCCGCTGGGCGCGAGACTTCCTGGCCGATGTCCGGTATGCGCTGCGGACGCTCCGCCGCAACCCGGCCCTCGCGGCCACGTCGGTGGTCACCCTGGCCCTCGGCATCGGCGCGACCACCGCCATCTTCACCGCCGTGAGCGCCGTCCTGCTCCGGCCGCTCCCGTTTGACCACCCCGAGGAGCTGGTGGCGGTGTGGGAACAGAATCCCGACCGCGGGTGGTACCGCCAGGTGGCCGCGCCGGCCAACTTTCTGGACTGGCGCGACCAGGTGCGGGGGTTTGCGGACGTCGCCGGGTACCCGTCCTTCTCCGGCCAGGTCACCCTGACCGGTGACGGGCCCCCGTTGCTGCTCGGGGTCGCCACCGTCACCGGCAATTTCTTCTCCGTGCTGGGCGTCCCGCCGGTGATCGGCCGCACGTTCACCGACGAAGAGACGTGGGACACGGGCGAGCGGGTCGCCCTCGTCAGTCACCGCCTCTGGGTCCAGCAGTTCGGCGGCGACACCGGCGTCGTCGGCACCAGCGTCACCCTCGACCGGCGGCCGGTGCGCCTCGTCGGCGTGCTCCCGCCGGGCTTCGCCTTTCCCTACCCTGACACCGATGTCTGGGTCCCAACCGCAATGGATCCCGCCAACCGCCAGCAGGTCTGGTTCCGGCGGGCGCACTATCTCAACGTGATCGCCCGGTTGCGGCCCGGAGTCGGGCTCGAACAGGCGGATGCCGAGCTGCAGACGGTGGCGACCCGGCTCGAGCAGGATTACCCCGCGACCAATGTCCACATGGGCGCCGGCATCACGCCCCTCCACGAGTTCGTGACCGGCGCCGCGCGGACGCCCCTCCTCGTCCTCCTCGGTGCGGTCGCCGTGCTCCTCGTGATCGCCTGCGCCAACGTCGGCAACCTCCTGCTGGTGCAGGCTGCCGCCCGCGACCGCGAAACGGCAGTGCGGATTGCCCTCGGCGCCCGCCGGACACGCCTGGTGCGCCAGGGCATCACCGGCTCGATCGTGCTCTCGACCATTGGTGGCCTCGGCGGCCTGGCGGTCGGCTGGATCGGCACTCGCCTGCTCCTCGCCCTTCAGCCGGAAGGGTTGCTTCCCGTCGGCGACATCGGCATCGACTGGCGCGTGTTGTCGGCGATTGGGGTCATCACGGTGGTCAGTGGCGCCCTGTTCGGCATCGCGCCCGCCCTGTGGGGGGTGGGCCGCCCCCCGGCGTACGGGTTGCAGGGCGGCGGGCGGAGCGGCGGGCTGAGCCGCCGCAGCCGGAAGCTGAGCGACACGCTGATCGCCGCCGAGGTGGCGCTGGCGCTCCTCCTGGCGGTGGGGGCGGGGCTCCTGACGCGTTCGCTCCTCGAACTGCAACAGGTGGAGCCCGGATTCGACCCCACCGGTGTCCTCGCCTCCTCCCTGTCGCTCCCAGGCTCGAAGTACGAAACCTCCGCGACGGTGGCTCTCTTTTATCAGCGCCTCCAGGCGGAAGCGCGCAGCATCCCCGGCGTGCAGACGAGCGCCGTCGTCTCCCGTCTCCCGTTGACCACCCGCTCGTGGACCAGCGACTTCTCGGTGCTCGGCCGGCCCCCCGGCACCGGCGGGACGGAAGTGGCGCATCGCACGGTGTCTCCCGAGTACCTCCAGGTGATGCGCGTTCCGCTCCTCCGTGGGCGGGGCTTCACCGCCTCGGACGACTCCACGGCGGACCAGGCGGTCTTGGTCAACCGGGCGCTGGCCGACCGCTATTTCCCCGGCGAGAACCCTGTCGGGCTCCGCATTGCCTTCGACAAGGTGCCCGACTCGAACTCGACCTGGCGGACCATCGTGGGCGTTGTGGGGAGCGAGCACCAGGCCGGGCTGGAGAGCGATCCCACGCCGGAGATCCTGGCGCCCTTTGCACAGGATGTCCGCTCCGGGATGACGCTGGTGCTGCGCACCGATGGGGACCCGGCCTCGGCGGCGCCGGCGGTGCGGGAGGTGGTGCGGCGGCTCGACCCCGACCTCGCGATCCTCGAATCGCGGAGCATGGCGAGCGTGCGGCGCGCCGCGATGGCGCGGCCGCGGTTCATGATGGCGCTCCTGCTGGCCTTTGCCGGGGTGGGGCTGGTGCTGGCGATGGTGGGGGTGTACGGGGTCATGGCCCAGCTGGCCCGCCAGCGGGCGCACGAGATGAGCGTGCGGCTGGCGCTCGGCGCGAGCGGCGGCGACGTGCGGTGGATCGTGATCCGGCGGGGGCTGATGCTGACGGCGGCCGGGGTGGCGGCCGGCACCGCGCTCGCGCTCGGGGCGACCCGCGTGCTGGGGAGCCTGCTGTACGGGGTGGGAGCGGCGGACCCGCTCACCTTCGCCCTGGTGCCGATCCTCCTGGCGGGTACCGCGCTCGGCGCGACCTGGATTCCAGCCGACCGGGCCGCGCGCTCCGAGCCGGCCGAAGTACTGCGGGCCGAGTAGCGGGCCAGTCCGGCGGCCGGCCGCCTAAGGCTCCTGCCGGCCGCCGGCCAGGCGGGCGTCGAGGCTGAACGGCCCTGCGCCCCAGGCGGCAAAGAGGAACCAGATGAATGAGTAGAGCAGGACGATTTCCCCGTGGTTGTCCCACCAGAAGAGCTGCCCGCTGCCGCCGACGTGCATCCAGAAGTACGCGACGGCCATCTCGCCAGAGGCGATGAACGCGACGAGGCGGGTGGAGAAGCCAAGGACGAGGCAGGCCCCGCAGACGACCTCGATGACCCCGGCAGCCCCGAACCGGCTGGCCAGTTCCACGGTCCCGCCGTCCGGGCCCATGCCGCCGAACCAGCCGAACAGCTTGGCCGCCCCGTGGGAGAAGTAGGCGAGCCCCGCGGCGATGCGGAGCGCTGCCTGCGCGAGGGGCAGGGAGCGGCTGCTCAGGGGAGCGATCACGGATCACCTCCGGTTCGATTCGG
>DASUFQ010000044.1:0-2647 GCA_036274515.1 Gemmatimonadales bacterium | reverse complement strand
TTCGTGAGTCAGGGAGAGCAGAACTTCCTCCGCCGCCCCACACCACGGCGGCTCGCGCGGGTGGTCGGGACCGTGGCGGTCACCACCATGCTGGTTCCTCGCATCGACCGCGCGTCCGAGGTCCCCTTCTGGCTCTCGGTCAAGGACGCACGGCCCGGCTCTGGCGGACCGCTCCCCGCGGTCGCCGCGGTCGCGTGGGTGACGCTGCTCGCGCTGGGGCTGCGCGAGGCCGGTCGACGCTGGCGCACCGACCCTCTGGTACTCGTCACGCTGGCCTGCCTTGCCGGACAGCTCGCGCTCCACGCGGTGTACGGCCAGGAGACGCTGCTCTACGCCATGCACTGGCTTCCCCTGCTGCTCCTGTTGGCGGGGTTGGCGCTCCTGGGGCCGGCCCGGAGACTGGCGCGGATCCTCGCCGGCGTCACTCTGGTGGCCGCGGCGGCGCACAACCTGCCCCGTCTCGATTCGGTCGCCTCCGGCCTCACAACCCAGCGCGAGATGGTCCGCGAGGAGATGGACCGTCGCCCCGGCGACCCCTGGCCCCGCGGCGAAGACCACGTGGTGCTCGCCACACCCGGCACGTCCCGGGACGCGAAGGCGTACCTCGAGCCCGGCGGATCGTTCAGCCCCAAGCCCGGAAGCTTCGGGATCTCGTTCTGGGTCAGGGATTCAACCGGGCGGCTTCGGACGACATCGGACGCGATTGCCCTGAGCCAGCTGCGCCAACGCTTCGACAGCGGCTCCATCCTCCCGCCCCCGGTGATCACCGAGGCCCCGTGGTATCGGGCGCGGTGGAGCTTCGACGGCCGCTGGCGGCTGCACCTCCGACCGACAACCGGGGCGCCGGTCGAGGTGGTCCTTCGGAGTGTCGGTCCCGCCGGAGGCCCGGTTCGCCGGCTCCAATGGATAGGCGGGCAGCTGCAGGTGAACGGCAAGTGGACCCTCGAGGCGCGGCCCGCTCCGGTGTCCGTCTCGCTGGGAGACGAGCGGAGTCCCGGCTGGGTCGATGCCGGGAACCACGTCGAGAAGTGGGGCGATGACGGGGCCTGGGGGTACGCCCGCCTGCTCCTCCCGGGTGACACCACCTCGGAGATCACTCTCACGGAGAAGGGTCCCCCGGGCGGGCCGCCCGGGCCACTCGAGCCGCTGCCGCAGCTTCGCCTTCCCGACCCGGAGTTCGCGACCAGCCTTCGGGCCCAGGTCGCTCATCTCCTGATGGGCACGGTCGCGGGGGAGACCCGCTCGGCGGACCCGATGAACACGGCGACGCCATGGCAGCGCACCGGCGCCTACGAGATCGTGGCGCTGGTCCGGGCGGGACAGGTGACCCGGGCCCGCGCCCTGGCCGACCTGATGATCCAGCAGGACTACTACGGTGGCTTCGGGGCCGAGGCGGATGCGCCGGGGCTCGGCATCTGGACCCTCGCCGAGGTGGCGGCCGCCCTGAGCGACTCCGCATACGACCGGCGCATCTGGGGCGCCGTCCAGCGCAAGGCCGCGGCGATCGAGCAGTTCCTGGATACCAGGGACACCATCCGCGCCCTGGTACCGAACCCCATCGTGCCGCGCTACCGAAGTCGGGAGAACATCGACGTCGTCGCGGTCCCGCCCAGGAACGGACTGGTGGTCGGCCGGATGGACCACGGTTACCCGCTGCTCTACGTGAACGCGGTCAGTTACCTCGGTCTGCAGCAGGCGGCGTCGCTGGCGCAGCGCATCGGCGAGCGGGCCCGGGCGGAGGCGTTCCGGCGGCGCGCCGGAACGCTCCGGCAGGCGTGGCTCGAGGCTTATGCCGACGAGGAGATGCGCGACCCGCGGACCTTCGCGACGGCCTTGTGGCCTTCGGGCGTGATCGACACCGGCGACGGGCGCGCGCGGCTCCTCGCCGCCCTGGCGGAGCACCGTGCGGCGGCCTGGGATCCGTCGGGCACGCCGCGCGAGTGGCCGCTCTGGACCTACTTCGACATCGCCGAGGCGCATCAGTGGCTGCTCCTGGGGCAGCCGGACACCGCGTGGTCCACCTTGCGCTGGTACTGGCGGCACCAGACGTCGCCGGGGCTGTACACCTGGTGGGAAGACGAGGAGGAGGGCAACAGCTACTACCTGTGGGACCAGGTGCGCGGCTGGGTCAATCCGAAGATGGTGACTCCGCACTACTGGACCAGCGCCGAGGTCCTCCTGCTGCAGCTCGACATGCTCGCCATGCCGGTGACCGGCAGCCGGGGGCCGGCTCTCGTCCTCGGTGCCGGGTGCCGCCGGCCTGGCTCGCGGACTCGCTCGGCGTCGGTGGCCTTCGCGTTCGCGGCCGCACGGTAGATTGGACCTGGGACCGGCATCGGGTCCGCGCGAGCGTACGCGGCGCTCCGATCGAGCTGCGGCTGGGCCCCGCGTTCCCGCCGGGCACCCTCCTGGAGCTCGTCCCCGGCGGCCTCTGAGCCGTCCACTCACCCCAGTATATTCCGCCCGACTTCGAACCGGGATATTCATGCGCGCTCTGGTGAAGGATGGTCCTCGGCCGGGTATGGTCCTCCAGGACGTCCCCCGCCCCACTTGCGGGCCGAGCGACGTGCTTATTCGGGTGCACCACGCCGGCGTCTGCGGCACCGACCTCCATATCTGGGAGTGGGACAGCTGGGCCAGCCAGCGG
>DASUFQ010000043.1:0-6460 GCA_036274515.1 Gemmatimonadales bacterium | reverse complement strand
CGGCCGCGCTGTTCCTGTGGGCCCGGCGGCCCTCCGCCGAGGCGCCGCTACGGCGCCTCGCCCTCACGGACCTGACGGTGGTCCGGCCCGATTCCTCGACCGACTACCTGCGGAGCGGCATTCCCGAGTACCTGGTGACCGCGCTGCATCGCCTTCCCGGGCTCGACGTCACTCCGATGAGCCTGGTGCGCCGGGACGCAGGCATCGCCTCCCCCGTCGAACTGGGAAAGAAGCTCGGCGTCTCGGCGGTGCTGACTGGGCGGCTGGACCGTTTCGGGGGGAACCTGGCCATCAACGCGGAGCTGGTGCAGGTCTCGGACGGCCGCCTGCTCTGGTCCGGCCAGTTCCAGTACCCCGACACGGACTACGCCGGCCTCATCCCGGCAGTCGTCGCGGTGATTGCCGACTCGCTCCGCCTGCAGTTGAGCGGCGGCGCGCGCCGGGACGTCCTCGCCGGGGTGACCGTCGATCCGGTGGTCCTCGACCTGCTGCTCCGGGCGGGCCACGGATGGCTGCAGGGGATCGCCGGCGCGGTGGGCGACTCCGTCACCATCGACTCGACGCGCATCCTGTACGAGCGGGTGCTGGAACGGTCGCCCCAGAATCCGCAGGCGCTGGCCGGGATGGGGGATTACTACTCAATCTCCTTCATTCGCGGTTGGAGCGTGCCGGGGTTGACGCCCGCCCAGGCGCACGCGCGCGGGGATTCGCTCATCCGCTATTCCCTGACGCTCGACAGCACGATCGTCACGGCCTGGGCGATGCTCACCATCAACCGCCTTTACCTGACCGACGACTTCGAGGGCGCCCGGGACGCCATCCGGCGCATCATCGCGCTCGATCCGGGGTACCCGGAGGTGTACCGCAACCGGGGCATCCTGCGGCAGGAGATCGATGGCGATCTGCCCGGCGCGCTGGAGGATTACCAGCACGCCGTCGACCTGTCGCCCAGCGTCCTGCGGCTCAACAGCCTGGCGGCGGGGCTGATGGCGGCACGGCGCTATCCCGAGGCGGTCACGGCCCTCGAGCGCTCCATGGCCATCCGGCCGAGCGCCGGCGCCTGGACCCGGCTCATCACCGCATACGAGCGGACCGGGCGGCGGACCGACGCGACCCGTCTCCGCCGGCTGGTGGACTCGACCGGGGCCTCGGCGGCGCCCTTCGAGGCGGCGCTGGCGGCCAGCGATACGGCGGCGTACGCCCGCGCCCGGCGGGCCGAGCTCCTCCACTCCGCGGACTCGCTCATCGCCCGGCTCGACCGCGCCGACGTGGTGCCGGCCGAGCGATACAACGTGGCCGAACTGCGCATCGGCGCCCTCCTCTGCGAACTGGGCGACTCGAAGCGGGCGATGGACCTGGTCGAAAACCTCTACGGGATTCGCCCGCCGCGTCTCCGCTGGATCGTGACCAACGTGGACCTTGGCTGCCTCCGCCAGGACCCGCGCTACCTGCCGATGGTCAAGGCGGCGGGCCTGGAGAAGTACCTCCGCAACTAGCGGCCCCGGAAGGACTGGCCCGCGTGCCCCCGGGGCGTAGATTGTCGCTCTTATGGAAGCATTCGAGCTCCTGAGCCAGGCCCTTTCGGGGCGGTACCGCCTGGTCCGCCAGCTCGGCCAGGGGGGCATGGCTGTCGTGTATCTGGCAGACGACCTGAAGCACCACCGCCAGGTCGCCGTCAAGCTGCTGCGCCAGGAACTTGCCGCCTCGGTCGGGACCGAGCGCTTCGAGCGCGAAATTTCGCTTGCCGCCGGCCTGCAGCATCCCCACATCCTCCCCCTCATCGACAGCGGCGCGATCGCCACCGAGCTTGGCACTCTGCTGTACTACATCATGCCTTTCGTGGAGGGGGAGTCGCTCCGCTCCCGGTTGGACAAGGACGCGCAGCTGCCGGTCGAGGTGGCACTCGACCTCGCCCGCGAGATCCTGGCTGGACTCGAGCACGCGCATGCCCTCGGAATTGTGCACCGGGATATCAAGCCGGCCAACATCCTGCTGTCGGGCGGGCATGCGTTGATCGCGGATTTCGGGGTCGCGCTGCCGCTCGCACAGGACTCCGAGGCTCGCATCACCGAGACGGGCTTGGCGGTCGGGACCGCCGCATACATGAGCCCGGAACAGGCGGCCGGGGAGCGGAACGCCGATCAACGGAGCGACCTCTACAGCGTGGGCTGCGTGCTCTACGAGATGCTGATCGGCGAGCCGCCATTCTACGCCCGCACGGCGCAAGCCATGCTTGCCAAGCGACTGACGGAGGCCACCCCTTCGATGCACCGGCTGCGGGAGACCGTTCCCGTGGAGTTGGACCAGGTCCTGGCGCGGGCGCTGGCGAAGTATCCCGCGGATCGATTCGCCAGTGCCGCGGAGTTTCGCGCGGCGCTCCGGACCGGCGGGCCGTCGCCCATGAGCGCCCCCGCCCCCGTTCCCCCTCCTGCGCCGCTGCGACGCGCGCGGAAGCTTGCCTGGCTGGCGGTCGCCCTGGTGTGCGCCGCAGTCGCCGTGATCAGCGGAGTTCGTTTACGGCGCGGCGCGATCCACGGCGGCCCCCAGCGACTGGCACTCACGGACCTGACCGCTGGAGCGGGCGATCCGACGATCGATTACCTGCGGAGCGGCATCCCCGAATACCTCGTTTCGGCGCTGCGTCGGCTGCCGGGCCTGGACGTCGTGCCGATGAGTCTCGTCCGCGGTGAGTCCGCGGCGTCCTCTCCGGTGGAGCTGGGGCGGGCACTCAACGTCACCGCCGTGCTGACCGGAACGCTCAGCCGGTTCGGTGGCACCCTCAGCATCAACCCGGAGCTGGTGGAGGTCGCCAGTGGGCGACTGCTCTGGTCAGGACGATTCGAGTACCCCGATACCGACTACGTCGGCCTGATTCCGGCAGTGGTGGGGGCCATTGCTGATTCACTCCAGCTCCAGTTCCCCGAAGGCAACCGGGGCGATGCGATTGCCGGGTCAACGATCGACCCCGTGGCCCTCGACCTGCTGCTCCGGGCCCGACACATCTGGAACCGCGGCGCCGCCGGCGCCCCCGGGGATTCGGCGACGGTGGACTCCGCGCGCATCCTGTATCAGCGGGTACTCGAGCGGTTGCCGCGGAACGCGGAGGCGATTGCGGGCCTGGGAGCCTACTACCGGATCTCGTTCATTCGCGGCTGGGCGGTCCCCGAGGTCCCGGCGCAGGAACTCCAGGCGCGCGGTGATTCCCTGATCGGGCTGGCGCTCGCGATCGACAGCACCACCCTTCCCGCGTGGCTCGGCCTCGTGATCCATCGCCTGTACCTCTCGGACGACTTCGAGGGCGCCCGTGACGGCGTCGAGCGGATGATCGTACTTGATCCCGGGGCTGTGGAGTCCCGCCGCCTGCGGGGCGTCATCCGCCAGGAACTCGATGGCGATCTCGACGGGGCCATCAGTGATTTTCAGAAGGCCGTGGAGCTCGATCCCAGCCTGCTCGCGCTCAACAGCCTGGCGTCGGGGCTCATGGCGGCTCGGCGCTATCCTGAGGCCGTCGCGGCCCTCGAACGCTCCATGGGTATCCGGCCGAGCGCCGGAGCCTGGACTCGGCTGATCACCGCGTATGAACGACTGGGGCGACACGCCGATGCCACGCGCGTCCGGCGGCTGGTCGACGCCAGCGGGGGGGGCGCCGCGCCCTTCGAGGCGGCCCTGGCGGCCGGGGACACCGCTGCCTACGCCCGCGCCCGGCGCGCCGAGATCCGAAGGACGGCCGACTCGCTGATCGCCCGATTGAGCCGGGCCGACGTGACTCCTTCGGAGCGCTACAATGTGGCTGAGCTGCGGATCGGCGCCCTCCTGTGCGAACTGGGTGACTCGCGAAAAGCCATGGACCTGGTGGAGGATCTCTACCATATCCGCCCCAGGCGCCTCCGCTGGATCGTGACCAACCCGGACCTCGGCTGCCTCCGGCAGGACCCCCGGTACCTGCCGATGGTCAAGGCGGCGGGCCTGGAGCGGTACCTCCGCAACTAGAGGCCGCCACGCCCGCCGCGCCCGCGACTGGCCCGAGCCCTCGAGCCGCGTACATTCCGACGTGATGGACGCCCCCGACCTTCTCCCGGACGCTCTCTCGGAGCGCTACCGCCTGATCCGCGAAATCGGACAGGGCGGCATGGCCGTGGTCTACCTGGCTGACGACCTCAAGCACAGCCGCCAGGTGGCGGTCAAGGTGCTCCGGCCCGACGTGGCCGCTTCCATCGGGACGGAGCGCTTCGAGCGCGAGATCGCGCTCGCCGCGAGCCTGCAGCATCCGCACATCCTCCCGCTCTATGACAGCGGCGCGGTCGCGACCGAGCGCGGAACGCTGCTCTATTACGTCATGCCGTTCGTCGAGGGGGAGTCCCTCCGGGGTCGGATGGAGGCGGAGGGCCAGCTGCCGCTCGACGCGGCGCTCGACATCGCGCGCGAGGTGCTCGACGGGCTGGCGCACGCCCATGCGCTTGGCGTGGTCCATCGCGACATCAAGCCGGACAACATCCTCCTGTCGGGCGGGCACGCGCTGATCGCCGACTTCGGCATCGCGCGCGCCCTGGGCGAGGGCGCCGGGCTCCGGCTCACCCAGGCCGGATCCGTCATCGGTACCCCGGCCTACATGAGCCCGGAACAGGCGGCGGGGGAGCGGGAGGCGGACGGGCGCAGCGACCTCTACAGCCTCGCCTGCGTGCTCTATGAAATGCTTGCCGGCGAACCGCCGTTCGTCGGCCGCTCCGTCCAGGCCGTCGTCTCGAAGCGGCTCGCCGAGCCGGCGCCGTCGGTCCGGCACCTGCGGGAGACCGTTCCGGACGAGGTCGACCGGGCGCTGGCCAGGGCGCTTGCGCGCACCCCGTCCGATCGATTCGCGACCGCGCGCGAGTTCCGGACGGCGCTGCGACCGGGACTGCAGACGCCCGCCGGGGCGCCGCCGGCTCCAGGCCGGCGTCCTCTGCCGTGGGCCGCGCTCCTCCTCCTGGCCGCGGCCGCGCTCGTGGCGACGGTGGTTCTCCGCCGCGACACGGCGGCGGAGGGCCGCCCGCCGAAGCTGGCGCTCACCGACCTGACCGCTGCGCGCGACGATCCGTCCACCGGATACCTCCAGAGCGGGATTCCCGACTACCTGGTGTCGGCGCTGCTCCGGCTCCCCGGCCTCGAGGTCGTGCCGATGAGCCTCGTGCGCCGCGGCGCGGGGCGCGACGCCTCTCCCCTCGACATCGGCCGGCAGCTCGGCGTCGGGGCGGTCCTGACCGGCTCGCTCTCCCGCTTCGGCGGCAGGCTGGCCATCAACTTCGAGCTGGTGGGGGTGCCCGAAGGGACCCTGCTCTGGTCCGGGCAGTTCGAGTATCCCGACACCGACTACGCCGGGATCATCCCGGCCGTGGTCTCGGGCATCGCCGACTCCCTCCGTCTCCAGCTGAGTCACGGGGCCCGCAGCGCGGCCCTGGCCGGGTCCACCGTGGACCCGGTGACGCTCGACCTGGTCCTCCGCGGTCAGTACGCCTACATGCGGGGTGCGGCGGGTGCGGTCGGGGATTCCGCCATCATCGACTCGATGCGGACCTACTTCGAGCGCGTCCTCGAGCGAAACCCGGGGAACCCGCGCGCCCTCGCCGGGCTGGGCGACTTCTACACCATCTCCTTCATCCGCGGCTGGGACGTGCCCGGGCTCTCGCCGGAGGCGGCGCACGCGCGCGGGGACTCGCTCACGCGGCGCGCGCTGGCGGCGGACAGCACCATCCTCGGCGCCTGGCTCGCGGTCGGGATTTCCCGGCTGTACCTGGAGGACGACTTCGAGGGGGCGCGGCAGGCGTTCGAACGGATCGCGGCGTCCGACTCCGGGTCGGCGGGCGCGCAGCGCATGCTCGGCGTCATCAGCCAGGAACTCGATGGTGACCTGCCGACCGCCCTCAGGCATTTCCAGGCGGCGGTGGACATCGAACCGACCGTGCTCGCGCTGAACAGCGACGCCGCCGGCCTGATGGCGGCCCGGCGCTACGGCGATGCCGTTCCGGTGCTGGAACAGTCGATGGCCCTCCGGCCAAGCGTCGGCGCTTCCACCCGCCTCATCACCGCCTACGAGCGACTGGGGCGGTATGCCGACGCCGTCCGGGTGAGGCGGCTGGCCGACCCCTCGGGCGCATCCGCGGCGCCGTTCGAGGCGGCGCTCGCCGCTGGCGACACCGCCGCCTACGCCGCCGCCCAGCGCAGGGAGTGGCGGCGCACCGCGGATTCCTTGACCGCGCGGCTCGCCAGGGCGGACGTAACCCCCGCCGAGCGGTACAACGTGGCGGAGCTCCGCATCGGTGCGCTCCTCTGCGAGCTCGGGGATTCGAAGAAGGCGATGGACCTCGTCCGGGACCTGTACCAGATCAGGCCCGGGCGGCTCCGCTGGATCGTGACCAATGTGGATCTCGACTGTCTCCGGCAGGACCCGCGGTACTTGCCGATGGTCAAGGCGGCGGGGTTGGAG
>DASUFQ010000042.1:0-43407 GCA_036274515.1 Gemmatimonadales bacterium | reverse complement strand
CGGCCGGGCGCCCCGGCCGAGGGGGACCCGGCGCTCGAGGAGGCTCTTGCGGGGGGCGACGTCGGTGATGGTGGCGAGCCCGCCGCCCGGGTCGGCCAGCAGCGTGACGCGGTCGCCGACCACGACCCGCGGCTCCCCGCGCTTCGTCCTGCCGCTCAGCACCGCCCGGACCTCTCCCCCCTCCGTGGTGACGCGATAGGCTGCGCCGTCCCGTTCCAGGACGGTGCCGGGCACACCGGTCACCACTCCCCCGGCTGGGCGGCGATCGCCTCGTCGAGCGCCGCCTTCACGTCGAACAGCGACAGCGCCTTGAGCCGCTCCTCCGCCTCGGCGGCGGTGCGCCCCCAGGCGAGGAACTCGGTCTCGACGTGGCCGACCGGCGCGGCGCCGGCGGCGTCCCACCGGACGAAGAGCAGCGCCGCGCCGAAGCGGCCCCGGTCGTCGGGATCGTCGTCGACGTACAGCCCGACGGAGTAGGCGTGCCCGTCGCTCCCCCCGAAGGCGGCCGCGCGCCCGTGCTGGGCCATGTACCCGCCGAGGGTGGCTTCCATCAGGGCTTCAGGGCCAGGGTCTCGCGCACGATGTTGCCGAAGATGAACACGATGTTGGCGGGGCGCTCGGCGAGCCGGCGCATCAGGTACGGGTACCACTGGGTGCCGAAGGGGATGTAGACCCGCATGTTGAAGCCGTCGCGGCGGAGCCGCTCCTGCAGGTCCCGGCGCACCCCGTACAGCATCTGGAACTCGAACCGCGCGGCGGGGATCCCCTCACGCGTCACGAACGCCTTGGCGTGGTCGATCATCTGCGTGTCATGGGTGGCGAGCCCCGGGTAGTTGCCGTGCCGGAGCAGCTGCTCCATCAGCGTGATGTACTGGCGGTCGACGTCCTGCTTGTCGGGAAAGGCCACGTCGGCCGGCTCGAGGTACGCTCCCTTGCAGAGCCGCACCCGGGCCCCGAGGGCGATGAGGCGGGTGACGTCGGCGGCGGACCGGCGGAGGCAGGACTGGATGACGACGCCGGTGTGTTTCACGAAGTCGGCCACGAGGTGCCGCTCGAAGAAGTCCAGGGTGCGCTGGGTGTATGCCGATCCTTCCATGTCGATCCGGACGAACCCGTCGAGGTCGCGCGCCTTGGCCAGGATGCGGCGCATGTTGTCCAGACAGAGCGCCTCGTCGATGTCGAACCCCATCTGGGTGAGCTTGACCGACACGTTGACCTCGGCGCCGCTCGCCGCGAGCCGGTCCAGCATCTGGATGTACTCCTCCCGCGCGGCGATGGCTTCCGCCGGCTGGGTGACGCTCTCCCCCAGGAGGTCCAGCGAGGTGGTGATGTCGTGCTTCCGCAGCTCGAGGGCGGCGAGGGTGGCGGTCTCGCTGGTTTCGCCGGCCACGAACCGGCTGGCGAAGCCCCGGGCCAGCCTGTTGCGCCGCAGGAAGTTGAACACACCCTGTTGCTCCGACAGCCACAGTAGGAAGGTGCGCATCATCGGCAGAAGTCCCTCACGGGGGTTCGACACGGGGCCGGAATGGGTACGCCGGCAGCGCCACGAAGGTAGCTAAACTATGTAAGGACAACAAGTTCCGGAATGCGCCCGGGCGCTAACCGGGGCCGCAGCCAGAACTTAGCCGCGCGGAGGCACCCCCGGCCCGGGGCTTGCGTTCACCCACCCCCGCAGGCCATACCAACGACCCGCCCGATAAGAGCACACCCGGAGCGATCCGGGGCCGCAAAACTTGAGGTCTCCGACCCGCAGGGTCCGAGATAGCTCGGTGCCGAAGGCAGGCAGAAAAGCGGAGCCACCGGTTGTCGTCCTCCCCAGGATGCCGGCCAACGGCTTTGAGCTTATCGGGCGTTGTGGAGAGACCATGCGCCCAGCGTCCGTTTCCCGTCGCGTCACCCCCGTCCTGGCCCTCTGGCTGGCCGCCGCCTCTTGCACCGGCCTGGAGCCGAGCGCGCCGGTGGACGGCGCCGTCCCGATGGCCGCCCCGGTGGAATACGCGAGCTGGTACGAACGGACGGAGGCCTGTTCCCAGCTTCGCGGCGCCCTGGGCCAGATCGAGTGGTATGTTGTGCCCGGAGTGGCTACCTTCGAGACCAGCATCGGCGAGAAGGTGGGCCTCTGGGAGCGGGTCGGCAACGTGTCCCGCATCACCATCGCCGGCGACTACGTGGCGAACGAAATGGTCGTCCGCCACGAGATGCTCCATGACCTCCTGGAGCGCACGGGCCATCCGCCGGAGTACTTCGTGACGCGCTGCCATCTGACGTGGGATTCCTGGGACGCCGGGGCGCAGTGAGCGATACCCTGCTCGGCATCCTGGAACTGACGGACCGCGGGACCGCCTTCGTACGTCGCCGAGAATCCGGGTACGCTCCCGCCGACGGCGATCTCTTCGTCCCACCCCACCTCGTCAAGCAGCATGGACTCCGCACCGGCGACGCCATCGACGGTGAGGGCGGCCGTGGCGGCAAGGGCCGAGGGCCCAGCCTGCAGCGGGTCACCGCGATCAACGGGCTCGACCCGGAGGCGATCGCCCGGCGCCCGGAGTTCGCCAAGCTGCCGGCGTCGCACCCGAAGGAAATGCTCACCCTCGAGGTGCCGCCCGGCACCCGACGCACGGCCCACGACATCACCCGCCTGATCGACCTCCTCTGCCCGTTCGGCAAGGGGCAGCGCGCGCTCATCGTGGCCCCGGCCAAGGCCGGCAAGACCACGGTGCTGCAGTCGGTGGCGGAGGGGATCGCCCGCAACCACCCGACGGCGCAGCTGTTCATCCTGCTGGTCGACGAGCGGCCGGAGGAAGTGACCGAAATGGAGCTGGCGGGCGCCGGCGAGGTGGTGGCCTCGAGCTTCGACCAGTCGGCCGAGCGCCACGCGGAGGTGGCCGAGCTTACCCTCGAGCGGGCGCGCCGGCAGGTGGAGCTGGGCCGGGACTCGGTCATCATCCTCGACTCGATCACCCGCCTGGCCCGGGCCTACAACACCCTGGAGCGCGGCACCGGCCGGACCCTCACCGGCGGGCTCGACGCCGGCGCCATGGAAAAGCCGAAGCGCTTCCTGGGGAGCGCCCGGTACGTCGATCCGTCACGCGGCGGCGGCTCGCTCACGATCATCGCCACCGCCCTGGTGGACACCGGCTCGAAGATGGACCAGGTCATCTTCGAGGAGTTCAAGGGAACCGGCAACAGCGAACTGGTGCTGAGCCGGGAACTTGCCGAGCGCCGGATCTATCCCGCCATCGACATCCCCGCCAGCTCGACCCGCCGGGAGGAACTGCTCTTCTCGCCCGAGGCCCTCGCCGCCTCCCATGCGCTGCGCCAGCGGGTGGCGGGGATGCCCTCCATCAACGCGATGCAGGACCTGCTGTCGCTGTTCCGCAACGCGAAGTCGAACGCCGACCTGATCCCGACGCTCACGCGATAGGGACGGCCGCCCGGGCCGGAACGAGACGAGGCGCCCCGTTCCGGGGCGCCTCGTGTCGTTCGGGGGCGGCTCGGCTTACCGGGTGTACTCAGAGAACGAGCGGGCCGCCGGCTGGCACTCGGGCCACTTCAGCTGTTCGCCGGTCCGGCCGCTCACCGGCATGATCCGGCGCTCCCGCGGGAGCTGGTCGGGGTCCTGCGCCGCCTGGTAGGCCAGCATCGCCGTCAGCGTGGCGTTGTTGGCCACCTCGCTCAGGACGAGCTTGTCGTAGGTGTCCCGGTTGGTGTGCCAGGTGTAGGAGAAGTACTCCCACGAGAGCGACCCGAGGCCGAACCCGGGCGCACCGTAGCAGGCGACCGAGGCGTTGTCGGATCCGCCCCCCGCCGGGGTGCCGGGCAGCTGGAAGGTCTTGAAGTTGCCGGTGATCTCGGTGGGCACCTTCGAGAGCCAGCCCGCCAGGAACCCGCCGGCGTCCATCAGGCCGGCGGCGCTCATGTACGACACCCGGCCCGTGCCGTTGTCCTGGTTGAACAGCGCCTGGAGGCCGGACACCACCTTCGGGTGGTCCGCCATGTAGGCGCGCGAACCGTTGAGCCCCTGCTCCTCGCCGCTCCAGTGCCCGACGATGATCGTCCGGCTGGGCCGCGGCAGCACCGCCTTCAGGATGCGCATTGCCTCCATCATGACCACGGTGCCGGTCCCGTTGTCGGTGGCGCCGGAGGAACCGTCCCAGCTGTCGAAGTGCGCAGAGAGCACCACGTACTCATCCGCCCGGTCGGTCCCCGGAATGGTGGCGATCGTGTTGAACACCGGCACCTCGCCCAGGTCCTCCGCCTCGGCGGTGACCCGGAGCACCGGGCCCTGGTTGTGCTCGGCCAGGCGATAGAGGAGCCCGTAGTCCTCGCAGCTCAGCACGGCGGCCGGCACCTGGGTGGTCTTCCCGTCGAATATCCGGAATGACCCCCACCCCTGCGACCAGTTGCTGGTCAGCACACCCCTGGCGCCGGCCGCCTGCAGCGCCAGCTGCAGGCCCTTGTTGTTGAGCCCGGTCCGCTTGACCCGCGCCGCCCACGCCTCCCGCAGCTCGGCGCGCGCCTTCGTCATCCGCTCGAACTCCTCGGGGAGCGCCGACTCCTTGTAGCTGGAATCGGGCCGGCAGGTCGGCTCCGGCGCGCTGATCAGGACATACGCGCCCTTCACCGACTTGCTGGCGCCGGCGAAGGCCGCCGAGTCCGCGGCGTCGGGGAGGATCACCACCGGGCCGTCGACCGGCTTGCCCTTGGTGCCCGGCACCCAGGCGAGGAGCATCCCCTCCAGCGAGCGCACCCGCGGCGCGATCAGGTCGAAGTGGCTGGGGCCGCGCTTCCATCCCTTCCAGGTGCCGTACTGCACATTCTCCGCGCCGATGCCCCACTTGGCGTAGGTCGCCAGGAGCCAGGCGTTGCCGGCCTTGATGCCGGGAGTGCCGGTGAGCCGCGGCCCGATGGAGTCGTCGAGCACCTGCGCCAGCGCGCCGACCTGGGAGCTGTCCATGCCCATGGCCCAGATGCGCTTGATGATCGGATCGTCGGAGGCGAAGCCCTGGCCGAAGGCCCCACGGGTGGGGGCGAGGGTCGCCGCCAGGATTCCCAGCCACAGCAGTCTGCGCATTACCGTGCTCCAGGTCGAGAGTTAACGAGGACCGTCGTCGTAATACCTGCCGCCCTGCTCCGCCATGGCCACCAGCACCTCCGCCGGGGCGAATCGCGGACCGAACTCCGCCGCGAGGGCGCGCAGCGTGGACACCACGTGCGCGGCCCCGAGGTCGTCGATCATGCGGAGCGGGCCGCCGCGAAAGGGCGGGAACCCGATGCCGAACAGGGCGCCGATGTCGCCGTCACGGGGAGAACGCACCACCGACTCGCCGGCCGCCATGGCGGCCTCGTTCAGCATGGCGTACACCAGCCGCTGCTCGATCGTCTGCGGGCTCACGCGATCCGAGGGGGTGATCGCCAGCAGGCGGTACACCTGGACATCCACCCCGGCCTTCTTCCCCCCCTCGTACCGGTAGAACCCCTTCCCGCCCTTCCGGCCCAGGCGGCCATCGGCCAGCATCCTGCCGATCGCATCGGCCGGCGCGAGCCGCTCGCCGTAGGCGGCGTGCATCACCCCGCCCGCCTTCCCCGCCACGTCGAGCCCCACCTCGTCGAGCAGCGCGATCGGCCCGACCGGGAAGCCGAACCGCGTCATCGTGCGGTCGATCGCCTCGATCGGCGTGCCCTCCATCAGGAGGTGGCCCGCCTCGTTGAGGTAGGGCGAGAGGATGCGGTTGACCCAGAACCCGGGGTGGTCGGCCACGACGATGGCGGTCTTGCCCATCCGACGCCCGAACTGCACCGCGGTGGCGATCGCCTCCGGGGTGGTGGACGCGCCGGGAATGACCTCCAGCAGCGGCATCCGGTCGACGGGGCTGAAGAAATGCATCCCGAGCACCCTGCCCGGATGGCGCGCTCCCGCCGCGATGTCGGTGATGGGAATCGTGGAGGTGTTCGTCGCGATGATGGCCCGCTCACCGACGACGCCTTCCAGCTCCGCCACCACGGTCCGCTTGACGCCCAGCTCCTCGAATACGGCCTCGACGACGAGGTCCGTGAGCGCGAATCCGGAGAAGTCGACGGTTCCCGACAGCAGGGCGGAGAGCCGCTGGTGCTCCTGGGGGGTGATCCGCCGGCGCTTGAGCCGGCCGTCGAGGATGCCCGTGGCGGCGTGGATCCCCTTCCCGACCCGCACAAGCTCCGCGTCCTTGAGCCGGACCTCGATCCCCGCCTGCGCGACGGCGGTGCCGGCGATGCCGGCGCCCATGAACCCCGACCCGACGACGCCCATCCGCCGGACGGGCCGGGGGGCCCCGCTGCCCGGCGGCACGCCGTCATCCTTCTTGAGCGCGGTCGTCGCGAAGAAGATCTGGACCAGCTTGCGGGAGACGGGGCTGACCGCGAGTTCGCCGAAGCGCCGGTGCTCGTCAACCAGGCCCGCCTGCATCCCGCGCTCCAGGCCGGTACGGACCGCCTCGAGCGCCGAGAGCGGCGCGGGATAGTGACCGCCGGTCCGGACGAGCACCGACTTGCGCGCCATGCGGTACACCAGCGCGCGGCCGAGCGGGTTGCGGTCGAGCAGGGCGCCGGTGATCCCGCCGCGCCGCGGGCGGCGAACCTCCCGCCCCGATGCCGCCAGGCGGATGGCCGCCGCGAGGGCCACGCTCCGGAGGAGCGGGGGTGGCACCAGTTCGTCGACCATCCCCAGCCTGAACGCCTTGGGCGCGCGCTCCGACTTGCCGGCCAGGATGATGTCGAGCGCCGCCCGGAGCCCGATGAGGCGGGGGAGCCGCTGGCAGCCGCCGGCGCCGGGCAGGATCCCGAGCTGCACCTCCGGGAGGCCGAGCTGGGTTTTCGGATGGTTGGTGGCGACACGGTAGTGGCAGGCCAGCGCCAGCTCGAGCCCCCCGCCGAGGCAGCCACCGTGAATGGCGGCCACGACCGGCTTGGGAAAGTCGGCCACCCGGCCGATCATCGCCTGGCCGTCGCGCGAGAGGGCTTCGGCGGCCGCCTGCGTCTTCAGCGCCACGAACTCCTCGATGTCCGCGCCGGCGATGAAGTTGTCGGGCTTGCCGGAGAGCAGCACCACCGCGCGCACCGCGCCGTCGTGCCGGAGCCGCTCGAGCAGCGCCTCGAACTCCGCCTTGGCCGCGGCGTCGAGGATGTTCACCGGCGCGCCCGGCCGGTCGATCGTGACGATCGCGACGCCCTGGTCGTCGGCCACGGTGAAGATGCTCATGACCGCTCCAGCACCATGGCGAACCCCATCCCGCCCTGCGCGCAGATGGACACCAGTCCGAACTGGACATCACGCCGCTGCATCTCGTTGGCGAGCGTGGTGATGATGCGGGCGCCGGTGGCGCCGAAGGGATGCCCGATGGCGATCGAGCCGCCCATCACGTTCGTGATGTCCCAGTTGACCTCCCCCACGGGGGCCCGGAGCCCGAGGCGGTCGGCCCAGGCCTGCGAGCCCCACGCCTGGACGTTGGAGAGGACCTGGGAGGCGAAGGCCTCATGGATCTCCACGAGCCCCAGGTCGTTCCAGGTGAGGCCGGCGCGCTCGAGGGCCTTGGGCACCGCGAAGACCGGCCCCATGAGGAGCTGCCACCCCGGATCGACGGCGGCCACGGCGTAGCTGCGCACGGTGGCCACCGGGCGATAGCCGAGGGCGCGGGCCTTTTCCTCCGCCATGAGGACCACGGCGGACGCCCCGTCGGTGAGCGGCGAGGCGTTGCCCGCCGTGACCGAGCCGTAGCGCCGGTCGAAGACCGGCTTCAGCTTGGCGAGCGCCTCGAGCGAGCTGTCGGCGCGCACGCCGTTGTCGCTGGTGAGGACCTGGTCCATCGCGCGCCCGCCGAACCAGGGCGCGATCTCCGCCGTCAGCCGGCCGTCGGCGGTGGCGGCGGCGGCGCGCTGGTGACTGAGCAGGGCGATCCGGTCCTGATCCTCCCGGCGGATGCCGTTCTCCTGCGCCATCTTCTCCGCCGATTGTCCCATCGACTCGCCGGTGGACGGCTCGGCGATGGCCGGGGTGACGGGCACCAGGTCCCGCGGCCGGATCCGGGAGAGCACGCGCAACCGCTGGGTGAGCGTCCGCGCCTTGCTGGCCTCGAGCAGGAGCGCGCTGAACCGGCGCGAGTGCAGGATCGGGATGTCGGAGAGCGATTCCGCCCCGCCGGCCACGACCACGTCGGCCCGACCGAGCATCAGCTGGTCGGCGGCGTTCACCACCGCCTGGGCGCCCGACGCGCAGGCCCGGTTGAGGGTGTAGGCCGGGATGGTCTTGGGGAACTGGGGAAGGAGGCTCACCTCGCGCGCGAGGTTCGGGGCGAGCACGGACGGGATCACCTGACCGAAGATGACCTCATCCACATCGGCGCCGGAGAGGTTGGTCCGGTACAGCAGCTCCCGCGTGGCGTGGCGAGCCAGGGCGACGGCCGTCGCGTCCTTGAGCGCGGTGCCGCTCCTGGCGAACGGGGTCCGCACGCCTGCGACGATGGCCGCCCGCCGTCCGGACGGGATCGTCAGCATGTTATCGTTCGGGCGTCAGGGTGCATCGGGACGCCGGCGGGCCACGACGCTGGCCACGGCGCGCCAGCGCTCCACATCGACCGGTTCCAGGACTTCGCGACCATGCAGGACCTCCAGCGGGGCGACCAGCCGGGCCAGCTCCCCGCGGGCGAGCAGGTGTTCATCGGCGGTGGGGCCCCAGCCCAGGTCGCGCTGGGTCGTGAGGAAGGTTTCCATGACCAGGGTGCCGCCGGGCGCAAGCGCCGTCCGGACCTGCGGCATGCGATCGCGGGCCAGGTAATTGAAGAGCAGAATGGCATCGAAGGGCGGGGCGTCGGGCCAGTCGGCGGCGAGGTCCACCTCCTGCCAGTCGATCCGGAGCCCCCGTGCGTCGGCGGCGGCGCGCCCGGACTCGAGCGCCCGCGCATCCCGGTCCCACGCCGTCACGGCGGCCCCCCGCGCCGCGGCCGCCAGGCTATGCCGCCCGTCGCCACAGGCGAGATCGAGCACCCGCATCCCGGGACGGAAGAGGTGATCGTGCCACGTGAACCAGGTACTGGGCAGGGCCAGCCGGCCCTCGGACGCCATGGACACTCGTAACGCTTCCTTCCGGTGTGCGACGGTTGACCGGCTCACGGCCAAGCCGTACGACCTGCTCGTCATCGGCGGTGGCATCACCGGGACAGGCATCGCGCGGGACGCGGCGATGCGGGGGTTCCGCACCGCGCTCATCGAGGCGAGAGACCTCGGGTCCGGCACCAGCTCCCATTCGAGCCGGCTGATCCATGGGGGCCTCCGCTACCTGGAGCAGGGCCAGTTTCGCCTGGTGCACGAGGCCACGCGCGAACGCCGCACCCTGCTGCGCATTGCCCCGCACCTCGTGCGGCCCCTCCCCTTCGTCTTCCCGGTGCATCGGGGCGACCGCGTGCCGCTCTGGAAGCTGGCCGCCGGGATGCTCTTGTACGACCTGCTCGCGCCACTCCGGAATGTGCGCCGACACCGCATCCTCGGCAAGCGGGCACTCCTCGCCCAGGAGCCGATGCTCCGCGAGCGCGGCCTCGTGGGGGGCGCCCGGTACTACGATGCCCAGTGCGACGACGCCCGGCTGGTCGTCGCCACCGCCCGGTCGGCCATGCTGCACGGGGCGGACGTGGCGACCTATACCCGGGTCATCGGCCTGGAACGGAGCGGCGGGCAGGTCCGGGGCGTCGTGGTCGAGGACGCGCTGATGCGGCACGGCCAGGTGCGCGCCGCCGTCGTGGTGAACGCCACGGGGCCATGGACCGACCAGCTCCGGCGGCTTGAGGATCCCGCGGCCCGGCCCCTGCTCCGCCCGACGCGCGGGGTGCACGTCATGGTCCGCCGCGCCCGGCTGGGCCACACCGCGGCCATCACCCTGACGAGCCCGATCGACGGCCGGGTCATGTTCGTCCTGCCCTGGGGTGATTTCTCCTATATCGGCACCACCGACACGGACGAGCCTGGCCTGCCGGAATCGGTGCACGCCTCGGAGGCCGACGTGCACTACCTCCTGCGGTCGGCCAACGCCTGCTTCCCCCACGCGCACCTCACCGAGGCCGACATCGTGTCGACCTGGGCGGGGGTGCGCGCGTTGCTCGACACCGGCGGGCACGGCGCGGCGTCGGCCGTCAGCCGCGAGCACCTGATCCGGCGCGGACCGGCGGGGATGTTCACGATCGCGGGGGGCAAGCTGACCACCTACCGGTCGATGGCGGAGGAGATGGTGGACGAAGTGGCGGCGGAACTCACCCGGCGGGAGGGCCGGCCACGTCCGGAGCGTGCGGCGACGGAGCGGGAGGCGTTGCCCGGGGGCGAGGCCGCCGACCTCGGCCCGATGCGGCAGACCGTCCTGGAGCTGGGGCTGGGCGCGGACACCGCCGACCACCTGCTCCACCACTACGGCACGGAGGCGGCCGCCGTCTGCAACCTCGGGCGGCTGGACCGCGGGCTCCTGGCACGACTGCACCCCGATCATCCCGCGATCGAGGCGGAGGTGGTCCATCACGCGCGCCGGGAGCTGGCCACCCGGATCGAGGATGTCCTCGTCCGCCGGATCCACCTGCACTACGAGACGGCGGATCACGGGGCGCAGGCCGCACCGCGGGTGGCGGCACTCCTCGGCGCCGAGCTGCAGTGGGAGGAAGCGCGGGTGGCGCGCGAGCTCGAGGCCTGGCGGCTGCTCAGCCCGGCGGGGGCGCCTGCTGCACCACCTGGAGCAGACGGGTCTCCACCTCCTCCAGGGAGACCGGCTTGAGGAGGATCCGGTCGGCCGAGATGGCGCCCTCGGACCCGGCGCGGGAGGAGTGGCTCCCGCTCGACAGGTGCGAGAGGTCTCCCGAAAGGAACACAACCCGGTCCGCCAGCGCGGGGTAGCGCCCCCGCAATTCCTGGTGCAGGGCCACGCCGTCCATGCGCGGCATCCGCAGGTCGGCGAGCAGGACGTCCACCTCGCCGTGCAGCGCGGCAATCCGTTCCAGCGCCTCCACCCCATCGCCCGCCTCCTCGACCGCCGCGCCGCGGCGGGTCAAGAATCGCGCGATCGGCCGGCGCAGGGCGATCTCGTCGTCCACCAGGAGGATCCTGACCCCCGCCAGGGTGGCCGGCGTGGGCGGCCGCTCCTGGTCCTTCGGCGTCGTGAGCCAGTCGCTCTCCTCGGCGGGCCGGAGCCGGATCTTGAAGCGCGCGCCCCCCTCCGGCGCGGCATCCGCCTCCACGTCCCCTCCCGCGTCGCGCAGGATCTGCCGAGAGATGTACAACCCCAGCCCCGTCCCCTGCCGCCCCTTCGTCGTCACGAAGGGACGGAAGATCCGCCGGAGGACGGGCGGCGGGATCCCCGGTCCATTGTCCGACAGGGTGAGCCAGAGCCCCTCGGCATCCTGGCCAGTCGAGATCGAGATGGTGCGCGGCGGCGGCACCTGGCGGACGGCATGGATGGCGTTACTGAGGAGATTCACGAACACCTGCTCGAGGCGCGCCGGGTCGCCGTAGACCCGCGGCAGCTGCGGGTCGATCCCCGCGTCAAGGGTGATCTCGGCCACGCCGAACTGGTAGGAGACCAGGTCGATGGCTTCGCGCAGGACCTTGCCCAGATTCGCGGTCTCCGCCCGCGGCTCGTCGCCACTCCGCGCGAAGCGGAGCAGGCCGGACAGCAGTTTGCCCGCCCGCCGCGACTGGCGGAGGATCTGCATCAGGTCCTGGCGGTCGTCGACCCGCAGGTCGTTGTCTTCCAGCCGCTGCTGCGTGATGGCCGAGATGGCCATCAGGGGATTGTTCACCTCGTGGGCCACGCCGGCGATGAGCTCCCCGGCCGCCGCGAACCGGCCCTGCTCCTCCGCCCGCTCCCGGAGCACCGACGTCATGTGGTTGAAGTGCTCGGCGAGGCGACCGATCTCGTCGGCGTGCCGGACGGGGATCTGCGCGTGGAGGTCGCCCTCGGCCACCTGCGTCAGCCCCTCCTCGAGATCGCGCAGCGGGGTGCCGAGCCGGCGGTAGGCGATGAGGAGGACGACCGGCAGGAAGAAGAGGCCGATGGCCAGCCAGACGATCACCGCGCGGAGGGCCTGCCCGGTGGCGCGCGAAAGCTCGTCCTCGCGCCGCACCAGGTCGGAGAGCCCGCGCCGCTCCGCCTCCGCCAGGTGGCGGTTCATCTCGCCCACCAGCGCATTGACCGACATCATCCGCGCCTGCGCCGCCTCGTAGCGGCCCAGCTCCAGGAGGCTCACCACCTCGAGGGCGCCGGTCTCCAGCGCGGCGATCGCCTCGTCGGCGGTGGCCATGGCCGTCCGCATCGCCTCCGGCACCGAGGTGAAGGCGCGGGTGCTCCGCTCGTCCGGGGCGGCGGTGAGCTGCTCCCGCAGCCGGTTCAGCGCCGCCGGATACCCGGGCGGCCCCAGCGACACCAGTCCCTGGAGGTCCCGGACCTGCGCCTCAAGACGTTGCGACCGCCCGTTGAGCACCCCGAAGAGTTCGACGACCGGCTCGGTGTCCTGCCGGAGCAGCACCGCCCCCGGGTGCATCCGCGCCGCCAGGAAGAAGGACACGCCGAGCACGTACAGCCCGACCATCCCCACGAGCAGGAGGAACAGCGTGCGGATGCTGAGCGCGCGCCGCCAGCGTCGCCCGGCGGGGTGGCTTCCGGTGGTCATCACCATACGCCGGCCTCCGGCACCGAGACCGGCCGGCCCTCACGGAGCCGGACGAGGAGGAGGTTGCGCCGGGCCCCGCGGCGGAAGGTGACGTTCCCGGTCACCCCCTGGAAGGGCGGGCGGCTGCCCCCCAGCGATGCCAGCCAGTCGCGGATGGCGGCCCGGTCGGGACCGGCTTCCCGGATGGCCTGCGCCAGCACCATGATGGCGTCGTAACGCATGGCCTCGAACGCCGTCGGGTCGCGACCGGTGTCGTTCCGGTACCGCCGGACGAAGTCGCGCTGGACCGGCACGGTGGTGTCGGCCACCCAGAAGGTGGTGAGGTAGAGCGAATCGGCGGCCGGGCCCGCCGCGGCAATCAGCTCGGCAAGCTGGTCGTAGGCGCCGTCGGCGGCGAGCAGGCGGATGGAGGGATCGTGCTCGTAGATCAGTGCCGCGAGCTGGGCCACCTCGATGCGCCGGCCGACGAGGACCGTCAGGTCGGGGTGGGTGCGCCGGAGGGAGGCCTGCACCAGGGTCGCCAGGTCGGCGCCGATGACGTAGGGCACCTCGTCCACCGGGGCCATGCCCCGGGTGCCGAGCCACCGGCGAAGCTCGCCGCGAATCCCGGAGCCATAGGCGGTGTTCACGAAGTAGACCGCGATCCGGCTCGCCTTGAGCCCGTCGACGGCCGCCTCGCCCAGGAAGGCGGCCTCCATCGAGTCGCTGGGCGCCAGCGGAAAGACCCACTCGCCGATCTCCCAGAGCCGTCCGCTGGTGGCGGTCGGGACCACCAGGGGGATGCCGGCGGCGCTGTAGATCGGGGCGGTGATCAGGGTGCTTCGGCTGCCGACGTGCCCGACCACCCCCATGACCCGCGGAAGCGCCACGAGGCGCCGCGCCCGGGCGATCTCCACCGCGGACTCCGTCCCGCCGGAGTCCCAGTCGCCCACGATCCGGATGGCGCCGAGCGCCGTGTCCGTGGGCAGCGCCGCCGCGGCGACGATCGCCGCCCGCTGGCCGTCCCGCGGGAAGGCGTAGCCGATGACGGCGGCGCCTGTCGGCTGCTCGCAGGCGGCCGACGCGGCGGTCAGGATCAGGAGGGGTAGGCGTCCGGGCTGTCGCATGGCGTGGTGGTGGAGGGGACCGCCGACAGAGCGTGTCCGGGAGACTACCGAGGCCACGGAACGGGGGCAAGGCCGTCGAGGTCCCCTCGATGTCCCTCTGAGCGGGCGATTATCTTTCCTTCGTCGCCGGGGAGCGCCGCCCCGGACAGCAGGTTTCCCGAGGAAGTGGAGCGGTGTGTGGAGTTGAACGTGTTCGAGACCGCCAACGCCGGGTTTGCCCAGGCGGTGTACGAGGAATTCCTGCGGAACCCCGAGGGAGTCTCGCCGGAATGGCGCCGCCTGTTCGAGAGCGGCGTCGTCGGCGAGACCCCCGTGGCGGCGCCCGCCGCCGAGCCCCCGGCGGCCGCCGGCAACGGCACCTCCCCGGCCGCCCCCGCGCCCGCACCGGCGGACGCCCCCCCGCCCCCGAACGCCGTTCCGCTCAAGGGACCGGCGGCCCGCCTCGTCGCGAACATGAACGAGAGCCTCTCCGTGCCGACGGCCACGACGTTCCGCGAGCTCCCGGTGGCGTCGCTCGAGGCGCACCGGGCGCGCCTGAACGCCGCGCTTGCCACCGCCGGCCGGAGCGAGAAGATCTCGTTCACCCACCTGATCGGCTTCGCGATCGTGCAGGCGGCCAAGCTTCACCCGTCGATGCTCGACGTGCTGGCCATGCACGAGGGCGTGCCCCATCGGGTGACGCCCACCTCCACCGGCCTCGGCATTGCCGTGGACATGGAGCGAAAGGACGGCACCCGCGGCCTGGTCGTCCCGGTCATCAAGGCCGCCGACACGATGGACTTCGCCACCTTCCACGCCACGTACGAATCGCTCATCGAGAAGGCCCGCACCAGCCGGCTGATGCCGGACGACTTCTCCGGCGGCACCATCCAGCTCACGAATCCCGGCGGCCTGGGCACGGTGGCGTCGGTCCCCCGGCTCATGGCCGGCCAGGGCACGATCGTGGCCGTGGGGGCCATCAGCTATCCCCCGGAGTTCTCGACGGTGAGCCCCGAGCGGGTCCGGGAGCTGGGGATCAGCAAGGTCATGACGATCACGAGCACCTACGATCACCGGGTGATCCAGGGCGCGGAGTCCGGAACCTTCCTCAGGACCATCGAGCGCTTCCTCTCCGGCACGGAGCCGTTCTACGAGGCGATCGCCGAGAGCCTGCACCTTCCCGCCGCCACCGGCATTCCCGCCACCAGCGTGGCGCCGGCGGCCCGGGCGGTGACGGAGCCGTCCGGGGCAACCGCCGACGACCTCGCCCGCGTGGCGGCGGCCATGGCGCTCGTCAAGGCGTTCCGGATGCACGGCCACCTCGCCGCGCGCCTCGATCCATTGGGGAGCGAGCCGATCGGCGACCCGGCGCTCGACCCGGACACCCTCGGCCTGACCCCGGAGGTCCAGGCCCGCGTGCCGGCGCGTGTGCTGCGCATCGCGGTGCCGGGCGATACCCTGGCCGAGGCGCTGCCCCGGCTGCGGGAGACCTACTGCGGGACCATCGCCTACGAGGTCGAGCACATTTCCGACCATGCGGAACGGGTCTGGCTGCGGAACGCCATCGAATCGGGCACCTTCCGCCGCCCGCTCCCCGCGGAGGAGCGGCGCGCGCTCCTCGGCCGCCTCACCGCGGTCGAGACCTTCGAGCGCTTCCTGCACAAGGCCTACCTGGGACAGAAGCGGTTTTCCGTCGAGGGAGTGGACGCGCTGGTGCCGATGCTCGACCTGGCCAACGAGCTGGCCGGGGAACAGGGGGCGCGCGAGGTGACGATCGGCATGGCCCACCGCGGCCGGCTCAACGTGCTGGTGCACACCGTGGGGCGGCCGTACGAGTCGATCATGTCGGAGTTCGAGGGCCACAAGGCGCGGCCCGACGAGCCCGATGCCGGCACGGGGGACGTGAAGTACCACCTCGGGGCCGAGGGGACCATCCGCAGCTCCGCGGGAAAGACGCTGACGGTGAGCGTGCTCCCCAATCCGAGCCACCTGGAGTTCGTCGGCCCGGTGGTCAACGGCCGCATCCGGGCGCGCCAGACCTCGCGGAAGGGGCGTACCATCGAGCATGACCCCACCGCCGCGCTCCCGATCGTCATCCATGGCGACGCCGCGTTCGCGGGCCAGGGGGTGGTGGCCGAGACGCTCAACCTCGCCAACCTCGCGGGGTACGACCCCGGCGGCACGCTGCACATCATCACCAACAACCAGATCGGCTTCACCACCGACATGCGGGATTCGCGCTCAACCCGCTACGCCTCCGACCTGGCCAAGGGATTCGACGTGGCCATCATCCACGTCAACGCCGATGACCCGGAGGCGTGCCTCAGCGCCGTCCGCCTGGCCATGGCCTACCGCGCCAAGTTCCGGAGCGACGTCCTCATCGACCTGGTGGGGTACCGCCGCTGGGGGCACAACGAGGGCGACGAGCCGGCGTACACCCAGCCCGTCATGTACGAGCGGATCAAGGAACTGCCGACGGTCCGCGCCAAGTACGCCGCCCGGCTGGTCGCCGATGGGCTGCTGAGCGCCGAGGCGGCCGAGGCGGAGGCCGCGGCGGCGTACCAGCGGCTGGTCGACGTCCAGCAGGCCATGAAGACGGCGCCGGCCTCCCGGTCGGACGCGCCGCCGGACGGGCGACGCGACGCGGGACTGGTGGAAACCGCGCTGCCGGCGGAATTCCTGACGACGCTGAACGAGGAACTGCTGGCGTGGCCAGCGGGGTTCACGGTCCACCCGAAGCTGGCCCGCCAGCTGGAGCGCCGTCGCAAGGACATCACCGCGC
Source organism: Gemmatimonadales bacterium (assembly GCA_036274515.1). Classification (GTDB taxonomy): domain Bacteria; phylum Gemmatimonadota; class Gemmatimonadetes; order Gemmatimonadales; family GWC2-71-9; genus SPDF01. The sequence continues at coordinate 26,866 of DASUFQ010000042.1, read as the reverse complement.
CCGGCGGGATCGACTGGGGGCACGCGGAGGCGCTGGCCATGGGCTCCCTGCTGCTCGAGGGGGTGCCGATCCGCCTCACCGGCCAGGACACCGAACGGGGCACCTTCAGCCACCGGCACTTCGTGCTGCATGACGTCAAGACCGGCGACACCTACGCCCCCATCAGCCGGCTGACCGGCGCGCAGGCGCCGATCGAGATCCACAACAGCCCGCTGTCGGAGCTGGCGACGATGGGATTCGAGTACGGCTACAGCGTGGCGGCCCCGGAGGCGCTGGTGCTGTGGGAGGCGCAGTTCGGCGACTTCGTCAACGGCGCCCAGGTCTTCCTGGACCAGTTCCTGGCGGCGGGGCTCTCGAAGTGGGGCCAGCGCACCCGGCTGACGCTGCTGCTGCCGCACGGGTACGAGGGCCAGGGCCCGGAGCACTCGAGCGCGCGCCTCGAGCGGTTCCTCCAGTCCTGCGCCGAGCGCAACATGCGGGTGGCCAACTGCTCCACCCCGGCGCAGTATTTCCACCTGCTGCGCCAGCAGGCGCACCACGCCCAGATCCGGCCGCTCGTGGTCATGACCCCGAAGAGCCTGCTCCGGCTCCCGGCGGCGGCGTCATCGCTCACTGACCTGAGCGATGACACCTTCCGCCCGGTGCTCGACGATCCGGCGCGGCCGACGGGCGCCGCCCGCGCGGTGCTCTGCTCCGGCAAGCTCTACTACGAGCTGGCGGCGGGTGCTGCGGAGGCGACCCCGCGCCCCGCCATCATCCGGCAGGAGCTGCTCTATCCCTATCCGGCCGACGAACTGCGCTCGGTCCTCGGAGGGTATCCGGGGCTCCGCGAGGTGGTCTGGGCGCAGGAGGAGCCGGAGAACATGGGTGCGTGGAATTTCGTGCAGGAGCGGCTCCGCGCCCTCCTCCCCGAGGGGGTGACCCTGCGCTACGCCGGACGGCCCAACCGGGCGAGTCCGGCGGAAGGCTATCCGTCGGCCCACGCCGCGGAGCAGGCGAGGATCGTGGGGGAGGCGGTGGGGGGATAGGGCAGGCGGGCAGGCGGGCAGGCGGGCAGGCGGGCCGAGTGTCGTTCGCCGGGCCGAAACCTCAAGGGGGCAACCAGATGCTGGTTGCCCCCAAATGATGTTGCAGCCCGTCGGCCCGTCGGCCGGGCCAGCTAGGCCGGAAGTATCGGCCGCTCCGACGCTTTCCGGGCCAGTTCCTTCAGCGGCTCGGAGAGGTGCTCGCCGTAGTGCAGGAGGAAGACGCCGCGGGAGCGTCGCTGCATGAGGAACGCGACCAGCGGGGTGTCGGCCTTAGCGGCGTTGCACTCGCGGCAGGCCAGGACCAGGTTGTCCGGGCGGTCGTAGGCGTCCTGACCGCGCCGCGGACGGACGTGGTCGAGGGTGATGGCCTCGGGAGCGGTCTCCACGCCACAATAGGCGCAGATGGAACCGTGTTCCGCGAGCAGCCATTCGCGATGACCGGAGTAGGAGCGACCGCCGGAGCGGCGGAAGGAGGGGGCGGCAATCGCTGCCGCGTTGGAACTGCTGTTACTGCGTCGTCTGGATGTTCGTGCCACAAACCCTGCCTGAAGACTCGTACACGGCCCGGACCACCCGGACCGCCTAATGCGTTGTCATTTCAACCCTTGAATCTATCACCCGGAACCTCCCCACGACAGCCCCTCACCCAAGCCTGAGCCACGGATCCCACCGTCCAGGGGGGCTGGAAGAACGACAACCTGTTGATATACAACACGTTATCGCGAAGGCCGGCGGACCCGGGGCTGCCGGGAGCCGGCCGCTGGACGCACCCGCCCCGCGTTCCGAATCCATATTGACGGCAGTGGTCCCCGAGCCGATGTTCGGACCTGCGAGGTCCGGACTCCCGTCCGGGTCTCGTGCGGCGCGACACCGCGCGAATGTGCGGCCTGCCCTCCGTCGCTCAACGGCGCTGGAGGGACCATGTCCCGAGTCGGTCGTACCCCCGCCCTGGCCCTCGCCATGTTCAGCATGATCACCACGCCGCTCTTCGCGCAGCAGCAGGACACGGAGGCGCTGATCAAGAGCGCCCTCGCCGCCGCGCCGGCCGACTTGGCGAAGGATGCGGCCGTCATCGCCCCCGGGCCCGACGGCAAGATGGTCGAGCTCAAGACCGGTACCAACGGCTTCACCTGCCTCCCGGACCAGCCCGAGACGCCGGGAAAGGATGCGATGTGCCTCGACCCGCAGGCGATGATCTGGGCGCAGTCGTGGATGGCCCACGATCCGGTCCCCAAGAATGCGGCGCCGGGGATCGGCTACATGCTGAGCGGAGGGAGTGACATCAGCGCCACCGACCCGTGGGCCCAGCCGACGGCGGGACACCAGTTCATCGAGTCGCCGCCGCACTGGATGATCCTGTGGCCCTTCGACGCCAAGACCTCGGGGCTCGGCACCACCCCGCAGAAGACCGGCACCTGGATCATGTGGGCGGGCACCCCCTACGCGCACCTGATGATCAACCAGGTCCCGTAGCGCGGGTGACGGCGGGCGGTGCGGCGTGTTATTTTGCCCCGGTCCACACACACCCCGCATCGCCACCGTGCCACCCCAGACGGGAGTCGGGTCCTGACGCCTCACACCGCCGTGCCTCGTCCCGCCGCCCCGACCAGGTCTCCCGTCCAGCCAGACACCGCGTGGACCAGCATCAACACCCTCCGCGTGCTCGCCATGGACGCGGTGGAACAGGCCAACTCGGGGCATCCCGGCACGCCGATGGCGCTGGCGCCGGTGGCGTACCTGCTCTGGACCCGGCACCTCAAGCACAACCCCGGCAACCCCGACTGGGCCGATCGCGACCGGTTCGTCCTGTCCTGCGGGCACGCGTCGATGCTCCTCTACGGGCTGCTGCACCTGACGGGCTACGACCTCCCCCTCGACGAGATCCGCAACTTTCGCCAGTGGGGCTCCCGCACGCCCGGGCATCCCGAGCGCGGGCACACCGCGGGGGTCGAGACCACCACCGGCCCCCTCGGCCAGGGGATGGGCAATGCCGTCGGCATGGCGATCGCCGAGCGGTTCCTTGCCGCCAGCTTCAACCGCCCCGGCCAGGCGCTGGTGGACCACCGCACCTGGGTCATCGCCAGCGACGGCGACCTGATGGAGGGCGTCGCCTCGGAGGCGGCCTCGCTGGCGGGGCACCTCCGCCTCGGCAAGCTCGCCGTCGTCTACGACGACAACCGCATCACGATCGACGGCCGCACCGACCTGGCCTTCTCGGAAGACGTGGGCCTCCGGTTCGAGGGGTACGGCTGGCGGGTCCTCCGCGTGGACGACGGCAACGACCTCGCGGCCATCGACGCCGCCCTCTCGGACGCCGCCGGCCAGGCGGAGCGGCCCACGCTGATCGTCCTCCGGACCATCATCGCGGATCCGGCGCCCACGAAGCGGGACACCTCGGCCGCGCACGGGGCGCCGCTCGGGGCCGATGAAATCCGGAAGACCAAGGCCATCCTGGGCTGGCCCGATGAGCCGTTCTTCGTCCCGGACTCGGCCCGCAAGGACATGGGCGCGGTGGCGGCCCGGGGTGCGGAGGCGGAGGCCGCGTGGCAGCGGCTGCAGGCCGCCTACGCCGGCAGCCATCCCGCCGACGCCGAGCGGTTCCGGCAGTGGCGGACGGGCGATCTTCCCGCAGGCTGGGACGCCGGATTGCCGGCCTTCCCCGCCGACGCGAAGGGTGTCGAGACCCGCAAGGCCTCCGCGGCGGCGCTGAAGGCGCTGGCGGCCTCGCTGCCCAACCTCGTCGGCGGCTCGGCGGACCTGGCCGGCAGCACCGGCACGACGCACGGACTCGGCGGGGAATTCGGTCCGCAGTCGACGGGACAGACCATCCACTGGGGCATCCGCGAGCACGGGATGGCGGCCTGCCTCAACGGGATGGCCGCCCATGGCGGACTGCGCCCCTTCGGCAGCACTTTCCTGGTGTTCAGCGACTACATGAAGCCGTCGATCCGGCTCGCCGCCATCATGGGGCTGCCGGTCATCTATCTCGGCACCCACGACTCGATCGGCGTGGGAGAGGACGGCCCGACCCACCAGCCGGTGGAGCACCTCGCGATGCTCCGCGCCATCCCGAACCTGGTCGTGCTGCGCCCTGGCGACGCCAACGAGACGGTCGAGGCGTGGCGGGTGGCCGTGGCCCGGCGCGAGGGGCCGACGCTCCTGGCGCTCACGCGGCAGCGCGTGCCGGTCCTCGACCGCGCCGTGCTGGCTTCCGCGGAGGGAGTGCGCCGCGGCGGCTACGTGCTGTTTGATCCGCCGGCCGCCGAGGCGATCGTGATGGCCACCGGTTCCGAGCTCTCGGTGGCGCTCGCGGCGGCCGAACAGCTCACTACGGGCGGCCTCCCGGTGCGGGTGGTGAGCCTCCCATCCTGGGAACTCTTCGCCGCCCAGCCGCAGGCGTACCGCGACGCCGTGCTGCCCCCGGCGCTGCGGGCGCGGGTGAGCGTCGAGGCGGCCACCTCCTTTGGCTGGCATCGCTGGCTGGGCGACCGTGGCGAAGCCGTCAGCCTCGACCACTTCGGCGCCTCCGCCCCCGGCGAGCGGCTGTTCGAGGAGTTCGGGTTCACCACGTCGCGCGTGGCGGACGCGATCCGCCGTGTCCACTCCCGCCCGGAATGAGCCAGCCCATGTCCGCCACCAACCCGCTCGTCCAGCTCGGCGCCCTCGGCCAGAGCCCCTGGTACGACTTCATCACCCGCGAGCTCCTGGCTACCGGCGAGCTCCGCGCCCTGATCTCGGGCGACGGCCTCCTCGGCATGACGTCGAACCCGACGATCTTCGAGAAGGCGATCGCCGGCAGCACCGACTACGACGACGACATCCGCCACCTGGCCGCCGAAGGCCACGGAGCCGAGGAGATCTTCGAGGGGCTGGCCATCGCCGACGTCCGCGCGGCCTGCGACACCTTCCAGCCGGTCTACGAGCGCACGCACGGCGTGGACGGCCTGGTGTCGCTGGAGGTGTCGCCCGCGCTGGCGCACGACGGCGAGGCCACCGAGGCGGCGGCCCGCCGGCTGTGGACGGCGGTGGCGCGCCCCAACCTGATGATCAAGATCCCTGGCACGCTGGAGGGGCTGGGGGCCATCGAGCGGTGCATCGCCGACGGGATCAACGTGAACGTGACGCTCCTCTTCGCGGTGGCACGCCACGAGGCGGTGATGGAGGCGTACCTGAAGGGACTGGAGCGTCGCCTCGCCGCGGGGCAGTCGATCGGCGGCATCGCGTCGGTGGCAAGCTTCTTCGTCAGCCGGGTGGACACCAAGGTGGACCCGCTGCTGGCGACCGCCGGTCGTGCCGACCTGCGCGGCACGGCGGCCATCGCGAACGCCTGCCTGGCCTACGCCGCGTTTGAGCGGGTCTTCCGGGGCCCGCGCTGGGACGCGCTGGCGGCGCGAGGGGCCCGGGTGCAGCGGCCGTTGTGGGCGTCGACAAGCACCAAGGACCCGGCGCTCCCCGATGTGTACTACGTGGAAGCGCTGGTCGCGCCCCAGACCGTCAACACCCTGCCTCCCGAGACGTTCGCCGCCTACCGCGATCACGGCAATCCGGCCGTCCGGCTCGGGCCGGACGCCGCGGCCGCGGCCGAATCCCGGCTCCGGGAGCTGGCCGGCGCGGGCATCGACCTCGACGCCGCCACCCGGGAGCTCGAGGCCGAAGGAGTCCAGAAGTTCGCGGCGTCCTTCCAGTCGCTCCTCGGCGGCATCGACGCGAAGGCCGGCGCCCTGGCCGGCTGATCCGTCGGCCGCGCCGGGAACCTCCCGGCGGGCCTGTCGCTCCATCCATACGCCCTGAGGCGGGGAGCCCCGCGTGAAGCTGCACACGAAGATTGCCATCGGCCTGGTGGGCGGAGCGCTGGTCGGCGGGCTCTGCAACCGCTTCTTCGGGGGAGCGGCGTGGCTGACGTTCGTTTCCGACAATCTGGCCTACCCGGTGGGGCAGGTCTTCCTGCGCCTGTTGTTCATGACCGTGGTCCCGATCGTCTTCACCTCGATCGCGATCGGCGTGGCCGGCATCGGCGACATGAAAACGCTGGGGCGACTGGGTGGCCGCACGATGGCCTACTTTGCCTTCTCCACGCTCATGGCCGCGGTGCTCGGCCTGCTCCTGGTGAACACCATCAAGCCGGGAACCGGCTTGCCCGCCGAGACGCGCGACGAGCTGATGGCGCGGTTTGCGAGCGGCGCCGAGGGGCTCGCCCAGTCGGGGGCGCAGGACTTTGGTGTCAGCACCTTCGTGCACATTGTCCCCCGCAACCCCGTGGCGGCGGCGGCGGACATGGACATGCTGGCGCTCATCTTCTTCGCGCTCATCTTCGGGGCCGCCCTGACCATGATTCCCCGGGAGAAGGCGCAGCCCGTCCTCGGGGTGCTGGAGGGTATCGGGGAGGCCGTCATCGCCATCATCAACATGGCGATGAAGCTCGCGCCCTACGGCGTCTTTGCGCTGGTCTTCGTCATCACCTCGCAGTTCGGATGGGGCATCCTGCAGCAACTCGGCATGTACGTGCTGGTGGTGCTCTTCGGCCTGCTGGTCCACGCCACCGTGGGCATTTCCTTCCTGGTTAGAGTCTTCGGCCGGATGAGCCCGCTGAAGTTCTGGAAGGGGATCGAGGCGCCGATCATCACCGCCTTTTCCACCAGCTCCAGCATGGCGACCCTCCCGACCTCCATCGCCACCGCCGAGTCGGAGCTGGGCGTGCAGCCGAAGATCGCGGGGTTCGTCCTCCCCCTCGGCGCCACCATGAGCATGAACGGCACCGCGCTCTTCGAGGGGGTGACGGTGCTCTTCCTGGCCCAGGTCTTCGGCGTGAACCTGTCATTCGGCTCGCAGATCGTCGTCGTGATCCTGTCGGTCATGACCGCCATCGGTGCGGCCGGCGTGCCGGGGGGCTCCCTGCCCCTGATGATGATCGTGATGGCCACGGTGGGTGTGCCCGCCGAAGGGATCGCCATCATCCTCGGGGTGGACCGAATCCTCGACATGACGCGGACCACGCTGAACGTCAGCGGCGACCTTTCCGCCGCGGTCTACATCGACCGCATCGACCGGGAGCTCGAGGGGATGGCACCAGCGGTGGTGGCGGGCAACGGATAAGCGGGGCAGCGGGGCAGCGGGGCAGCGGGGCAGCGGGGCAGCGGGGCAGCGGGGCAGCGGGGCAGCGGGGCAGGAATATGAACGGTGCAGATGCGCGTCACAATGCGCTGCTGCACCGTTCGGACATTCTGATGGTGGCGCTCAGGCCAGCGCGAAAAGTCCTGCTACGTCGGCTGCGCGGAGCGACATTTCTGTCGTCAGGAGGCCGGTCGCCCTGGCGGCGGCGCCCAGGACTGTCTCGGCTGGGATTCCGGCGGCCCGGAGATCGCGGATGCCGGTGTCCCGGCTTGCCTTGCTGAGCTTTGCGCCACCGGGGTGGACGATCAGGGGATGATGCAAGTATCTGGGCACCGAGGTGCGCCCCAGCAATCGTGCCAGGCGCAGCTGCCGCCCGGTGGACTCGAGGAGATCTTCCCCCCGGACCACCAGGTCAACCTCCTGCAGCATGTCATCCACCGTCACCGCGAACTGGTAGGTCCACTGCCCGAGCCGGTCCCGGGCGAGCAGGTCGCCGCACTGCGCGGCCGGGTCCTGCACCTGCGGGCCGAGCCGCAGGTCCTCGAAGCGCTCGACGCCAGGCTCCATCCGGACCCGGAGTCCCCGTCCTTCCGATGGAGCAAGCCCCCGGTCCCGACAGCGCCCGTCATACCGGGTTTCCACGTTCGGGAGGTCGGCTCCCGCCTCCCGCAAGCGCCGCCGTGAACAGTCGCAGGCGAACACCAGTCCGGCTTCTGCGAGGCGGGCCAGCTCCCCTTCGTAGTGCGCGTCCCGCTGGCTCTGCCGGTAGGCACCCGTTCCGGCCCGGTATTCGGCCGGGTGGCCGAGGTCCGGTTCGAGGCCGAGCCACTCGAGGTCGTCCAGGAGCGCCCGCTCATATTCAGGCCGGGAGCGGCCCCGGTCGTGGTCCTCCACGCGGAGCAGCACGCGGCCCCCGAGCGCGCGCGCGACTCCCCAGACCCAGAGGGCGCTGGCGGCGTGGCCCAGATGGAGGTGGCCGGTCGGCGCGGGCGCGAATCGGGTGAGGGGGCGGCGCGGCGCGGCGGCGGGGAGGGGGAATGGCACGCCGGGAATGATAGCGCCGGCCGCAGGCCGAGCATCGCTGCTTCACAATTGCCCGGCCGCGAGTTAAGGTACACCGACATATCGGTCCTCACGGATCGGGCATGAATCCCAGACACCCTGGCGGCGCGGGAGCGACGTGCAATGCATACCATGATCCGACCCGATCACTCGCGGGGGCAGGCCCGGCCGCGGCTCCTGGCGCTCACCATCGCCCTCCTGATTCCCGCGGCCGCCGGCACGCTCGCGGCGCAGGACAAGGCGCCAGCGCCGGACAAGGCCGCGGCCGCCGCCCCCGCCAAGGAGACGCCAGACTCGCTGAAGCTCCCGATGGCGCAGCTCGAGGCGCTGGTGGCCCCGATCGCACTCTACCCGGACCCCCTGCTGGCCCAGACCCTCGTCGCCTCCACCTACCCGCTCGAGATCGTTCAGTTGCAGCAGTGGATGGAGAAGCACCCGAAGCTGAAGGACAAGGCGCTGGCCGACTCGGTGGCGAAGCAGCCGTGGGATCCGAGCATCCAGTCCATGGCCGCGGTGCCGGAGGTGGTGAAGCGGCTGGCCGATGACATCCAGTGGACGACGTCGCTCGGCAACGCCTTCCTGGCCCAGCAGGAAGAGGTGATGGACGCGGTGCAGGTGATGCGCAAGAAGGCGGTCGACAAGGGAGCGCTGACCTCGAACGAGCAGCAGAAGGTGGACACCCAGGTCGTCGAGAAGGAAACGGTCATCGTGGTGCAGCCCACCAACCCCGAGGTGATCTACGTGCCCTCGTACAGCCCGACGGTGGTCTACGGCCCGCCGGTCTATCCCTACCCGCCGATCTACTACCCGCCGTACCCCCCCGGCGCGGCGTTCATCTCGTTCTCGGTCGGCATGATGTGGGGCGCGGCGATGTGGGGCGGCTCGTGCTGCTACGCCGGGTGGGGGGGCGGCAACACGGTCATCATCAACAACAACAACAATTTCAACCGGGTCAACCACAACAACAACATCAACCGCGGCAACAACGGCAATCGCGGCAACAACAACTGGCAGCACAACCCGCAACACCGGGGCGGGGCTCCCTACCCCGACAACCGGACCTCCAATCGCTTTGGCGGCGAGGGTGCCAGCCAGCGGCCCGCCGGCGGGGCGGGCGGACGGGCCCCGTCGGCAGGCACACGGCCCTCGACGGGGGCCGGCGGGCGGTCACCGAGCGCCGGCACCCGACCCTCCACCGGAGGCGCGGGAGGCGCGGGCTCGCGGGTGCCGAGCGCGAGCACCGGGGCGGTCGGGGGAGGCACCCGGTCGGACCAGATCGGCGGGCGCAACGTGCCCAGTTCGCGCGGTGGGCAGAGCGGGTTCAGCGGGGGCCAGGGCGGCTACAGCGGTGCGAGCGCCCGGGCCAACAGCTCCCGGGGCGCGGCAAGCATGGGCTCGCGAGGCGGGGGAGGGTCGCGCGGCGGGGGCGGCGCGCGGGGCGGCGGTGGCGGCGGGAGGCGGAGATGAGCGCCATGACCTCGCGCATGCGCCCCCGCCTGGGCGCCGCCGCCGCGATCTGCGGCCTGCTCATCGGTTGTGGCGGCCAGGATCAGCCCGTGGTGTCGGTGCCGGAACGGACGTTCGCCACGGCCGAAGAGGCGGCGACCGCCCTGATCACCGCGGCGACGGACTTCAACGTGCCGGAGCTGAAGGCGATCCTGGGGCCGGCCGGTGAGCACCTGGTGGCCACCTCCGACACGGTGGCGGACCGCAACCACGCCGCCGACTTCGCCGCCGAGGCCGCGGCACAACAGCACCTGGTGTACGACTCGGCGCGGACGTCGGCGGTGCTCAACGTCGGCGCCGAGAACTGGCCGATGCCGATCCCGATCATCGAGCAGGACGGCCGGTGGTTCTTCAACTCCGCGGCGGGCGCCGAGGAGATCCTGCGCCGGCGCATCGGCCAGAACGAGCTGGACGCGATCACGGTCTGCCGCGGTTATGTCGAGGCGCAGCGCGAGTATGCGCAGGTGCGGCACGACGGCGCGCAGGTCAACCAGTACGCCCAGCGGGTCATCAGCACGCCCGGCACGCAGGACGGACTCGCCTGGCGGATGCCCGACGGGACCTGGGAGGGTCCCGTCGGCGAGGGCATCGCCAACGTCATCGCCGAGGGGTACACGGGAAAGAACCAGCCGTTCCACGGCTACTACTACAAGATCCTCAAGCGCCAGGGTCCCGCCGCGCCGCTGGGCGAGATGGACTTCGTCGTCGCCGGGGCGATGATCGGGGGCTTTGCCCTCGTGGCCGCCCCGGCAGAGTACGGCGTGACCGGCATCCAGACCTTCATCGTGGGCTGGGACGGCACCGTCTACCAGCAGGACATGGGCGAGGCGACCCTCGACGCCTTCCGCACGATGGAGGTCTACAACCCCGACTCGACCTGGACGGCGGTCGAGGCCCCCGGGCTGGAGTGACCCGGCAGGACTAGTTCACCGTCACCGTTCCGCTCATGGCGACCCCGTGCACCGCGCACTGGTAGGCATACACGCCGGGCGTCGTGAAGGTGAAGCTGTAGGTCGAGCCCGCCCCGGTCAGGATGGCGCTGCCGGTGAAGCTCGGTGACCCGGTGGGCGTCACGCTGTGCGAAATGCCGCCGGTCCCCACCCAGGTCCACTTGACCTGGGTGCCTGCCGAGATGGTGGTCGCGCTCGGGGAGTAGAAGTTATTGCCCACCGTCACGTTCACCACTGGCGGCGGCGGCGGCGTACCCGTCGCGGTAAAGCCGACCGGCGATCCCGCCAGCCCCCCCGCGCTTCCCTCCGCGGCCTGCGCCCCCAGCGTTCCCCCGAGCGTCCAGACCGTCGTGGCCGTCCCCGCCGCCGAGGTATTTCCATTCCCCGGGGCCACCGACCCCCCACCGCCGGTCACCTGCCAAGCAATCGCCACCCCGGCCACCCCGTTGCCGTACTGGTCCACCGCCGTAACTTGAAGCGGCATGGGCAGCGCCGCGTTGATGGCGCCCGACTGCGCATTCCCCCCCGTCCGGTTGAGCTGCGTGGCGGGTCCGGGAAGGGCGGTCGCGGTGAATCCCACGGGAGACCCCCCGGCACCGGCTACGGCGGCCGAGGCGGTGCGGGCCCCGGCGGCCTGCGGAAGGGTCCAGACCGCCTCGGCGAGCCCCTGCGCGTCGGTCGTCCCAGTGGGCGGCACCACGCTGGCGCCGGTTCCGGTGGCGGTCCAGGTGACGGTGGCGCCGGGCTCAGGCGCCCCGTCGCGGGTCACGAGCACGCGGATCGGGTTGGCGAGCGCCGTCCCGACGGTGCCGGTCTGCGCGTCCCCGCTGACCGGGGCCTTCACGACGACGACCGCGGGCGGCGCCGGGCCGCCGCCGCCGTCCGAGCCGGAACATGCCGTCAAGGCCAGCATCGCGGCGACTGAGCGGCGAAGGATGCATCGCATGGTAAACCTCCTCCACGAGGGGGACCCTGCCTGTGCAGGGACCCGTTGCGAAATCGTCCCACCTGCCGTACGCCCCGCCGGATGGCGTCGTGGTTCGGCGCGGTCGGCGCAGGCACCCCCGAAGCCAGGGAGCAGCGCGTGGCACCCCAGTCCTCCCCACTGACCCTCCACCGGGTCGACCTCGACGGCATGACGCTGACGGAAGGCACCCACCCGTCGGGGAGCGCCCTGCCATGGCACGACCATGACGGGCCCACGCTCTGCTTCGTCATCGATGGGGCCTTCGCGGAGTACATGCGCGGCCGGGTGATCGACTGCCGCCCCTCGAGCTTCAAGATCACGCCGGCGGGCCTCCAGCACTGGAACCGATTCCACCTCGGCGAGGTGCACGGGTTGCTGGTCGAGATCGGCTCCCGCTTTCGGCTCGGCTGCGAGCCGTTCGAGGCAGTGTTGTCGCGCCCCCATCATTCCGATGGCGGGCGGGAGTCGCTGCTGGCCAGGCGGCTGCTCGCCGAACTGCACGCGGGCGACGACGCGGCGGAGCTCGCCATCGAGGGACTGCTCCTCGAGCTGCTGGCGGTGGTGGCCCGGTCCCGGGAGCCCGCCGCGACGGGAGCCCCGCCGTGGCTGGCGCGCGCCCGGGCGCTGATCCAGGACCTGCCCGGCCCGCGTCACTCGCTCGGTCACGTCGCGGCCGAGGTGGGTGTCCATCCCGCCACGCTCGCCCGCGGGTTCCGCCGACACTACGGATGCACCCCCGGCGAAATGCAGCGCCGCGTCCGCCTCGAATACGCCGCGCGCCAGCTGGCCACCTCGGGCGCCACCCTGGCCGCGGTGGCCCAGCAGGCGGGGTTCTTCGACCAGAGCCACTTCACCAACGTCTTCCGCCGTCACTTCGGCACGTCACCCCTCCGCTACCGGCAGGCCCTCCTCCGCCGGAATTGAGACCGGCCCCTATTGCACCAGCAGCTGGCCCTGGATGAACGGGTGGGGCCGGCAGTGGTAGGCGTAGGTCCCCGGGGCCGGGACCACCGAGAACACCTCCCCCGTCGTGAGTGTCGGCGAGTCCCACGCGCCGCCGTCGTCGGTGGTCGTGTGCCCCGGGGTGCCCTCCGGCTCGCAATTGATCCACACCACCCGCGTACCCGCGGCGACCGTGAGCTGCGCCGGCGTGTATGCGAACCCCCGGATGATGACGATGGCGGAATCGGGCCCGGCCGGTTGCTCGGCGCGCGCGCAGGTGAGGGTGGGCTCCGCGGGCGCTGCGCTCCGCTCCGAGAAGCAGGCGGCCGCAGCCGCACAGCCGGCCAGCAGGGCGGCGAGACGCCTCACGGCGCGGGAAGCACGACGACCGTGCCCTTCATGAACGGGTGGGGGCGGCAGGTGTATGCGTAGGTGCCGGGCAGGTCGAAGCGGTGCCGCCAGACGGCCCCGGGCGCGATGAGTCCCGAGTCGAAGCCGCCGGACACCGCCACCACCGTGTGCTCCAGCGGGTCGTCGTTGACCCATTCGACCACGGTGCCGGCGGTGATCGTGACGGTGCCGGCGCCGTAGGCCAGGTTCTTCACGCGCACCACGGCCACGGAGTCAGGACCGGGGGCGCGGAGGACCGCCGCGGAATCGGGCGGTGGCGTCCCCCCGCCGAAGTACCGTTTGAGGGTGATCGGGATGGTGAACTCGAACCCATAGAGCGTCTGGTCGGTGCCGCGAGACGCCGATTCGAGGCTCAGGCCGATGGTGTTGGTGGCCTGGAGAGACAGGGTGTGCGGGGTGTGGGGGATGCCGAGCTGCAGCCCGGCGCTCCACGCCACCCGCTCGCCGGGCGCCGGGTCCACGACCGTCACCATGTCCCCCGCGAGCGCCACCCACCGACCGAGCCGGAGCACCACGCCCCCGCCGACGGCCACGTCGAGCGGATTATTCTCGGGGTCCGCCAGCGCCCGCGCCACCGCCAGCAGTCGCGCCGGTCCCACCCGGCGCGCCGCCGAGAGCTCACCCACGAATCCCTCGGCGGCGAGACTGTAGCCCAGTTCGATGCCGAGGTCGAGCGGATGGCCGTCGGCCTGCCGCAGGGGGGCGGCCTGCCCGAAGAACTCCCACTCGTTGGGGTACCGGGGCACGAGCGTCGAGTTGGTGGCGTACACGAAGCCAAGCATCGTGCGGTGTGGCAGTCCCGTGGCCAGGACGAACGAGGGGAAGCTGGTGACCTTCCGCTCGGGGGCGGGGCTGGCGTCGAAGCGGTGGACAAAGTCGAACTGCACCACGCCGGGCGGGGCCACCCACGCGCCGGAGATGTTCGGCGTACGGTCCAGCACCGACTGTCCGGCGAGCGACTCCGGCGTGGCCGAGTGGGAGGCAAGCAGGACAACCAGCAGTCCGAGGTGACGCGGATGCCGCATGGGAAGGCCCGGGGGTTGTGAGGCGCCGAGGCGCAGCGTCACGCAACATCCGGCGCCGGCGGCAGGTTGTCTTGGACGCGGGGGGCGGCGTTGGACGGGCGTGACACCACGACGGCCAGCCCCGCGGGAGGGGCCGGCCGTCGAGAGGCGCCGGCGAGAATCGAACTCGCGAATAGAGGTTTTGCAGACCTCTGCCTTACCACTTGGCTACGGCGCCGGGAGGGTTAACATCGCTACGGGGAGGTCAATTCTCAAGGTACTTCCGGCCCCGTGGCGGAAACCTCACCCGGGGGCGTTCGTAGGGCCTGAATCCTCCACGCCGAGACCCTTGATGCCCCGTTACGCCACAGTCAGCGTGCTCTTCGCCTGCCTGGCCACCTCGGCGGCCGCCCAGCAGGACGTGCTGGTCATGCGGGCCGAGTCGATCGGCCCCGACCTCACCGTCCTTTCCGGCTTCGCCAACGGCAACATCCTGGTCCTGACCGGGACCGACGGAACCCTCCTCGTGGATGCCCAGAGCGCCCGGCGGGTCGGCCTGGCCGACTCGGTCCTCGGCGCCCTCGGCGCGCCGCCGGTCCGATGGGTGGTCAACACCCACTACCACGGCGACCACACGGAGGGGAACGCAACCTTCCGAAGCCGCGGCGCCGAGATCATCGGCCAGGCCCGGCAGCCGGTCCAGATGCGGAAGGACACCACCATCACGTCGTGGGGGGACTGGCACCGCACGCCGGCCGACCCCGCGGCCATGGCCACCCGCACCTTCGGCGACACGCTTACCCTGGGCATCAACGGCCAGCGGGTGGTGCTCACCCACGTCCCCGCGGCGCACACCGACGGCGACGTGATCGTCTGGCTCCCCGACGCGAACGTCATCCACATCGGCGACCTCTTCGAGCACCAGGCCCCGCCCTTCGTGGACTGGTGGGCGGGCGGTTCCCTCGCGGGAATGCTGGCCGGGGTGGACTGGGCGCTCGCCCGGAGCGACAGCGCCACCCGCATCGTTCCGGGGCATGGACCGGTCGGCACGCGGGGCGATCTCCTCGCCTACCGGCAGATGCTCCTCGGCGTGAGCACCGGGGTCGCGGCGCAGCTCGCGGCTGGCGCGAGCGTCGAGGAGGCCCAGGCGGCCGACCCGGCAGCCGGCTGGATGTCGATGCTGGGGAGCGCGCGGCGGGCCAGCCAGCTGGTGGCGCTCCTCTACCTCGGACTGCGCGAGTTCGAATCGGCGGCTGCCCGGGCGCGGTTTGTCCCCGGAACGGCGGAATCGCGGCTGCCGTGGCTGATCGGCTGCTGGGAAACCACGAGGAACGGCCGAACCATCGAGGAACGGTGGGCGGTGAGCCCCGACGGCACGCTGGCGGGCGCCGGCCGCACCCTGCGGGACGGCCGCGTGGTGGACTCCGAGGTGGTACGGATCTCGGCGACGGGGGACACGCTGGTGTACGCCGCGAGCCCGCAGGGCCAGGCGCCGGCGGAATTCCGCGCGACCGGCGCCACCGACAGCGTCGTGATCTTCGTGAACCCGGCCCACGACTTCCCGACCCGCGTGACCTACCGCCGCGCCGGACCGGCAGGGCTGGAGGCGGAGATTGCCGGCCCCGGGAGCGGCGGAGAGCGCGTCATCCGGTTTCCCTATCGCGCCGCGGTGTGCCGCGACTGGTAGGCGAGCCGCTCAGCGCTCGGTGACGCTGTCCACGTAGTAGCCGGTCTCGCCGAAGCAGCTGGTGGGGACGCCCTTGTGTTCGGTGTAATGCAGCGCGACGTGCCTCCCGATTGACGCGCGCAGCTGCTGCGCCACCCGGTCGTCGCGCACCGAGAAGTCCCACAGGACCGGCATGACCCCGGGCACGGAGGTCATGGCCAGCTCGCCCTCGTAGGTCTTGCAGAGCCAGCCCTTCTGCGAAAACTTCTGCACGATTCCCGCCCGCTCCCCTTCGGAGTAGTTCCAGGTGAGCGCCGACCAGGTATAGAGCGCAAAGAGAGCAATGGGCGTGAGCAGCACGGCGGCCAGGATCAGCTTCGTCTTGCGCTTGAACCCGCGCCGCGGGACCTCAGGAACCGGGTCGGCCATGGGAGCTCCAGGGGGAAGTGGCAGGTCGGGAGAAAGGTAGGCGCGCGGCGGCCGCGCCCACAATGTCACTGGCTCGGGCGCTGCGCATTCAGGCTGAAGACGAATCCACGGCCCAGCGACACCACCCATCCCGACCCGACGGCGTCGTTGGCGAAGCGCCACGAGAGGTCGACCCGGGACACGATCCCCTGGGACGAGCGGGTCTGCGCCAGCCGGAGCCCCACCCCCACATCGGTGCCGGTGCGCACCGGACTCCCACTCCACCAGGCGCCGCCGTAGTCCACGTAGGCCGCCACGCCGACGCTGAGGACGCCGAACATGCGGGGCCAGAGGAGGCGGCGCGCCTCCGCCGTGGTGAAGAAGGCGCGGTTGCCGGTGAAGCTGTGCACCCCGAAGGCGCGGGGGCCGCTGTTGAGCCCGAGGTCGAACTCGTATCCCGGGGCGGGGTCGGTCAGCCGCCCGGCGCTGCCATGCCAGACCAGCTGCGAGTTCGAGTCGGGATTCCACGCCACCGTCGTGTTCAGCACCGTGCCCCCCGAGTCGATCCCGGCGGCGGTGATCAGCCCATCCGCGATGCCGTCAAACGAGACGAATCCCCCCTCGAAAGGCGCCCCGATGTGAAAGCCCGCGAAGAGCCCCACGCCGGCGCTGTCGTAGCCGAGGAAGGCGGGGGCGGCGTAGAGGCCGAGGGTGAGCGTCGTGCTGAGGTCAATGTCCTCGGTGCGCGAAAAGGTCTGGAAGCCGGTGCGGGCGATGTACCGCACCCGCGACCACTCGACGAACCCGCCGACGGCCGCCGTGACCGTGCGCGGGATCGGGGCGGTGTCGCTGGCCGGCTGGAAGTTGTTCCGGACCACCTGGGCCAGCGCCCCGACCCGGGTGTAGCGGTGCATCGTCCGCTGCACGGCCCACGCATATCCCGATCGCACGGCCCCCATCCGGTTCGCCAGCGTATCGGTGGGGACGTCGATGCCGTCGAGGTACTGGTTGACGGTCCCGTCCCGGTACTCGGCGCTGACCGAGAAGGCCCGGGCGTCGGACACCGAGTAGAACGGGCGGTTGACCCTACCCCGGAGCACCGTCCCGTCCGACCGGTCCTCCCACCGGGCGCCGACGCCGACGCTGCTGCCCAGGAACCGCGGCTGCCACGCCTCGAGCGAGAAGGTGGTCCGGATCGGGTCGCTGCTGAACGACGCCCCGGCGCGGGTGGCCGTGCCGAGGAAGTTGTCCTCGTAGAACGAGAGCCCGATGGACACCTGGTTGCCGGCGGTCCGCAGCCGCCCGCCGGGGCGCGTCGTCCAGGCGTCATAGGTCGCGACCTGCATCACGAGCCCGCTGTCGGTGCGCACCGAATCGATCCGGACCGAGCGGAAGATCCCGAGCGCCCGGAGATTCCGGGCGGACTCCGCCACCAGGACCGAATCGTAGGGATCACCGTCGCGGAAGAGCAGCTCGCGCCGGATGACCTGCGGACGGGTCCGGATGTGCAGGGTGTTGGCCAGGCGCTCGGGCCAGCTGTCCGCCTCGGCGGAGTCGAAAATCTCCTGGCGGGTCAGCTCGATGCCGCGAATGAGCGGGGCAGCCACCGAATCGGCCGCCGCCTGGGCGGCGGCGGTCGAGGGCACCATGGTCAGCGCAAGCAGGAAGACGAGGCGGCGAGCCAGTGAGGACTCCGGGAGGTGGGTCCGGTGAGAGCGACGGGGCCGCGCCCGTCCCGGAGGCGGGCGAGGGGCTAGGCGAGGCTTTCGACGAGGCGCCAGAGTTCCACGGCGCTGAACTCGTTGAACCGGGCCAGCACCTCCGGCTCGCTCCGCTCGAGGAGGATCCAGGCGGAGCTGCGGGTCACCTCGCCCTGCACGAAGTGGATGCGGCCCGCCACGGTCGGCCCCTGGGCCCGGGATTCGAGAAACACCTGCCACCGCTCGTCCGCGCGGCCGAGATCGCCGAGGTGGCGGGCGGTGGGCGCGTCAGGCAGCGGCGCAGGCAGGGGGTGCTGAGGCTGTCCCATGTTCCCTCCAAGATGCCCTCACGCTAACGACTTCCGCCAGCCGGCGCCAGCGGGGACGCGGTGCCCCTCGACAGTCCCCCCGGTTAGATTTGGGGCCATCATGCCACCGACGGTTCGCTGCGCCGGGTGCGGCACCCACTCGGCCGGCGCGTACTGTCCCCAGTGCGGGCGGCCCCTGACGCCGGCGAAGGCAGCCCCGCGCGACCGTTGGGCCTGGGCGGTGGCCGGCGCCCTGTCGGTCACGGCGGTCGGTGCCGTCCTCCTCCTGGTCCGGGGGGGAGCCCCCGCCCCGGTGGTCCCCGCCATGTCGAACCCGGGGGGCGAGGCGCGGGCGGCGGGGCCGATCGCGGCGCCGGACACCCTGACCCCGCGGGTCCGGTTCGAACAGCTGTTCGACCGCCTGATGCGGGCGGGCGCGGAGGGAGACAGCTCCACCGTGGCCGCGCTGGCGCCGACGGCGGTCGCCGCGTATGCCCGGCTCGACCGGGTGGACGCCGACGCCCGGTTTCACGCGGGCCTGATCGCGCTGCAGATCGGCAACCTGGCGGGGGCGGAAGCGCTGGCCGACACGATCGAGGCGGGCGCCCCCGGCCATCTCTTCCCGCCGATCCTTCGCGGCGCCGCGGCGCGCCTCGACGGCGACACGGCGGGGTTCCGGCGCGCGCTGGCCGAGTTCCGGCAGCGGGCCGCGACCGAGCTGGCCCGGGCCGACCGGCCGGAGTATCTCGAACACCGTCAACTCCTCACCGAAGTGCAGCAGGCCTCGGAGATCCAGTGACCCGGACCATTCACGTTGCGCACAGTCCCGATTCCGACGATGCGTTCATGTTCTACGCCCTCGCCGAAGGCAAGATCGACACCGGCGACCTGCGCTACGAACACGAGCTGTCCGACATCGAGTCCCTCAACCGGCGGGCGCTGCAGGCCGAGCTCGAGGTGTCGGCGGTGTCGATCCACGCCTATGCCCACCTGCACCGCACCTACGCGCTGCTTGCCTCCGGCTCCTCGATGGGCGACGGCTACGGCCCGCGGCTGGTCAGCAGGCGCCCCGCGCCGGACGACCCGCGCGAGGCGCTCCGCGGGCTCCGGGTCGCGATCCCCGGCACGCTGACCACCGCCTGCCTCGCGCTCCGGCTCTACCAGCCGGCGATCACGGAGGTCGTGATCCCCTTCGACGAGATCGAGGATGCGGTGCACCGGGGCGAGGTGGACGTCGGCCTCCTCATCCACGAGGGCCAGCTCACCTACGCCGACGACGGGCTGCACCTCTGGGAGGACCTCGGCGCCTGGTGGGGCCGGGAGACCGGCCTCCCCCTGCCCCTCGGCGGCAACGTCGTGCGCCGCGATCTCGGCGCCGAGGTGACCGCGCAGGTGGCGCGCGACCTGCGCGCCAGCATCGAGTACGCGCTGGCCCACCGGCAGCCGGCGCTGGAGCACGCCAAGCGGTTCAACCGCGGCATCGGCGACGAACGCACCGACACCTTCGTGGGGATGTACGTCAACGAGTGGACGGTGGACTACGGTCCCCGGGGGCGCGAAGCGGTCCAGGTGCTGCTGGACCGGGCCCACGCCGCCGGGCTGCTTCCCGGGCGGGTCGTGGCGGAGTTTGTCGGATAGCGTAGCTTTGGAGCGTTCCCCCGCACCGGAGGGTACCAGTGTCGATGGCTGACGGCCCGGCCGCACTCCTCGTCGTGGACGACGAGGAACCAATCCGCACCGCCCTCGAGCGGTACCTCGTCCAGCAGGGCTACGAGGTGACCACGGCCGCGTCCGGCGAGGAGGCGCTGGCCGTCCTCGGCCGGCAGAAGATTGCCGGCATGCTGCTCGACGTGCGGATGCCGGGCATCTCGGGCATCGACCTGGTGCCGCAGGCCCTCGAACTGGAATCCCACCTCGCCATCCTGATGCTGACCGCCGTCACCGACGCGACCACGGCCGCGCTCTGCATGCAGCGGGGCGCCTTCGAATACCTGATCAAGCCGATCGACCTGGTGGACCTGGGGCGCGCCCTGGAGCGGGCCATGCGGCGCCGCGCCACGCAGATGGAGACGGCGCAGGTCAACCAGTGGCTCAAGGAAGAGGTGGCGATCCGGGCGGCGGAGGTGCGCCGCGAGCGCGCCACGTTGGAGCGGGTGACGATTGCCACGCTCGAGGTGCTGGTCAACGCGCTGGAGGCGAAGGACCCGTTTTCCCGGGGCCACTCGGCGCGGGTGGCGGACTTTTCCGCCATGATCGCCGCCGAGCTGGAGCTCTCCGACGAGGAGATCGAGATCATCCGCACCGCCGGCCGGCTGCACGACATCGGCAAGATCGGCATCCGCGAGGAGGTGCTGGCCAAGCAGGGCCCGCTGACGCCCGCGGAGTACGAGCACGTCAAGGACCACGTGATCATCGGCACCCAGATCCTGGCGCCCCTGGCCCACCTGCACAACGCGATCACCTGCATCCGGAGCCACCACGAGCGGTGGGACGGCCAGGGCTACCCCGACGGCCTCAGCGGCGAGGACATTCCCCTCGGCGCCCGGATCCTCGGCATCGCCGAGATCTTCGACGCGCTCACGACGTCCCGCCCCTACCAGGAGAAGATGCCGGCTACCTTTGCCGTCGACCGGCTGCGCGACCTGTCGGGGACGGCGGTGGACCCGGCGGTGTTCGCGGGACTGGAAGCGGTCATCGCCCGCCGGCAGACGCTGGTCTTCCTCGAAGACAATGACCCCGCCTGAACCCCGCCGGACCTCCTGAGCAGGTGCCGTTGCGCCCCAGCCGGATTACACTCCACGGGCAGGACCGCCCGCGCCTGGATCACCGCCGCCTGACGACGGGAGACCGGTTCGCGCCGGCGGACAGACGGACCGAGAGGGAGAACGCACGTGGCTGAACGCGGCGCATTGCGCATCCTGGTGGTGGACGACGACCCGGCCATGGTCCGGCTCGCCGCCGCCTCGCTGACGGCGCACGGGTTCACCGACCTCGAGCACGTGGACACCGGCCGCGATGCCCTGCTGGCGGCGGCGCGCGCCGACGTGCTGCTCCTCGACCAGAACCTCCCCGACCTGGCCGGCCGCGAGGTCCTCCTCGCCCTCCGGGCGTGGCCCGACCCCCCCAGCGTGGTGATGGTGACCGCCCACGGCAGCGAAACCTTCGCCGCCGACGCGCTCCGGGCAGGCGCCGACGACTACCTCGTGAAGGACGCCTCGCTCTCCGCCATGCTGCCCGAGGTGGTGGAGCGGGTCCGCCGGATGCGGTCGCTGCGCGAGGCGCTGGCCACGGCGGAACGGGAGCTGGTGCACGTCGAGCGGCGCGCCGCCGTCGGCGAGATGACCGTCACCCTCCATCACGAAATCAACAACCCGCTCATGGCCGCCTCCGCGGAGCTGGAGCTCCTGCTCGGCGCGCCGGAGGGGCTCAGCGCCGGGCAGCGGAAGTCGCTGGAAACGATCCGGGGCATGCTCGACCGGATCCGCGGCATCGTGAAGCGGGCGGGGGAACTGCGGCGGGCGGCTACGGCGGAGTACGCGCCCGGCCTCCGGATGATCGACCTCAAGGAGGGCGCCCGGCCCGAGCCGGCGTCCCGCGGGCGGGCCCTGGTGCTGGTGCCGGAGGAGGGAACCGCCCGCGTGGTCGAGTCGCTCCTCCGGCGCGCCGGATTCACGGTGCAGCGGGTGGCGGGGCCGAGCGCGCTCGTGCCGGCGGCACAGGGCTTCGATGTCACCCTCGTCCTCGCGGCGGAGCGATCGCTGCCGGCCAACCTCCCCGGTCCGACCCTCCGGAGCTACCGCCTGTTCATCCTGCAGGACGGCGACGGCACCGCCGCCCGGGCGGCGCACCCCTCGCAGGTCCTCGGACTCCCCCTCGACCCCGAGGGGCTCGCCGCCGCGCTTGCCGAACCGGCGGGGCCCGCCTAGGCCGGCAGGCCGCTCCCATCCCGCTTGGCCTGCTGGAAGGCCATCGCCTTGAGCCGCGCCACCCGCTGGCGGATCGGCGGGTGGCTCGCGAAGACGTCCCCCACCAGCCCCTCCCGGTCGCTGACCTTCCGCTCCGCCGGATCGACGATGCAGAGATGAGCGGCCCCCTGCGTGATGCTGCGCGTGGGGGCAGCCGCGGCGTCGAGCTTCTCCAGCGCGCGCGCCAGCGCCTCGGGATGGCGGCTCAGCTGCGCCCCCGTCGCATCGGCCAGAAACTCCCGCTTCCGGCTCACCGCCATGGCCAGGAGGCGCGAGATGACCGGCGCCATGAGGAGGGTGAAGAGCCACAGCACCAGCACCACCGCCGCCAGCGGGTTTCCCCCCTTCCCCCCGTTCCGCCCGCCCCCGCCGGACGATCCGCCACCGACCCGCCCTCCCGAGCGGAGGAACCGGCCCATCGCGTCGGAAAGGAGGGCCACCGCCCCGAGCATCCCCGCCAGCAGGGTCATGAGCTTCACATCATCGTTCTGGATGTGCGACATCTCGTGGGCCACGACCCCCTGCAGCTCGTCGCGGTCGAGCGCCTGCAGCAGCCCCTCGGTCACCGCGATGCTGGCGTGCCGCGGGTCGTGGCCGGTCGCGAAGGCGTTGAGGTCGGCGTCGGGCACCACCCAGACGGTGGGCCGGGGCAGCCCGGCCGCGATCGCCATTTCCTCGACCACGTTGAGCAACTGCTGCTGCGCCGGCGAGGCGGGGGTGACGACCTCCCAGGCCCCCGCCGCCAGCAGCACCCGCCGGGGCCCGGTCTTCCAGGAGAAGTAGCAGAGGGCACCGGCGGCGAGCGTGGTGAGGAGCCCGATGAAGGGGACGGCGTGGTGGTAGGCGCCCCGCGGGGCCCCGGCGGTCAGGAGGTAGAGGGCGTAGTCGCCGCCGAATCCCACCCAGGCGAAGAAGAGCACGAACCCGGCGACGAGCCAGCCCGACCGGCGGCGGTTGGCCGCCTGTTGTGCAAAGAGGTTGGCGGCGCTCACGCGCCCGGCGAGCGGGAGCCGAGGTCCACCTTCGGGACCGCGCGCTCGCCGTCGTCGACGATGACCCAGAGATCGGCAGGTGTGGCCCGGGCGATCCCGGCCACGAGGTTCACCGGGAACTGCTGCTGCTTCGTGTTGTACTCGGTG
Organism: Gemmatimonadales bacterium; assembly: GCA_036274515.1. Lineage (GTDB taxonomy): Bacteria > Gemmatimonadota > Gemmatimonadetes > Gemmatimonadales > GWC2-71-9 > SPDF01. The sequence goes on along the minus strand of DASUFQ010000042.1, from coordinate 3,699 downwards.
GCCACGTCGTTGTAGTGCTGCCGGGAAAAGCCGATCCGGTTCTCGGTGCTGGTGAGTTCCTCCTGCAGCTGCCGCACGTTGGAGGTCGCCTTGAGGTCGGGGTAGTTCTCCATCAGGGCGAACAGCTTGCCCAGCGCCTGAGTCAGCTGCCCCTCGGCCTCGGCGGTGGCCTTGACGCCCTGGACGCTCATCGCCTTGGCGCGGGCGGAGATCACCGCCTCCATCGTGCCGCGCTCGTAGTCCATGGCGCCCTTCACCGTGCTGACGAGGTTGGGGATCAGGTCGTGCCGGCGCTTGAGCTGGACGTCGATCTGGGTCCAGCCGTTCTGCACCTGGTTGCGCAGGCCGATGAGGCTGTTGTAGGCGCCCACGCCCCACAGGGCGATGGCCGCGAGCACCACGAAAAAGAGAACGGTCAGCATGCCTGGCTCCGCGGAAGGCGTGAGGGGTTCAGGGCGCGGCCGGCGGGCCGGACCCTGCCTGGGCGAGCAGCTGCGCGATGTCGCGCGCGAGCGCCGCTTCGGCGCCCGGCACCTGCAGGACCGGATGCCGGTCATCGAGCAGGAGCTCGACGCCGGGGCCGCACGGCACCCGGCGGCAGGTCGTCGGCCGCGGCGGCTGGCCGGGCGCGGGGAGGGCCGCCTGCCGGGCGCGTGCCACGCGGCCGCGCGGCTCGTGGCCGCCGGGGCTCGCGAGGACCCGCTCCGGCATCGGCAGCGCCGGGCCAAGGGCGGTCGCCACCCGGCGTTCCAGCATGTCGCCCGCGAGTTCCGTCAGTTCCTTCCCCAGCGACTCAAGGGTGGCCCCCTCCATCTGCCGCAGCTTGATGGCGAGCACCTGCAGGAGGTGGCGGTAGCCGTACGTGGCCGCGGTGCCACGCCCCTCCGGCGGGCTCACCAGCCCCCGCGCCACGTAAAACCGGATGGTCCGCTCGCCGGGCTGGGCCCGTGCCGCGGCGTTGACCGGGACAATGTTGGAGGCCTCCAGCAGCGCGCCGGCGAGGCCCGCGAGGTCCCGCAGGCTCCACGGCGCCAGGGCGCGGTAGGCGCGGAGCGCCACGAGCGGGTCGGCTGCCGAAAGGGAGGAGAGCCCGGCCGGGAACGTCATGCCGGCGGCCCGCCGGCAGCCGGCCCGGGACTGGACGCCGGGAGCAGCGCACGCACCGCCGCCACCATCTCGAGCAGGTCGAACGGCTTCGCCATGAGTCGCGCTCCGCGGCAGGCGGAAGGAAGGGTATCGGGCGTGAGTTGCGGGTCGCCGCTCACGAACATGATCCGGCGAGCGAGATCCGGCCACCGCGCCGCCACCTCGGCACCCAGTTCCCCCCCGGACATCCCGGGCAGGTGGTAGTCGAGCACGATGGCGGCGACGGGCGAGAGCTCCAGCGCGGCAATCGCCTCGCCGGCGGTGGCGGCGGTGACCGCCTCCCACCCCTCCCGACGAAAGAGCCGCCCGAGGGCATGCCGGATGGCAGGCTCGTCGTCCACCACCAGCACGCGAAAAGTCATCCGAAGGCAGCCCTTGGGGGAAGGGAACGGACCCGCAGTATGTCGCCGGGGAAGTGGCGGAGCAAGGGCGCCGGGCGTGACGGGGGTACCGTCCGCCGCCTTCGGATGATGCCGCCGCGCGGGCGCGGTGTACCGTGGGTCCATGTCACGCGGCGTCACGCTTCCGGAACTGCTGGTCACGGTCAGCATCGTCTCGCTGGTGGTCGGCATCGCGGCCCCCGGCCTGACCGGCCCGCTGGACACCCTGGCCGTCGAGCACGCCGCCGGCGAAATCGCGGGGGCGCACGCCCGGGCGCGCGTGGCGGCGGTGGTGGAGTCGCGGGTCGCGCTGCTGGAGGTGGGCCCCGACTCCCTCACGCTCACCATCATGGAGCCAGGGGGTCCGGTGCGGCGCTGGGCGCTGCCGGGGCCGGCACGGTACGACGTCGCCATGGCGGGAGGCAGCCGCACGCTGACGTTCTCCCCGTCGGGAGTCGGCATGGGGCTCTCGAATGCGTCGTGGACGCTGACCAAGGGAAGGGCCACCCGCCGGGTCGTGATCTCACGCCTCGGGCGCCTGCGGATCGAGCGGTGAGCGGAGCGACACGCCGGGGGAACGGCCAACGCCGGAAGACGGCACCGGCGGGGGTCGGGTCCGGAGGTCTCCACGACTCCGGGCCACCCGCCCTCCTCAGCCGCGCGCCCGCCCCCGAATCGCCACGGCGCCCAGCTCGTACCGGCGGATCTTGTGCAGCAGCGTGGAGCGCGAAATCCCGAGGAGCAGCGCCGCCTGCCGCTTGTTGCCCCGCGTGTGACCGAGCGTGAGGGCAATGTGCCGGCGTTCGGCATCGGCCAGGGAATCGGGCGCGGCGGGCGTGGCCGGGGCCAGGGAAGCGGCGAGCGCGCTGCGGTCCAGCCCCGGGAGGGCAAGGTCGAGCAGGACTGCCCCAGTCGCGCCGGCCCGGAGCGCTTCGGCGGCCTCCGCCGCCGACCCGGTGCCGACCACCTGATGCCCGGCCCCCGCGAGGGTCTCGGAAAGGCGCCGGCGCCGTTCCGCCTCGGTCGTCACCACCAGCACGGGGAGGGATTCCATGACGGGAGAAGCTATCCCGCCGCAGCGGCGGAGCAAGGCGAGCCGCGCCCGGCAACCCTGTTACCTTTGCCTGAATTCTCCCTTCCGCACCGGGCCGCACGCATGACCGACATCACGCATCTTCCCAGCCTTGCCCCCGGCCAGCGCATCCAGGATCCGCTCCTGGTCATGGAGGTGCAGCGCCGGGGCGGCGAGACGCCCCACACGGTGCTCACCCTGGCCAATGCGAGCGGTCGACTGGCGAGCGCGCCGTTCTGGCCGGAGGACCAGGCCAAGCTCGCCGGGCTCGCCGCCGGAGACATCGCCCAGGTCATCGGCGAGGTGGCGCTCTATCGCGGGCAGCGGCAGCTCAAGATTTCCTCGATCCGGCCGCTCCCCAGCGGCGCCGTGGCGCTGGACCGCCTGGTCCCCTCCATCGGGGACACCGAACCGTGGTGGAACCGGATCGACGGCTGGCGCGGCACGGTCGTCCGGCCCCGCCTTGCCGCCGCCATCAACCTCTTCTACGCCGACGAGGCGTTCCGCCTCCGGTACGAGGCGTGCCCCGCGAGCCTCGCCGGCCACCACGCCGTGCTGGGCGGGCTCCTCAAGCACACCGTCGAGGTCGCCGGTATCGCGCGCTCCATCGCCGCGGAGTGCGGCGCCGAGCCCGACCTCGTCCTGGCCGGCGTGCTGCTGCACGACATCGGGAAGCTGGAGGCCTACGCGTGGGAGGGCGGGGTGTTCACGATGACGGAGGCGGGATCGCTGCACGGTCACGTCGTGCTCGGCGCGCTGATGCTCGACCGCGCGGTGCGGGCGGCGGCGCCGGCGCCGTGCACCCCGCAGGAACTGGCCATCCTGCAGCACCTCGTCCTGTCGCACCACGGGAAGCTGGAATTCGGGGCGGCGGTCCCCCCGATGACGCTCGAGGCCGAGGTGGTGCACTACGCGGACAACGCCAGCGCCAAGACCGCCAGCATGGCCGAGGCGCTGGCGGACCAGGGCAATTTCGAGGGAGAGGAATTGCTCAGCGCCCGGCCGCTCTGGCAGCTCGACCGGCGCCGGGCGTACCGCGGCCGGAGCGACTGGGGCGGGTAGTTTCCGCCTGCGGGACCGCCTGAAATGCAGAGACGGGGG
>DASUFQ010000041.1:0-11914 GCA_036274515.1 Gemmatimonadales bacterium | reverse complement strand
CACGCCGACCTGGACCCCCTCGTCCCCGCCCTGCGTCAGCCCGACCCACCGCGCCTCGACGCCGAGCCCCACGGCGGAGAAGAGCCGGAAGTCCCAGCCCGCCCCGATGGAGTACGACCCCCAGAAGACGTCGGCTCCGCTGAAGCCGAAGCCGCCGCCCAGACCTCCCACGGCGTAGAGCCCCGGGTTCCCGCCCCGCCAGAGACTCAGGTCGACGCCGCCGCCGACGAGATCACCTCCGCCCGGCCCGTCGGGGGCGTACCAGGTGCCCTTGAAGGTCATGGAGAGCGTCGAACTGAGCTTCCGGGAGAGCCCGAGGCTCATCACGTAGTACGACTGCCGGGAGCCCGACAGCCAGCCGAGCTCGACGCCGATGCCCTGCGCCTGGAGTTGTCCGGCGCCGAGGAGTCCCCCCGCCGTCAGGAGGGCCGTCGTGCAGGCGGCGCGACTCCGCCGGGCTCCGTTCACCGTGTCCGCGTGGGAATGGCGGTTCGCAGGTTGACCTCGTAGGTGTTGCCCGGACGACAGTCGAGCCAGATGCGCGCCCGGATCGTGGAATCATTGACCAATGTCGGAACGGCGCCCGTCATGAGGAGGGGCACCAACATGCGCGATTCGCCCCGCACGATGGTGAGCCCGCGCTCGATGCACCCCTGCCCCGCGGAGTCGGTGGCGGTGCGGGCGCCGGTGAACCAGACCTCCACGCCGTCGGGACCGCGCAGCGCGAGCGAATCGGGCATCGCCGGAAACCTCGCCGCCTCGGCGGTCGAGTCGGCCCCCGCCTCGGCGGGCGGCGTGCGCCCGCCGCCGCAGGCCAGGAGGAGGCCGGCCAGCATCGAGGCCCACGCCGCACGCCCCGGCGTCACGCGCCGGCCGCCGGGGGGGGCTCGTCGGACGCCGCCGCCTTGGGCGTGCCGTCGGGGAGCACCTGCAGCACATACTGCAGCCGGCGGGAGCGCCGCAGCGCCCGGAGCCAGTAGTGCACCGTCAGGTACCCTGCGGCGCCGCCGATCAGGATGGTCAGCGCGACGCCGTGCAGCGGGTTGGGAAGCAGCGAGGCGACGACCGTCCCGGCGAAGGCACCAACAAAAGAGGCTGCCAACGCCAGCACGGGCGTCAGCAGCCATCCGGAGGCGCGGAGGAAGATGATCTTCGCGCGCATCGCCTCAGGTGCGCCGGCCGCCGACGGCGCCGAGCACCGCGGCGAGTGTCACCCCGGGAAGGAACGAGACGCCGAAGCTCCCCAGGTTCCAGCCCGCCCCCGGGAAATGCACCAGCACCGCCACCACCCAGCAAGCCACCGTCAATCCCAGCGCGGTGGCCATCCCCTTGCCGACCGACACCGCGCCGCGCCGGGCCTGGCTGGCGAGGATCTGCGCGCCCATCCATGGGAGGAAGGTGCCCACCATCCACCAGACCGGGTGGTACCACCAGTTGCTGCCGCCGCCGATTTCGCGCCACCGGTTGGTATAGATGCCCGTCGGCTGCAGGACCGCCACGTCGATGGCGAGGAAGACCACCGTGGCGGCGAGTCCGATCCCCGCCGCCCCGGCGATTCCCTCGATGGTCCGGGGGTTGGTCCACCGGCCCGGCAGGAAGGTGACCGCCGCCAGCCCCGCCACCAGGACCACCGCCCCGAGCCCGAACTCCGCCGCGCCGGCCAGGAACCGGGTGATGAACGACATGGCCACGACGACAATGGCGGTGATGGCGCCCAGCGTGACCGCCGAGCGGAGGACGTAGGGCAGGTCGGTCAGGTCGGTGCCTGACTCGGCGCGAACTGCGGTGCTCATGCCGACTCCGGGAGTGGGTGGAATGCTGAATAATAGCGGTCGGCTCGCCGCCCGTCCAACCGATCAGGCCAGGCCGAACCCGAGCGCCACGGCCAGGTCGGTCACCGCCCAGGCGCCGAGGGCGGCGTACATCCCCCGCTGATGCTGCGCCGGCGTCATCCCCCGCCAGCGGAAGAGCCACGGGAGCAGCACCGCGAGCCAGGAAAGGAGCGCCGCGCCCTGCAGGCCGATCCGCCAGCCGGCCGCCGGCCATCCTCGCTCCATCCCCGCCAGCATGAAGAGCGAAAAGGCCGCGAGCGTGGCCACCAGGGCCAGCCCAAGGCTCGCGCGCTCCCCGAGCAGGAGGGCCAGGGTGCGGTCGCCGCGACGCCGGTCTTCCTCGAACTGGTAGAGCTGGGTGAGCGGATACAGGGCGGCGAAGAGCGGGGCGAAGGCGACGAAGACCAGCACCGCGGCCCGGTCGAGGGGGCGGCCGGTGAGCGCCCACCCGGCGTAGGGGGTCAGCGCCCCGAAGCCGATCATGTTGATGAGCCAGTCGGCGCCGGCCACCGCCTTGAGGCGGAAGGGGGGCACCGAGTAGAGGACCGACAGGAGAAAGCAGGCGGCGTAGGCGGCGGTGAACGCAGGCGGGAGGAGCATCGAGAGCCCGCCGCCGAGCACCAGCAGCGCCATCCCGAACCCGAAGAGGTGGGCCGGGACCGGCGGCGGGTGGCGGAGGTAGCCGATGTCGCCCTCGTCCTTGTCGAACGCCGAGTTGATGGCGAGAGTGCCGCCGTTGAGGAAGACCACCCAGAGCAGCAGGCCGAGCACCGCCGCGCCCAGCGCTGTCCCCCCGGCCACGCCGCCGATCCCGACCGCCAGGACATAGCCGAGTGCGGTGTGCGCCGCCATGATCGGCCACTCGGCGGGACGGGTGTGGAGGAGGTAGTCGAAGCGGGCGCCGAGGAGCCGGTAGCCCGCGCGGCGGAAGGGGGACGGCGCGGCGCCGGTCACCAGCGCAGCCCGAGATGACCGGCGGCGATCCGGAGCCCGCGCAGGGTCAGGTCAGGCTCGATCTGCCGGATCAACTCGGAAAACGGTGCGACCACCGCGGCGAGGCCGCCGGTGGCCAGCACCACGGGGGTCGCCTTGGTGGGCCATTCGGCGAAGATCCGCCGCAGCATGCCGTCGGCGGCGTCCGCCGCCCCGAAGAGGACGCCGGCCTGGATGCACTCCTCCGTCCTCCGGCCGATGACCCGCTCGGGCGCGGCGAGTTCGGTGGCCGGCAGCTTGGAGGCGAGGCGGGTGAGCTGGTCGGCCGCGGTGCGGAGGCCCGGCATGATGGCCCCGCCGATGAACCGGCCGTCGCCGGTGATGCAATCGAAGGTGGTGGCGGTCCCGAAGTCCACCACGACGGCGTCCGCCTTGCACAGCTCCAGGGCGGCCAGGGCGTTCACGATCCGGTCGGCGCCGACGCTCAGCGGCTCGTCGACGTCGAGCCGCAGCGGCAGCGGCGAACGGGGGTCGATCGAGACCGCCTGGACGGCGGTGGCGGTCTCGATTCCCGCCTTGACGCTCCGGGTGACGGCGGGCGCCACGGAGGCGAGGATGACGGCGCGCACTTCGTTGGGGGAGTGTCCGGCATGGAGCAGGAAGGTGCCGAGCGCCGTCCCCCACTCGTCGGGGGTGCGGTCGGGGTTCGTCGTCAGCCGCCAGTGGGCGGAGAGGTCGCTGCCCCGGAAGAGGCCGACGGTGATCTCGGTGTTGCCGATGTCGAGGGCGAGGAGCATGCCGGGAATCTAGGGGCGGGAGGGACGGCCGGTAAGCCGACCCTCAGGCCGCCACCACCTCGCCCAGGGTGATTCGGTGGACGACGCCCGCCTCGTCGCGGATGGCCAGGCGGCCGTCGGCGCCGATCCCGCCTCCCGTTCCGGACCGCGGCGCCGTCACCGCGCGGCCCAGGAGCCAGTCCCGCTCGCGGTACGCAGCCAGCTCGCCAGCGGACAGCTCCGGCGTCGCGAGGTCGACCGCGGCGAGCGCCCCGGCCACCGGATCGGCGAGGGCCTCGGGCGAGGTTTCCTCGCAAAACTCGCCGAGCGCGGCGGCGCGGTCGGCAAGTTCCGGCGGCACGGTGTTTCGCACGTTGATCCCCACCCCGATCGCCACCCATTGCAGCCGCTCGCCGGCCCAGCGCGCCTCGGCGAGCACCCCGCCCACCTTCCGGTCGGCCACGATGAGGTCATTGGGCCATTTCAGCATGACCGGGGCAATCGCGGGGAGCCCGTCGAGCACCCGCGCCACCGCCATCCCGGCGCGAAGGCTCAGCAGCTCGAAACCCCCGGCGGTGGACGGGCCCCGGCGCAGCACGCTCAGCCAGAGGCCGCCCGGCGCCGAATGCCACGTTCGGCCGCGGGATCCGCGCCCCGCCCGCTGCTCCACCGCCACCAGCCATGTTCCGTCCGGCGCCCCCTCGGCGGCGCGGCGATGGAGTTCGTCGAGCGTCGAGTCCACGACCTCCAGCCGGAGCCCGGCGCTCATCCGCCGCCCGCCGTCCACCAGATGAGGAGGGCGGACCCGGCGGCGATCCGGTACCACGCGAAGGGCGTGAAGTCGCGCCGGGCCACGAAGCCGATGAAGGCGCGGATCACCACCAGCGCGCTGAGGAACGCGACGACGAACCCGACGGTGAACATCGGGATGTCCCCGGCGGTGAGGTGGCCCCGGCTGCTCACCAGGTCGAGCAGGGTGGCCGCGAACATGACGGGGATGGCCAGGAAGAACGAGAACTCGGTCGCGGCGGTGCGCGAGAGCCCGAGGAGGTACCCGCCGAGAATCGTGGCGCCGGCCCGCGACACCCCAGGAAAAAGGGCCAGCACCTGCGCGAACCCCACGCCCAGCGCCAGCCGCGGCGGCAGCACGTCCACGGTGGGGACCCGCTCCACCGGCCGGGTGCGCTCGATGAGGAGGATGGCCAGGCCGCCGGCCACCAGCGCCCCCGCCACCGTGGGGACGGTGAAGAGGTGTTCCTTGATCCAGCGGTGGGCCAGGAGCCCGACCACCGCGGCGGGCAGGAAGGCGAGCGCGAGGTTGAGCACGAAGAGCCGGCTCGACGCGTCGCGCCCCAGTCCGCCGGCGATGGCCAGGAACCGCTTCCGGTAGACCCAGACCACCGCCAGGATGGCGCCGAGCTGGATGAAGATCTCGAAGGTCTTCGCCCGCTCCCCCGTCACGCCGAGGAGATCGCCCGCCACGATGAGGTGACCGGTGGAGGAGACGGGGATGAACTCGGTGACGCCCTCGACGAGGCCGAGGATCGCGGCCTGCAGCAGCAGGAGGAGATCCATCTAGCCGAGCGCCTCGCGGTACATCGCCTCGTACATCGGCACCACGCGGTCGGCGGCATAGTCCGCCGCCTTGGCCACCGCGGCGGCGCTCATCGCCTCGAAGCGGGCCGGGTCCCGGAGCAGTTCCACCACCCGCCGGCCCATCGCCTCGACCGACCCGACCGGCTCGAGGATGCCGGTCACGCCGTCCTCGATCACCTCCGGAAGCCCGCCCGCCCGGCTGGCCACGACCGGCGCGCCGCAGGCCATCGCCTCCAGGGCGGCGAGCCCGAACGACTCCGACTGCGAAGGCAGGATGAAGAGGTCGGTGGCCTGCATCAGCTCGACCACCCGGTCGAGGCGCCCGAGGAAGCGGACGTCGCCCGACACCTCGAGCAGCTCCGCCTCGCGCTCGGCATCGGCGCGTTCCGGCCCGTCGCCGATCATGAGGAGGGTGGCGGGCATGGCGCGGCGCACGCGCGAGAAGATCCGGATCACGTCCTTGACCCGCTTCACCTCCCGGAAGTTCGAGGTGTGGCTCAGGATCCGGTGGCCGGCGGGCGCCAGGCCCTCCCGCCTCGCGGCCGGGTCGGGCCGGTAGTCGGAGAGGTTCACGAAGTTGGGGATGACCCGCAGGTTCGGGTGCACGGGACCGAAAGCGCGGAGCGTCTCGCTCCGGAGGAACTCGGAGACGGCGCTGACCTCGTCGGACCGCTCGATCGAGAACTTCGTGATGTGGAAGAAGCTCGATTCCTGGCCCACGAGGGTGATGTCGGTGCCGTGCAGCGTGGTGACCACCTTGATCGGGTGCTCCCGCTGCAGCATTTCCCGGGCGACCCACGCGGTGGTGGCGTACGGGATGGCGTAGTGGACGTGCAGCAGGTCGAGCTTTTCTCGGCGGCTGACCTCGTACTGGGCCGACGCCAGCGCCAGCGTGAACGGGAAATGGTCGAAGAGCGGGTAGTTGCCGTGCCGGGTCTCCACCTCGTGGTAGTAGACCCGCTCGGCGAATCCGCCGCGCAGCCGGAACGGCGACGCATAGGTGATGAAGTGCACCTCGTGCCCCCGCCGGGCCAGCTCGAGCCCGAGCTCGGTGGCCACGGCGCCGGAGCCGCCGTAGGTGGGGTAGCAGGTGATGCCGATCTTCATGTCGGGCTCCAGTGCGCGGCGATCTCCGCCGCGAGCTCCGCCGGGGGACGGGTCGCGTCGAGCCGCAGGACGTCGCCGTCGAGCTGGTGGCGAAACCAGGTCTCCTGCCGCTTGGCGTACTGCCGGGTGCTGACGGTGATCGCCTCGGCCACGGTATCGCGCGGGCGCTCGCCGTGCAGGTACTCCACCGCCTCCTTGATGCCGATGCCGTCGAGGCCGGGTGCGTGGGCGGCGTGGCCCTCCGCCAGCACCGACGCCACCTCCTCGATGAGGCCCCGCTGCACCATCTCCGCGGCGCGGCGCTCGATCCGCTGGTGCAGGACGGGCCGCGGTGCGCTCAGCACCACGTACCAGGGCTCGAAGTGTCGTTGCTCGCGCGCCGCACGCTGCCAATGGGTCAGCGGACGGCCGGAGAGCAGCGCGACCTCGATGCTCCGCATGGCGCGCTGGCGCCCCCCGCCCCCGTGCGCCGGGTCCAGCCGGCTCGCCCATCGCACCAGCTCCGCCACCGTGAGGCCCTCCAGCACCCCCTCCAGGGCCTGGCGCGAGCGCGCATCGAGAGGGGGCTCGCGGAAGAGACCTTCCATCAACGCGCGGACGTAGAGTCCGGTTCCCCCGACGACTACGGGGAGCCGCCCCCGGCCCCGGATGTCGGAAATCCACCCGGCGGCGGCGGCGGCGTACCGGCCGGCGCTGTACCGGTGCCCGGGGTCGAGCACATCCACACCGTGGTGCGGCACGAGGGCCAGCTCCCGCCGGGTCGGCTTGGCGGTCCCGATGTCGAGCCGCCGGTACACCTGCCGGGAATCGGCGGAAACGACCTCCAGCGGCCAGCGGGCGGCCAGCGCCAGGGCCACCGCGGTCTTGCCGACCGCCGTGGGCCCCACCAGCACGGGGATCCTACCGCCGGCCAAACCGTCGCTCGAGCTCTTCACGGGGGAGCTGCACGATCGTCGAGCGGCCGTGCACATCGTGCGGCGGCAGCTCGGTGGCGAAGAGCTGCAGCAGCAGTTCCCGCATCTCCCGGTCGCTGAGCCGCTGGCCCGCCTTGACCGCCGCCCGGCAGGCGTAGGTGGCGCCGAACCGCTCAAGGGGATTGGCCCAGCCCCCGAACCGGCCGCGGGCCAGGTCGGCCATCATGTCCCGGAAGCAGGCCACGGCGTCGAAGCGGGGGTGCGGGGTCGGCACCGCCTGCAGCGCGACGGTGTTGCCGCCGAACGCGTCCACCTCGAACCCGACGCGGGCCAGGGCATCCCGGTGACGCTCGAGCGCGTCGAGCTCCTCGTCGGTCAGCTCGACGGTGGCGGGCAGGAGGAGCCGCTGCGACGGCGCCCCTTCGCCGGAGATGGCGGCCATGACCGCCTCGTAGAGCACCCGCTCATGGGCGGAATGCTGGTCGACGAACACCACCCCTTCGGCCGCCTGGTAGGCGATGTAGGTGTCGAAGAGCTGGGTCAGTCCCTGCGCCAATGGATCCGCGGCCCCTGCCGCGGGCGCCGCGCCCGGGGCAGCGTCCGCTGCGGGGGAGTCGTCGCCGAAGAGGGAGTCGATGACGCCCGCCGAGTGTGACGGCGGGAATCCGGCCGGCATCGGCCGCCACTCGCCGATCGGCGCGGCCGCCACCAGCGCGCCGATGGCCTGGCGCACGCCGTCCTCGATCGCGCTCTCCAGGCCGATCCGGTCCCGGAATCGGACCTCCATCTTCGAGGGATGGACGTTCACGTCCACCTCGCCGGGGGCGAGCTCAATCCGGAGGTAGAGCGACGGGCGGTCGCCGGGATGGATGGCGGCGCGGTACCCCGCCTCGGCGGCGCGCACCAGGAAGGGATCCTTGAACGGACGCCCGTTCACGAAGAGTTGCGTCCGCCGCCCGGTCGGCGAGGCATCGCCCGGGCGCTGGACGAACCCGGCGATCCGGAAGGCGCCGACGGCGTGGTCCATCGGCACCAGCGTGCCGACGAGGTCCCGCCCCCACACCGCCACGAGCCGGTCGGTCTCGTCCTGGCCGGGCGGCGCGGCGAGGCGGACCTGCCCGTCCTGGATGAACTCGATACCGACGGCGGGATGGGCCAGCGCGAGCGTCGCCACCGCCTCGTAGCTTGCCCGCGCCTCGCTCGCCGCTGAGCGGAGGAATTTCCGCCGGGCCGGCGTGTTGAAGAAGAGCCCGCGGACGGCGACCGTGGTGCCCCGCTGCCGGGCCACGGGCCCGACATGCTCCAGCCGCCCGCCGACCACCTGCAGTTCGGTGCCTTCCCCGTCCCCGTCGCCCTCGGCAGTCGTGATCGTGAGGCGGCTGACGGAGCCGATGGCGGGGAGCGCCTCGCCACGAAACCCGAAGGTGGTGACGCCGGTCAGGTCCGCCGCGCTCCGGATCTTGCTGGTGGCATGCCGGTCGAGCGACAGCACCGCGTCCTCGCGCCCCATGCCGCACCCGTCGTCCGCCACCTCGATCAGCGTCTTGCCGCCGTGCTCGACGGTGATCCGCACGCGCGTCGCGCCGGCGTCGATCGCGTTCTCCACCAGCTCCTTGAGCGCCGAGGCGGGGCGGGCCACGACTTCGCCGGCCGCGATCTGGTCCGCGACGGCGTCGGGCAGGATGGCGATGCGGCGTGACATGGCGGGAATCTACTCGGGATTGGCGGGGATGACGGCGTCGGCCGGCACCCAGCCGAGGCGTCCGGCGGGATCGCGGACGAGGTGCCATCCCCGCTGGCTGCCTACCCGGAGGAGCGCCTGGCCCTCGTCCAGCGACGCCAGCGCGGACCCGCGGCCATGCGGACTCACGCGGAGGGGAACGGGGCGGAGGACGAGGTCGACCGGCTGGGCATAGCGGTCGTACAGCCACCACGCGGAGGCGCCCAGGAGGAGCGCGGCCGCCCCGAGCCAGGCCCAGGTGCGCGTCCAACGACGGCGCACGATCAGTCCGGTCCACGCCGCCAGCCAACAGAGGAGCGCCGCGGTCGCCAGTTCCGACGCCGTGAACGGGGCGGTCCACAGGCGCGCCGCCGAGACGGCATCTGGTGGCGGGGTGAGTTGGAGCGCGCGTCGCACGCTGGCGCTTCGCGGGGCGAGCCGGAGGGCGCGATGCCACTCGGCGCTGGCCAGCACCGGCGCCCCGAGGCGGTAGTCCGAGGCGCCGAGGTTGTACCAGTGCGCGGCCACCGTCGGCTGGGCCGCCGCGCGCGCGGCGAAGGCCGCCCGCGCCTCCCCCACCGCGCCCTGCTCATAGAGCGTCTCGGCGGAGGGCCCCTGCGCCGCCGCCTGCCCTGCCCCGAGCACGAGCAGCAGGAGCGAGGACAGCAGGCCGTGTGAAACCCGGCGGCGGCGGCCGCCGCCCGACAGCTGCGCTCGCAGCGCGTCCCACCGGTGGATGAGGTCCTCGTCGTGCCCCGCCTGGGACTGCGCGTAGCGCCGCTGACGGAGCTGCGCCCGCAATTCGATCAGCTGGGTGACCACCGCCGTCTCGAGGCCGGCCGCCCGGAGCGCCGCGGCCAGGTCGGAGTCGTCGCCACTGACGACCGCGGCCGGGGCCAGCCCGGTCACCAGCCCGTCGAGCTCGAGCTCGACGGTCCGGGCGCTGAGGTGTCGGCCGCCCGGTTCGCTCGGGGGCCGGCGGCTCCGGTGGCGCACGAGCTGGGCGCCGCCCCAGGCCATCGGCGGCAGGAGCAGCAGGACGAGCCAGCCGATCGGGCCCGGCGCGGTTGCTGCCGAGGCCGGAATCCAGCTGCGACGGGCCTTGAGGAGCGGCGGCGGCAGCGCGCCCTCCGCCAGGGCCGCCGGTTCGGCCACGGGGAGGGAAACGGCCGGCACCTTCGCGACTCGGAAGCTCCGGGTGCCGAGATCGTAGTAGGGATACTCGACGGCCGGGAGCGGGAGGGTACCGACGGCGTCGGCCACCACGGTGAAGCCGAAGCTCTTCTTGCCGGTCACCACGCCGTTCTGCGTGCCGGGCCACTCCTGGACCAGGTCGGGATAGGCGCGCGACCCCTCCGGCCACGACACCTCCGGCGAGGGCCAGAGCGTCACGTTGCCGCTGCCGCGAAGCACGAAGGCCACATGCACCGGCTCCCGGGCTCGCGCCGTCGGCGGCTCGATGATGCGGTCGAGGGCCAGGTCAGTTCCCACCGCCCCCGTGAAGCCGGGCGGGCGTCCCGCCTCGGGGATCGGCTGGACCTTGATCCGTGCGCTGTCGCTCCGGACCGAGAACCGCTCCTCCTGGCTGAAGAACTGGAGGGCCATCGGCACCGAGTACTGCATTTGTGCCGGCGCGATCGTCAGCGTGCCGCTTCGCACCGGGAAGGCGATCTGGTGCGCGACGAAGAGGTCGTACCAGACGCCGCCGACCTGCCGGCTCGCCGCGATGCCCACCGGCGCCGGCTGCGGATAACTCCACATCCCCTCCACCGCGGGCGGCACCAGCGTGGGCGCCCGCCGCAGGCGGAGCCGCAGCTCCCGCGGAAACCAGGCGGCGGTCACGATATCCACCTGCTCGCCGATCGTCGCCGATGGCGTCGACACGAGGAGCGAGAGGCCGACCGTCCCTCGCGCCGTCGGCGGGCGGGCCTGTTCCAGCAGCCGCCGGATCCGCGGGTTGATCTGGGCCGCCACCGCGGCGCTGCCGGTGTCCGTCACCCGCACGGTGAGGGCGCCGACCTCGGCCACCGTGTCGCCCTGCCGCGCCTGGAAGGGGCCGAACTTCCACTGGCCCGAGCGGATGGCCCGCAGCCGGAGCTCCAGCGTCTTGGTGCGCGACACCGCCGCGTCCGGGCTGACACTCGTCCCCTCCGTCCGGGACACCACGATGAAGCCATCGGCGGCGCCGATCCGCAGCTCGATCGGGAGCGCGGAATTGCTCCGCGCGCGGACGGTGAGCAGGACCTCCTCGCCGACGGCGACCTCGTCGCGGTCGAGGCTGACGGTCAACTCGGGGGGGTGCGCCTGCTGGACCAGCGCCAGCGCCAGGAGGGCGACTACCAATCCTTGGCCCCTCCCATGCCGCCGGAGAGCCGGTCGAGCTGCCGGTTGCGCGTCGCGCGCTCCTCCCGCTCGACGGAATTGAGGATCTGTTCGGCCTGCTCCCGGGTCAGCCCCTGGTTCGGCTGCTTCTGCTGCGCGGGCGG
Source organism: Gemmatimonadales bacterium (assembly GCA_036274515.1). GTDB lineage: Bacteria > Gemmatimonadota > Gemmatimonadetes > Gemmatimonadales > GWC2-71-9 > SPDF01. Next base: position 550 of record DASUFQ010000041.1, on the reverse strand, counting down.
CTTCGGCTGCTGGCCCTGCTGCGGCGGGGGCGGCTGCTGGCCCCCTCCCCCCGACGGAGGCGGCGGCGGACGCATCCGTTCGGCAAGCTCGAGGTTCCACTTGGCGCGATCCGACCCGGGCTCCAGCAGGAGCGCCTCGCGCAGGTGTGCCGCCGCCTCGCCGATCAGGGTGTCGCGCAACGCGGAATCGGCCGCCGCGGCCCGCAGGCTCACCACGCCGAGGTTGTAGAGCGCCCGGTAGCGGAGCCCGGGGTCGGTCGTGCGGGCCGCCTCCAGCAGGGCGCGGCGCGCCACCTTGAGGTCGCCCGCGCGCAGCGCGGCGGTGCCGGCATTGTAGAACGCAGTGTCGCTGCGGTAGCCCTCGCGCGCCTCCTGGAGGAAGGCGCCCGCCGCCCCCGCCGGATTGCCCGAGGTCAGGGCGCGCTCGCCGGCAGAGGGTCGCTGGGCCCGTGCCGCGCCCGGCAGCCCGAGCGCCAGCGCGAGGACGAGCAGCGAGGCCCCGCGCCGGAGCAGCGTCTGGCCGAGGAGCACCAGCGCCCCGATGAGCAGC
>DASUFQ010000040.1:0-2321 GCA_036274515.1 Gemmatimonadales bacterium | reverse complement strand
CCTGCTGCCCGCTCGCTGGGCGGCTGCGCTCGAGCGCGGTCGCGGGGAATGGTCCGGGCTGCGGCTGCAGCCGGCCCTGGTGGCCCGGCTGCTGATCGCCACCCTCGGCTCGCTGGCCTCGACCATCGTCCGCCTCTGGCTGCTGTTCCGCGCGGTGGACGTGACCGTGCCCGCGGCGGCGCTGGTCGCGGCGATCGGCCTGATCGCGATCCTCCAGGCCGCGCCGATCAGCTTTGCCGGCGTCGGTGTTCGGGACGCGGTGCTCATCGCGGTGCTGGGAGCCTTCGGCTACGGCGCCGAGCGCGCGCTGGCCCTCTCCGCGCTCTTTCTGCTGCTGAATATCGAGCACATGATCATCGGTTTCGGGGTGTTCCTGTCCCACCGCTCTCCGCAGTCCGGGCCCGGGCTGGTGGCCGGGAGCCGGACCGGCGTGCACGAGGGGCTGACCCCGGAGAACCGAGGGTGATCGCAGTGCGTCTGCTGTGCCTCTGGCTGGGCTGCACCGGCCTCCGCTGGCTGATCGCGCTGCCCATCACCGAGCCGCGGATCTTCCGCGATGAGCTGCTGCACTGGGAGATGGCGAAGGCCGTCGTCGCTCACCAGCCCTTTGTGCTTTTCGGGCAGCCGGTCGATACCCCGGCCGTGCTCTATCCCGTCGTGCTGAGTGTCGTGTTCTGGGTCGATCACGCCCGGCTTGCCTTCGACCTGGCCCGCGGGATCAACGCGGCCTGCCTGAGCGCGGTCGTCTTCCCGACGTATGCCCTGGCGCGGGAGTTCGAAGCGCCGCCGGTCGCCTTCGCGGCGGCGGTGCTCGCGGCCCTCGTGCCGGGGGGCGTCTACTCGGCGCTGATCATGGAGGAGAGCCTCTACTATCCGCTCTTCGTCCTCTCCTGCTGGTTGTGCTTCCGGGTGCTGACCCAGGGAGCTCCCCGGGATGCCGTGGCCTGCGGGGTCGTGCTCTGCCTGACGTACTTCGCCAAGCCGCTGACGCTCCTGCTGGTGGCGGCGTACGGCCTGGCCCTCCTCGCCTGGACGGGGCGCCGATCGAGAGCGGCCGGTCCATTCCAGGAGCGCCTCCGGGGGCTGGCCCCCCGGCTCCTGCCGCTGCTCTGTCTGGCCGGCGCGCTCGCAATCCGGCACGTGCTGGCAGGCCCGGGGCCGGTCCCCAGCTCGGCCTCGGAGGTGGTGTTGAGCCGGTTTTATGCGCAGGAGGCGCAGGGTCCCCTCGTGCCGCCGCTCCTCCCGACGCTGGTGGTTCTGCTCGCGCTGGTCTCGGCGCTTGCGCTCGGCACCGGCGTCGTGCCCCTGGCGGCGTTGCCGGGGGCCTGGATGGCGGCCCGCCGGGACCCGCGGCGCGCCTGGTTCCTCGGCTTCACCATCCTGGTCCTCGTGATCTATCTCCTCGGCATCGCCCGCCACACGCTGCTCCTGAACGAGACGCCAAAGATCCAGGAGCGCTATCTGTTCGCCGTGGCCCCGCTGCTCATCGTGGCGACGCTCACCGTGTCGCCGCTCGCGGTGTCCCGGACAGCGGCGGCCATCGTCCTGACGGCGATCGTGCTGACGCTGGGTCCCCTGGCCCATCACCTTCTTCCCCGGGCGATGGATGCACCCAGCCTCGCCATCATCTGGGCGAGCCGCCGTGGCCTCGGCGCCGGGCTCACCTGTCTGCTCGCGGCCGGCGCGGCGGCGACCGTGCTCATCGGCGCGGTGCGCGCACGGGCATCGCTTCTCGCCAGAGTCGCCTGGATGGCGGCGCTCCCCCTCGTGCTCAACCTGGGCTGGTACCTGCTGCAGTACCGGGCCAGTCCGCTCGAGCCCGTCTGGCGCGCAGTCCGCGAGTTGGAGCAGCGGATGGGACCGGGCCAGCGGGTGACGGTCGTGGTGTCCGATACCAGCGAAGCTCAACAGTACCTGGCGCTGTACGCCAAGTTCTGGCTCGACGGCCGATCAACCGGCTACTGGACCGGCGGTGAACCGATCCCGTGGTACCTCGATGTCGGGGGGCCCGCCCGGGATGCCGCTGCGCGTACCCGGGCCGACTATCTCGCGGGCGGCTCGGATCTGCAGGCCGTCTGCCCGTCGGCCCCGCCGGTCCCGGCAGTGGATCGGAAACACGGGCAGCCCCAGGTGATCCTCAAGGTGCCGCCGGGCGGCTGCGGGGCTCCCCCAACGCCACCGACCCGGTAGGGGAGCGCGATGGCGTTCTCATGGGAAGCGTTGCGCCGGCGGTGCCGCCGGCTGGCTCGTCCGGCATGGCTCGGCGGCACCAACCGGCGCAAGCCCTTGAGCCCGATCTGGGGCTTCGAGCGGGGCACACC
>DASUFQ010000039.1:0-4816 GCA_036274515.1 Gemmatimonadales bacterium | reverse complement strand
AGGCGCGCGCGTACCTGACGCAGAGCCAGCAGCGCCAGCCGATCTGGTGGAAGCAACGGAATGGCATCCTGGTATTTGTCGAAGCGCAGGTGCTGGAGGCGGAGGGCAAGCTGCCGGAGGCGCTCGAATCCTATCGGGAGGTGGTGCGGCTGCCCAACGTAGGCGAGGACTGCCGCCAGTGCGCCGACTTCTACGTCGGTCGGCTGTACGACCGGATGGATCAGCCTGATTCCGCGCTCGCCGCCTACGACCGGGCGATCCACTCCACGGTGCTCACCCAACCAAGTGGCGCGCGTCTGGCCCTCGGGCCGACGCTCCGCCGGGTGGGCGAATTGTACGAGGCGAAGGGTGACCAGGAGCGGGCCCGGGACTACTACAGCCAGTTCGTGGCGCTCTGGCGGGACGCCGACAGCGAGTTCCAGCCCTCCGTCCAGGAAATCAAGTCGCGCCTGGCGAAGCTGTCGGCCGAGCCGGGTCGGTAGGCAGAGGGCAAGACAGCGGAGCAGCGGGGCCGGACACGAATGGACCCCGGCTTTCGCCGGGGTGACGATCTGGGAAGCCGCGTCGCTTCAGCGACATCAGCCGAGCCGTGGCTTCAGCCACGAGCTCGGGCGACGGGGCCGAAATGGATCCTACAAGTCCACCCGGCGCGAGAGGCGCTGGCGCACCACGGCCAGCGCCTCCTTGCGTTCGGCCGCCGAGAGCGGCAACCGCGGTGCCCGCACCGCCTCGCTCCCCATCCCCACCTCCGCCTGCACCAGCTTGATCAGCTGGACGAACTTGGGCACCGTATCGAACTGCAGGAGCGGGAGGAACCAGGCGTACAGCGTCAGGGCCTCCTTCATCTTCCCCGCCTTGGCCAGGTCCACCAGCTGCACCGACTCGGCGGGCAGGGCGTTGACCAGCCCCGCCACCCACCCGTCGGCCCCCACAGCCAGCGCCTCGACGATCATGTCATCCAGCCCGGCAAAGAGCGCCAGGCGATCGTGCATGAGCGCCCGCACGGCCGTCACCCGCCGCACGTCGCCGCTCGACTCCTTCACGGCGTGGACGTTGGCGTGCTTGTCGGCCAGTGCGCGGATCTGCTCCGGCGAGAGGTCGGTGCCGTAGGCGATCGGGTTGTTGTAGAGCATGCAGGAGAGCTTCGTGGCGGAGATCACCGCCGAAAAATGCGCCTCGGTCTCCCGCCAGTCGCCACGGTACACGTACGGCGGGAGGACCATCAGGCCCTCGCACCCGACCCGCGCCGACTCCCGGGCCAGCGCCACGCACTCCGCCGTGGAGAGGCCGCTGATGGCAGCCACGAGGGGCACGCGGCCAGCGGTCACCGTGCGGCAGAGCTCGAGGATCCGCACCTTCTCGTCCATCGTGAGGGTGGCGCCCTCCCCGAGCGAGCCGAGCGCCACGACGCCCCGGCAGCCGGAGTCGAGCATCCACGCCACGTGCTTGAGGAGGAAGGGCTCGTCCACCTGGTCGTTGGCGGTGAACGGCGTGGTGATGGCGGGAAAGACCCCCGACCAGTCTGACTTCTGCATCACGAAGCTCCTTGAGGTGAATCGAGGGACGCGGTCAGGTCGGCCAGCTCGCCGAGCGCGGTGGGCACCACCGGCGCGCGCACCGTGTCCGGCGGCGAGCCCAGGAGATGCTGGACGGCCGGCCCGCACATCCGGCCCTGGCAACTTCCCATGCCGGCGCGGGTGGCGAGCTTCGCCTCGCGGACGGACCAGCCGCCGGACAGCGCGGAGGCGGGCACATCCTCGCATCGGCAGAGGATCGTGTCGCCGGTGATCCGGTCCCAGAGTTCCGGCCGGGGCTGGAAGGCCTGCGCCACCCGGGCGGCAAACCGCCGGTGCGACTCCCGCTCCACTGCCAGTTTCCGCACGGCCCCGCTTCCCCGCTTCCCCGCCGCGACCAGCCCGGCGATTGCCCCCTCGACAAGTGCGGCCTCCATCCCGGTGTTGCCGGTCGGTTCGCCCGCGGCGTACGCGTTCGGGACGGAGGTCTGCTGCAGCTCGTCCACCGCCACCGCCCCGCCCACGAGTCCGCACCCGAGGAGCCGGGCCAGTTCGGTGCTTGGCACGAGCCCGCCTGCGGTGCAGAGCAGATCGGTCGGCTCGGCCCACCGGTGGCGGCCGTCGGCCCACTGGACGCGGAGCGCGCCGCCCTGGTCGTCCACCCGCTCGACCCACGTGCCCCACCGGTAGCGGACGCTGGCAAACCTTGCGCGAAGCGCTGCCCCTTGCAACAGCCGGCCGGGGCTCCGCCAGAGCGACGCGCCGAATGCGCGCACCGCCGCGGCCGGCGCCTGCTCCGCCACCATTCGCAGGTCGGCGCCGGCCGTGGCAAGGGCGGCGGCCACCGGAAGGAGGAGGGGACCGGTGCCGGCAATGGCCACCCGCTTCCCGCGGACCTCCCACCCCGCCTTGAGCAACGCCTGCGCCCCGCCCACGCCGGTCACGCCCGGCAAGGTCCAACCGGGAAATGGCAGGAAGAGCTCCTGTGCGCCGGTGGCGAGCACGACGGCGCCGGCCTCGACGACCAGCGGCCGGCCCTGGTGTTCCACACCGAGGCGGAGCGAGGCGGTGGCGTCCACCACCTGTGCGCCACAGCGCACGTCGGCCCCGCTCCGGTCGAGCCGCTCCAGCCAGCGCCGCGCCAGGCCGGGAAGGGTGTGCCGGTTCGTGTGGCGCCACACCTGCCCCCCCGGCCGCGGTCCGGCGTCGAGCAACACCACCCGCCGGCCCGCCTCCGCCGCGAGCGCCGCCGCCGCGATTCCCGCGGGACCCCCACCCACCACGGCGACATCCGCCGTCAGTCGCCCGGCGCGCACGTCACCCATCCAGCATCACCTGCATCCCGTCGCGAACCGGCTCGAGACAGGCGCGCTTCCCCGGCATGCCGTCCACGGTCACGCGGCACTCGAAGCAGGTGCCCATGCCGCAGACGGGGCCGCGTGGGCCTCCGGTCACCGAACGCCGAAATGCGTCGTGCCCGGCATTCAGCAGGGCAGCCGCCAGGCTGAGGTCGTCGGCCACCTCCAGCGAGGTGCCGTTCACGAGGATGCGAACCGATTTTGTCATTGCGAGGAGGCCCCGAGAGGGCCCGCCGAAGCAATCTGCATCGAGATTGCTTCGGCCGCTGTGCGGCCTCGCAATGACGGAAAGAGAGAATGCCTCATTTCATGCTTTCCAGCGCGCGGTCCGGGGCATACGGCGCGGGGTCAATCTCCGGCACCCGCCCCACGATCAGGTCGGCAAGCATTGCCCCGGTGCCGAGGGCAGTGGTGATGCCGAGGCCCTCATGACCGGCGGCGATCCAGAGCCGGTCGACCGCGGGCCAGGCGCCGATGAGCGGGAGCGAATCCGGCGTGGCCGGCCGGAAGCCGGTCCAGGTCCGGATCACGGGGAGGCGGGCGAGCCCCGGCATGAACCGGATGGCCCGGTCGAGCATCCTGCCCAGCACATCGCGGTTGAGGGAGGCATCCCATCCCACCAGCTCGCGCGACGATCCGATGAGGAGCTGCCCCGTCGCCCGCGGCTGGACATTGAACGCGACCGACGCGGCGTTCATCGTGTGCGCGCTGTGAAGATATCCGAGCTCGATGACCTGGTGACGGCAGGGATCCGGCACCCGCTCGGTGATGGCGAGGTGGCCCTTCCGAGGGGTGACAGGGAGTCCGGGAGTCAGCCGGGGTGCACTGATCCCCGCCGCGTTGATGATGCAGCCGGCCTCCAGCGTGCCGGTGGAGGTGTCCACACTCCCCGGCCGGAGCGTCGTCACGCCGGCGCCCTCGCGCACGGTGGCGCCGGCAAGGGTCGCCTCGCGCATCAGCCACCGGGCCACCGCTGGCGGGTACACGACCCCATCCGACGGCACGAGCAGGCCGCCCGCAAGGCCGGGGCGCAGCCGCGGTTCCGCCTCCACCAATCGCGCCGCATCGAGGAGCTCCGCGCCAATGCCCCGCCCGGTGTAGAACGCGAGCTTCCGCCGTGCGGAATCGAGCTGCGCCTCGTCCTCCGCCACCCAGAGGGTGCCGGTGCGCCGAAACTCCACGTCTTCCGGGACCGTGTGCAGGAGCCCGTCGAGCAGCCGCTGGGACCATGCGGTCAGGGCAAACTGCGCCTCGCTGTCGTCCATGACGACGATGTGGCCCATGCCGGCGGCGGTGGTCCCGCCCCCGACGAATCCGCTGTCGACCACGGTGACTTGCAACCCGTGGCGGGCGAGGTAGTAGGCGCAGGCCGCGCCGACGATCCCGGCGCCGACGATGATCGCGTCGGGCCGCGTGGTCATCCGGCGGCGGTAAAGCCGGCGCGGAAGGGGTCGGCCGGGTCGAAGCGAAGCGTCGACTCTCCGGTGATGTACGCCCGGCCGCGCACATACGGGATGAGCTGCCCCCCCTGTTCCTCCAGCCAGCCCACGAAGCGACTGCCGGTCACGCTCTCCTGCCGCCACTCGGCGCCCGGCTTCAGCTCGCCCCGCGCGTGCAGCGCCGCCATCCGCGCGGAGGTGCCGGTGCCGCAGGGCGAGCGGTCGTATGCCCCGCCGGGACAGAGCACGAAGTTCCGCGAGTCGGCGTCCGGCCTCCCGGGCGCCGCCGAGACCTCGACATGGTCGATTTCGGCGCCCGCCTCGCCGGTGATGCCCTGCGCGTGGAGGGCCGCCATGATCTCGCGCGTCACGCGGGTCAGGCCGTCCACGTGGGCCAGTCCGACCGGCATCGTGTCGAGATGGGTGATGAAGAACCAGTTCCCGCCGTAGGCGATGTCGCCCACCACGCGGCCCACGCCGGGCACCTCCACCGCCACGTCCACCG
>DASUFQ010000038.1:0-8344 GCA_036274515.1 Gemmatimonadales bacterium | reverse complement strand
GGTGAGTCAGGGAGTCAGGGGGACAGTAGCGATCTCAGCCCGTCCCCCTGTCCCCCTGTCCCCCTGTCTCCCTGCCTCCCCGCTCATCACTTCGCCCCCGGCGGCCTCCCCTGGAAGGTCGGCATCGGGGGCGACTTCTTGCCCGCGCTGTCGCCGGGTGCCGCGGTCGAATCCCCGGGAGCGCCGCGACGCGGCCCGGCCGCTGGCTGATCGGCCCCGGGCACCGGGTAGCGCCTGGCCAGCGCGGCGACGACCTCGCTCACCCGGACCGCCACCGCATTGTCGGCCGGCGCCTGCCGGTCGAGTTCCCGCGGCGGCAGCGATGGGTTGGCCAGCGGCCGCACCGCCGTCTCCACCCGGATCGATCCCCGCTCCTTCCCGTAGGCGTTGACCCACCCCCGCACCCGCACGATGCTGTCGCCCAGGATCCGTGAGTCGGCCTCGATTCCCGTTGCCACGTCGAACCACCCCGACTCGAGGTATCCGTCGAGCGAATCCACCCGGGTGACCGGAATCGAGTCCGCCCGCAGCGCCTCGGCGAGGATGAGGGTCGCCTGGTGGACGTTGAGATCCACCACCGCCTCGGCGGCGCCGGGCAGCGGCCCGAACGCCGGCCGCGTCGTGTAGGGCTGGCACGCCGCAAGGGCCACCAGCGCGGCCGCGAGGCCTGGGGGCAGTCGCATCAGTCCTTGTGCGGCGGGGTGCCGGGGGCGTGGGTATGGGCCGGCGTGGCGGCCGTGGCGCTGTCGCCGGTGCTGTCCGCGGCGGCGGGCGGCGCCTCGCCGTGGTCGTGCTCCTCGCCGGGGGCGTGTTCGTGGCCGCCCTCCCGATTCCGGATTTCCGCTTCCATCGCCTCCGTGCTCATGCCCGCGGCGTGCTCGAAGACGAGCTTCCCGCCTTCGCGCCCGGTGGCCACCAGGAAGCCGAGCCCGATCACGCCGACCAGCGCCATCGTCCACCGCTCCCGCCAGCCCATCTTCTTCTCGCGGAGGAGGAGCCACGCCGCGATCACCGCGAAGAACCCGAGGGTGATCCAGGCGAAGCGCTCGTGCACTTCCATGATCTCGTGAATGGCCTGCCCGTGCTGGATGCTGTCCTCCGCCTTGAGCCCCGTGGCCACGGCGTTGGCGGTCAGGACGGCGCCGACCACCAGCGACCAGAACGCCGCGTGCCGCAGGCTCTCCCGCCTGGTGAACAGGTAGGCCAGCTCGAAGCCGACGCCCACGACGAGGAGGGCCGGCGGAAAGTCGTTGAAGATCGCGTGGAAGTGCGCCGCGTCGAGGCCGAGGAAGCCGGTGGACGCGGCGGCGTCGCCGTGGAGGAGGAGGGAGAGCAGCATGGGGGCGTGGTTTCTCGCGGGTTGCGCGGTTAGAGGCCGAGGTCCACGGGCACCGGCGGGTTGGCGGCGTAGTCGTAGAAGCCCTTGCCGCTCTTCCGGCCGTAGAGGCCGGCCATCACCATCCGCTTGAGCAGCGGCGGCGGCGCGTAGCGCTTCTCGCGGTACTCGGCAAACATGATCTCGGCGATTTTGTAGGTGGTGTCGTTCCCCACGAAATCAAGCAGGGTGAGCGGGCCCATCGGGTACCCGCAGCCCAGCTTCATCGCGTTGTCGATGTCGACGGTGCTCGCCACGCCCTGCTCCAGCGCCCGGATGGCGTCGAGGAGGTAGGGTACCAGCAGCAGGTTGACGATGAATCCGGAGTTGTCCTTGGCCGCCACCGCCTCCTTGCCGAGGCTCCGGGCAAAGGTCATCGACCGGTCGAAGGTGGCGGGGGAGGTGGTCACGGTGCGGACCACCTCGACCAGCTGCATGAGCGGCACCGGATTGAAGAAGTGCAGTCCGACGAATCGGTCGGCGCGGGCGGTGGCGGAGGCCATGGCGGCGATCGTCAGGCTCGAGGTGTTGCTGGCGAAGATGGTGTGCTTGGGGCAGAGGGCGTCAAGCTGCTTCCAGAGGTCGTTCTTGAGGTCGAGGTCCTCCGTCACCGCCTCGATGATGATGTCGCAGTCCTTGAGCGCGCCGACGTCGGTCACGTAGGAGAGCCGCCCGAGGGCGGCGTCGCGGTCGGCGGCGGTCAGCTTCGCCTTTTCGACGAACTTGTCGAGCGACTTCACGATGCCGGCCTTGCCCTTGGCCATGACGGCGTCCGACACATCCCGCACGACGGTGGTGTAGCCGGCCGCCGCGGCGACCTGCGCGATCCCGCTGCCCATGAGTCCGCAGCCCAGCACGCCGACCTTCTTGATCTCTGCCATGGTGAAATCCGGCCCCTTCAGGGTTTGAGTGCCTTGCGCACTTCCTGGACGATGGAGGTGATCATGCTTGGCTGGTCCCGCGGCAGCGCCTTGTCAGGGCGCGTGGCGCGGCGTTCGAGCTGGTCCAGCGCGCGCTCCAGGCCAAGCCGCGTGCGCTCGGCAACGGAGGCGTAGGCCCGGGTCACGGCGTACCCGCCCGCCAGCGCGGCGGGGAACGGCAGCAGCGCCACGAGCGGGAAGGCGCCGAGCACCGCCAGCACGGCGGTGGCGGCCAGGCCGACCGAGGCCAGCGCCGCCCCGCCGCCGATGAAGGCGCCGCGGTTGGCGCGCAGGTCGGCGGTCAGCTGCACATGGCAATACCCCGCCTCCAGCGGCGTGATCGTGGCGCTCACCACGCCGGCCTTGTCCAGCATGGCCCGCGCGCCGCCGCTCAGCGCCGCCGCCGACATCCGGAGCATCGCCTGGATCCCCCCCATCTGTTCCCAGGTGATCCGGCCGCTCTGCTGGCGCTGGACCATCAGGTGCTCGGTGCGCTCCATCCATTCCAGCAGCAGGTGCTCCTGGAGGTCGGCCGACCCCATGACCACGCGGTCGGCGGACACGGCGGCCCGGCCGACGGCGCGGTCGAGCCAGCGCGCGTTGGCGGGCGCGGTCCGCACCCGCTCCTCGATCAGCGCCTGCTGGAGGTAGCGCGCGGGAATGCCGACGTCCCGGCCGAGGGCCAGGACCTGGTCCTCAGTCATCTCGTCGCCCAGCTCGCGCTCGCCGGTCTGGAGCTCGGCGGCGCGCTGGATGATGCGGTCGAGCGCGGCGCGATCGATGCGCGCGGGGAGGTCGGGCATCGGGTGCTAGGTCGATTCCTTCTTGGCGCCCGACTCGATGCGCGGGAAGCCGGCGAGGACGTCGGGCGCCGGCAGCGTCGGCCTGGCCGCCCCGGCCGCGGCGTTCTGTTCCGCCATCTGGAGGAAGGGCTTGATCAGGTCGATCGGGATCGGGAAGATGGTCGTCGAGTTGTTCTCGGCGGCGATCTCGGTGACGGTCTGCAGGTACCGCAGCTGCAGCGCGCTCGGCTCGGTGGCGAGGGTGCGCGCCGCCTGCGCCAGCGTTTCCGACGCCTGCAGCTCGCCCTGCGCGGCGATGACCTTGGCCCGCCGCTCGCGCTCCGCCTCCGCCTGCCGCGCCATCGCCCGCTTCATCTGCTCGGGGAGGTCGACGTCCTTCACCTCCACCGCCGAGACGTGGATGCCCCAGGCGTCGGTCCGCTCGTCGATGATCCGCTTCAGCACGGCGTTGATCTTCTCGCGGTCGCTGAGCAGCTCGTCGAGCTCCACTTCGCCGAGCACGGCGCGGAGGGTGGTCTGCGCCAGCTGGCTGGTGGCGTAGAGGTAGTCCTCGATCTCGATCACCGCCCGCTCGGGGTCGGCCACCTTCATGTAGAGGACGGCGTTCACCTTGACCGACACGTTGTCGCGCGTGATCACGTCCTGCGGCGGGATGTCCAGCGCCATGATGCGCAGCGACACCCGCTTGATGCTGGTCAGGCCGGCGGGCAGGAAGAAGAGCCCCGGCCCCTTGGTGTTCCAGTACTTGCCGAGGAAGAACGCCACGCCCCGCTCGTACTGCTTGAGCACGCGCAGGCTGGCGAAGGAGTAGGCCACCGCAAGAGCGAGGGCGATCAGCAGGACAGGCATGACGGGCCTCCTAGGCGGGGAACGCTTCGACGATGACGGCCGCGCCCTGGCCGCCGCCGATGCAGGCGCTGCCGAGGCCATAGCGCTTGCCGAGCTTGCGAAGCGCGTGCAGCAGGTGGAGGGAAATCCGGGTGCCGCTCGCCGCCAGCGGGTGCCCGATGGCGATGGCGCCGCCGTGGATGTTGGTGCGCGCCCGGTCGAGGCCCAGTTCGCGCTCGACAGCGATGTACTGGGCGCTGAACGCCTCGTTCACCTCGACCAGGTCCATCTGGTCGAGGGTGAGCCCCGCCTTGGCCAGCGCCTTCCGGGCCGCCGGGGCGGGGCCGATCCCCATGTACTTCGGCTCGACGCCGGCAATCCCCCACGACACCAGCCGCCCGATCGGCTTGAGCCCCTTGGCGGCCCCCTCGCCGGCCAGCACCACCGCGGCGGCGCCGTCGCAGATGCCCGAGGCGTTCCCGGCGGTCACCACGCCGTCCTTCTTGAAGTAGGGCGCCAGCCGGGCGAGCCCCTCGGCGGTGGTGTCGGGGCGCATGTGCTCGTCGGCCCCCCACGGCTCGTCCTGCCTCGTCTTGCGGTTCCGGATCGGGACCGGGGCGATCTCGTCGGCAAGGAAGCCGCCGTCCCACCCCGCCTTGGCGCGCTGCTGGCTGGCGAGCGCGTAGGCGTCCACTTCCTCGCGCGGAATCTTGTACTTGTCGGCCAGGTTCTCGGCGGTTTCGGCCATCGAGAAGCCGCACTGCGGGTCCTTGAGCGATTCCCAGAGCAGGTCCTCGAACGGCGGCGCCGGCCCGAGGCGGAGCCCCCAGCGGGCGCCCCGCACCACGTGCGGCGCCTGGCTCATCGACTCGGCACCGCCGGCCAGGACGATCTTCGACTCGCCGAGGAGGATCTGCTGCGCGCCCTGGATGATCGACTCGAACCCGGAGCCGCAGAGCCGGTTGACGGTGACGGCGGGGGTCTCGATGGGGAGCCCCGCGCGGAGCGCCACGTGCCGCGCCAGGTAGATGGCGTCGGCGCTGGTCTGGAGGGCGTTGCCGAAGACGACGTGGTCTACCGCCGCCGGCTCGATCCCGGACCGGGCCAGGGCGTGCTGGGCGGCGTGGACGCCGAGGGTGGTTGCGGTGAGGTCCTTGAGCGTGCCGCCGAAACTGCCGAACCCGGTACGGGATCCGGACAGGAAGAGGACATCCGATTGCTGCCCCTGCGTTTTCATCGTGGAGCCCTTCGCGAATGAGGGTCGGTCAAGGCCCGAAAGATGGCCTCAACCGACCCCCCATTCAAGGAACGGGAGGGCTGCTGCGCCCCCCGGTCCGCCCGGCGGCCGCCTACCCCGCCGTCAGGCCTTCTTGACCAGTCGGATGATCCAGAGGAGGATGAGCGCCCCGACCGTGGCGCTGATGAGGGTGCCGACGATGCCCACCGGCAGGATGCCGAGCATGCCGAACACCCAGCCGCCGACGAAGGCGCCGATGACGCCGAGGACGAGGTCGCCCACGAGGCCGAAGCCGCCGCCCTTCATGAGCTTGCCGGCCAGCCAACCCGCGATGATGCCGATGACGAGGAAGATGATCAGGCTCTCGGTTCCCATGGGACCTCCGGAAGAGGGATGAATCCTGCTGGCCTGCCGGGTGTTCGACTACGGTGCGGGCGCCTCACCGAGCACGCGCTCGACCCGCTGGTCCGGAACCAGCCAGATGAGGGCCACCGCGATGTACGCGGCCCCGGCGATCCGGACGGTGAAGAACGAGGCGACGATGCCGACGACGTACAGCGCCATGGAAATGTTGCCCTTCCGGTCCCTGCCGACCGCGTGCGCCAGCTTCGAGTGCGGTCCCTCGACGCGCAGGATGGCGCGGACCAGGATGGTGTAGGCCACCGCGGCCGCGAGCAGCACGCCGCCGTAGAGCGCCACGGGCGCCGGCGCAAAATGGTTCTCGCCCATCCAGCCGGTCACGAAGGGGACCAGGGAGAGCCAGAAGAGGAGGTGCAGGTTGGCCCAGAGCACGCCGCCGCTCACCCGGTGCACGATGTGCATCATGTGATGGTGGTTGTTCCAGTAGATCCCCAGGTAGACGAAGCTGAGCACGTAGCTGAGGAAGACCGGCACGAGCGGCCCGAGCGCGGCGAAGTCGGTGCCGTGCGGCACCTTCATTTCCAGCACCATGATCGTGATGATGATCGCGAGGACGCCGTCGCTGAACGCCTCGAGCCGGTTCGTCGTCATGGGCTCTACTTGCTGATCGAGCCGCGGGCGGTGACGGTGACCTTCACGGCCCGGCCGCCCGTCGACCCGGTGGCCCAGATCTGGTACTCACCGCTGCTGGTCGCGCGGATTTCCCAGGTCGACCCGCCCTGCACCCCGCCGCCCATGAGGCGCCCGACATACGGCTGCTGGGTGCCGGAGGTGCGCGGCCGGAGCTGGATGGTGACCCCGCTCATGTCGGTTTCCGCATAGTACCGGCACCCCGCCTGCAGCGCGATGTCGGCGCGCTCGCCCGCGGAGGTGAACTCGGTGGCCAGGACCGTGGTGCCCTGTTCGATGGGACATGAGGCAGCCGCCGCGGCGGCCCCAGCGGCGGCGCCGGCCGGCGCGGGGGTGTCGGCGGGAGGATTCGAGGAACTGCAGGCGGCCAGACAGGCCAGCAGGATCGGGAAGGGCGCGCGCATCGAAAGCTCCTGAGGGGGAGGCGGGGTGATTCCTCCTTAATGTATGCGGTTCGGCGGGATCGGCGAGTCGCGGCGAACGGTGGGCGGTCGCTTGACAGCCGGGGCGAATCAGGAGCATCTTTGTCGCAATACAAACTCTTTGAGAGTGATTCTCAATCATGCACATCCCGCCGTTCCTCGCCAAGCTCGGCCTCGCCGGCACTCTTTTCTTCCTTATCAAGGGGCTCCTGTGGCTCATCATTCCGGCGGTGCTGGTGGCGCTCCGGTGAACACCGACGTCGCAGGCACCATGCTCACCCTGCGGGAGAGCACCTCGACCCACCACCGCCGCGCGGAGCAGCACGAGTTCCAGCAGCAGCTGGTGCGCGGCACCCTGCCGCCCGCTCTCTACGCCCGGTGGCTGGCGCAGATGCTCCACGTCCACGCCGCGCTCGAGGCGCATCTCGACCGCCTCGTGACCCGGACCCCCCGGCTCAAGACGGTCTATGACGAGGGGCGGGCCAAGGCCCCGGCGCTCCGGCACGACCTCGCCTATCTCCAGGCGGGCGCCGACACGCCGCCGCTGCCGGCGGCCAGGGCGATGATGGCGGAAATGGACCGGCTGGCGGAGGAAAACCCGCTGGCGCTGCTCGGGATCCTGTACGTGCTGGAGGGGAGCACCAACGGGTCGAAGTTCATCGCGCGGCGGGTGCGGCCGGCGTACCAGCTTCCCGCCAGCGGCGAGGGGGCGGAATATCTCGACCCCTACGGGGACCTGCAGCCGGCGCGCTGGCAGGAGTTCAAGGCCGCGGTGGACGCCCTCGACCTCCCCGCCGCCGACGTCGAGCCGCTCGTGCTCGCCGCCCAGCGGACCTTCGACTCGATCCGCGAGCTCGGCGCGGAGCTCCTGGAGTCCGCCGCTAGCTGAGCGCCGCCTCCAGCGCCCGCGCCACCTCGGCGGTCGTTCCGCGGCCGCCGAGATCGGGGGTCAGGGGGCCGCTCGCCACCACCTGTTCGACCGCCGCTTCCAGCTTCCGCGCACCCGCCGCACATCCCAGCTGATCCAGCATCAACGCCCCGGTGAGCACCGTCGCCATCGGGTTGGCCACCCCCTTGCCGACCAGCGGCGGCGCCGAGCCGTGCACCGGCTCATAGAGCCCCGCCCGCCCCGGGTGGAGGTTGGCGCTCGCCGCGATCCCAAGTCCGCCGATCAGTCCCGCGCCGAGGTCCGAGAGGATGTCGCCGTAGAGGTTGGTGGTGACGATGACCTGGAACCGCTCCGGTTCCCGGACCAGCTCGAGGGCCAGGGCGTCGACGTAGCGGTGCTCCCGCTCGATGCCGGGATACCGCCCGCCGATCTCCTGGAAGAGCTGCCCCCAGAGTCGCTGCGCCGGGATCGCATTGGACTTGTCGCTCATGGTGACGCGCCGCTTCCCGTGCGCCGCCGCCCACGCGAACGCCGCCTCGATGATCCGGGCCACCCCTTTCCGGCTGTTGATCTCCTCGGAGACCTGCACCTCGTCGGGGGTGCCGACGCTCTCCGCGCGGCCCTTGCCGAGGTACTGACCCTCGGTGTTCTCGCGGAAGATGACGAAGTCGATGCCGGTCGATCCCCCGTCGGCCCGGCGGTCGGCGCGCAGCGGCGACAGCTTCGGATGAAAGAGGCGGGTGGGGCGGAAGTTGATGTAGAGGTCGAGCCGGAAGCGGAGGCCGAGGAGGATGTCCCGCGCATGCTCGTTGCCCGGGAC
>DASUFQ010000037.1:0-17999 GCA_036274515.1 Gemmatimonadales bacterium | reverse complement strand
TCTTCATCGCGGGGCAGGCCTTCCCGGCGGCGGACGATTTTTCGGCCGCCAAGATCGCCGTCTTCCTTGCCTCCCTCCTGGCGGCGACCGCCGGTGCCGCCCTCCTCTGGAAACCACCACACCCGGACAGCTGCCGGTTGCCGACGAGCCCGCTCCCGGAAGGGTGACCAAGCCGCCGAGGGCCAGGGCGAGGCATCACCTCCTCCGCGGGCAGTGCGACTACGTCCCCACCAGGACGCGGAACCCGCCCATCGCCGACCGCTTCACGTCGAAGGGCATCTCCATGCTCCCGCCCTTCTCGCTGAATTCCTTCATCACCTTCGCGTTGACGCGATCCCGGTGGGCCCGCGACTTGTACACCACGAAGGCCACGATCAGCGTCTCCCCCTTCTTCACCTTCGCCAGCTTCGGAAACGTCGTGCCCCACGGGTTCTTCATGTCCTCGGCGACGCATTCCATGTACTCGAGCGCGCCGTGTTTCATCCAGGTCCGCTTCCCCACACGGGCCATGGTCTCGTAGGCCTTGAGCTTCCGCTTCGGGAGCGGGATCACGTAGGCATCCACGTATCGCATCTGCACCCTCCCTTGAGTTGTGTCGCGCCAAAAGATCCCATGCACGGCGCCTACAGCCACCGCGGCACCCGGCGCTTGTAGGCCAGGTACTCCTCCCCGAATTTCTTCTCCAGGTACGCCTCCTCCGGCAGGATCGCGAGCCGGAGGAGGAGCCAAGCCCCCACCGGGGTCAGGAGCAGGATCCAGACGTTGCGGAAGAGCATGGCCGCGCCGAAGGCCACGAGGATCATCTGGAGGTACATCGGATTCCGCGTCCGGCGGAACGGGCCGTGGGTGACGACGCTGGTGGAGGGGAGCCAGGGGTTTTCGGATTGTCCCGTGCGTCGCATCGTCACGATGGCCCAGGCGCCGAGGCCGAGGATGGCGGCGATCATGACGAACCATCCGAGGCTGCGGGTCAGCCAGTCGGGAACCGCAGCCGGCAGGGGGATCGGCCAGCGGCGGTTGAGCAGCACCCCCGCGAGGATCGTGAGCAGCGGCACCGCCGGGGGGAAGATCCGGACCGCCGCGGCGTCCCGTTTCTCCTTCACGGCAAACTCCTTTCCTTGCATGTCGGCGCTATGACGCCCGGACCACCTCCAGCAGCTGGTCGAGGGCCTTCCCCCAGCCCTCCTCGAAGCCCATGTCGAAGTGGACCTTCCGGTCCGCCGCGCTCCGGTGCATGGCAAGCGCCGTGTAGCGTGTGCCCCTGGCGTGCCTGGCCAGGGAGACCACGGCGGTAAAGGAGAAGATGCCGGTGCCGGTGGTGCGTCGGGTCGGGCGGAATCCCGGCTCGAGGGCGTCGGTCCAGACCAGCCGCTCGTTCTCGACCACCTCGAGGTAGCAGCCGGTGTTGGGGTACTCCTTCCCGTCCGGCGACAGCATCGTGGTCCGGAAGATCCCGCCGGGGCGGAGGTCGATCTCGCAGTCAACCGTCTTCCACGGGGCCGGCGTGAACCACTTGAGGATCAGCTTCGGCGTGGTCCACGCCTTCCAGATGAGCTCGGGCGCCACGTCCACGATGCGCTCGAAGGAGAGGTCGAGCGCGGGATCGGGTTTGTACAGTAGTGCTGTCATCTCCTCGGCCCTCAATCCTCGTTACTCAGTCCTCGCTTCTCTCGCCTCACCCCCTGTCCCCCTCTCCTCGCTTCTCTCGCCTCACCCCCTGTCCCCCTCTCCAGGAACTGGAGAGGGGGAACGCGGGGACGCGGGGGCGCGGGGGCGCAGTCCTCAGTCCTCGCTACTCGGCTCCCACCCCCACCGCCGCCCAGTCGGCGATGACCTGCGCGCTCGTCCGGAGCTGCCGGTCGGGATCGGTGGCGTACCACGCCTTGAAGTACTCCAAGCCGGCCTGGTGCGCCTCGTCAGTGAAGGCCTGCAGCGCGTCGGTGACCCACACCAGGTCGAACCCCTTCTGGAAGGCGTCGCCGCTGGCGTGCCGGGCGCAGCAGTCGGTGTGGAGCCCGGTCACGTAGAGCCGGGTGATCCCCTCGCGCTCGAGGATGGCCTCCAGGTCGGTGCTCGCGAAGGGGCTGTAGGTCTGCTTCTCGAGCACCACGTCGCCCTCGACCGGCGCCAGTTCCTTCACGATCTCGGCCTGGGGGGTGCCCTTCATGGCGTGCGGTGGCCATTTCCGGAGCTCGGTGTCGCCGGGGAGGTGGGCATCGGTGGCGTAGATGACCCGGACGCCGGCTTCCCGCGCCGCGTCGAGCAGCCGGCGGAGCGCCGGGATGATGCCCCGGGCCCGCGCCTGGTATTCGGCGCCCCCGGCGTCGGCGATCACGCCGCCCGGATGGATGAAGTCGTTGGCCATGTCAATGACGAGTACTGCGCTCTGGATGGACATCCTGCCTCCCATTGGTGATGACGGGTACCGACCAGGGGGCCGATTGGGCAACGCCGAAGCCCGACCGGGTGTCGGGCTCTCCTGGATCGGGGCGCGTACGACGCGCCGGGGGCGCCGTCAGATGAGCGACGCCTGTCGTGGAAGATAATCGGATATGCTCGACGGACCGACGGACCGACGGACCGACGGACCGACGGACCGACGGCCAGACGGCCCGACGGACCGTCCGGCGGTCCGTCCTACCTCAAGGCCCTCACCACCGCCACCTTCGACGCCTGCCGCGCCGGGAAGAACCCGCCCAGGACGCCCATCACCATCGCGAAGATCAGCCCCGCCAGCAGGAGGCCGGGGGTGATGCGGAAGGCGAAGGCGATCTCGCTGAAGCTGGCCCAGTTGGTGGTGCTCGTGACCAGCCCGTTGAGCGGCAGGGCCAGCAGGCAGCCGACGACGCCGCCCACCAGCGCCACCAGCGCCGACTCGATGATGAAGCTGGCCATCACGCTCCGGGGCCGGAAGCCGAGGGTCAGCAGGATGCCGATCTCGGGCCGGCGGGCGGACACCGCGGCGTACATCGTGTTGACCGCGCCGAAGATGGCGCCGACCGCCATGATGGTGGTGACCAGGATGGCGAGGATCCGCAGGATGCTCCCGAGGAGCTGCGACTGCTGCGCGTAGAACTCCGACTCGCGGTGGACGTCCACCGTGATCCGCTTGTCGGCCTCCAGGGCGCGCTTGGTCTCCTCGAAGCCGGCGGGGTCCGCCAGGCGGATGGTGACCGACTGGAACACCTCGCCGCGAAGCGCCGGCATCACCTGCTCGTTTTCTCCCCAGATTTCCGACTCGAAGGCCGAGCCGCCGGCGGTGAAGTGGCAGACCACCTCCCAGGGGCGGCCGGCGATCTGCATCGACTGGCCCACCGCCGTGTTCGGGAAGCGGCCCACCAGCCGGGCGCCGAGGCAGATCTCGTTGCGGCCGGTGGCAGGCTCCCGGCCTTCGGTGATGTGGAGGTTCTTCCGGACCTGCCACGCCATCGGGCTCACGCCGCGGAGGACCACGTTGGCCATCTTGGTCGTATCCATGATCCGGCCCAGCGGCAGGACGACGTACACCTCCGGGCTCACCAGCGCGCGCCCCTCGGCGCCGCGGGCCGCCTGGGGCACGGCGGCGAGGATGCTCGCCGCCTCGCGGTCGATGCCGCTCGACAGCTCGGAGTCGGCGCCCTTCCGGAGGATCAGCGCGTTCTCCGGCGACCCGGTGCGGACCAGCGCGGAGGCAAAGCCGTTGGCGAGGGCGAGGGTGCCGATGAAGACCGCCACCACGAGTCCGACGCCGAGGGCGGTGAGCGCGGTCGACATCGGGCGCGCCCGCATGCTGCGCAGGTTGTAGATGATCGGGATCTTCATTCGACGGTCCTCAGCGCGGTCACGACCGGCAGCCGCGCGGCCTGCGCGGCGGGAACGAGGCCGCTGCCGAGCATGAGCAGCAGGGTGATCACGCCGCCAACGGCGATCGTGGCCCAGGTGACGTCGAACCCCGGCAGGAAGCCGGCGGCGTTGAAGTTGGTGGCGCGGTAGAGCACCTTGGCCGAGCCCAGCCCGAGCACCGCGCCGGTGACGGTGATGAGGCCCGCCTCCGCCAGCACCAGGCCGAAGAGCAGCCGGTCGGTGTAGCCGACGGTCTTGAGGATGGCGAACTCCCGGGTGCGTTCCCGGGTGCTCATCATCATCGCGTTGGCGGTGACCAGCAGAATGGCGAAGACCACCGCCAGGCCGATGGTGTTCATCAGGAGGCCGATGTTGCCCCACATCGTGGCGAAGCTGGCGTTGAACGCCTGCTCGGTGCCCGACTTGGTGGGGTAGGGGGAGCTCCGGAACTGGTCGTCGATGGAGGTGGCCACCTCCGCCGCCCGCTCGGGGTGGTCGATCTGCAGGATGTACCACCCCGCCATGCCGGTACGTTCGGTCCGCTCGTCGAGGTAGCTCCAGTGGAACATCATGGCGTCGTCGTTGATGACGGGGTCGGTCGGGGTGTACACCCCGCGCACGGTGAAGGTCCAGTCGCCGGGGAAGATGGTGCCCCGCAGCGTGATGTTCTGCCCCACCTGCCAGCCGAAGAGGTCCACCAGCCGCGCGCCGATCAGCGCGCCCCCCTTGTCGGCCAGGAACGCCGCCTTCTGGTCGGCCGGCACCGACATTTCCGGGTAGACGTCGAGGTAGGACTTCCCGTCGATGGCGAAGGTGGCGAAGAACCGCTTGCCGTCGCCGTACTGGCCGCCGAACCAGTTGGCCCAGGTGACCTTCTCGACGCCGGGAATCGCCTCGAGCCGGTTGGCGTACCCGATCGGGAGGGGGAGGATGAAGCCGGTGGCGTTGGTGGTGACGAGGCGGCGGGCGCTGCCGAACTGCGCCGCCGCCCCGATGGTGGTGATGACGGTGCGGAGCGACGCGAAGAGGAAGAGCGCCAGCGCCACGCTCATGATGGTGAGGAAGGTGCGGCGCTTGTGGCGGCCGAGGTTGGCCCGGAGGAGCGACCAGAATCTCATGTGATCGGCTCCCCCTGTTCCACGAAGGTGCCCTTTTCGAGGTGGAGCTGGCGTCGGGCGCGCGCCGCGGCCGCCGGGTCGTGCGTCACGATGAGGATGGTCTTGCCGAACTCGCCGTTGAGCCGCCCGAGCAGGGTCAGCACGTCCTGTGAGCTCACGGCGTCGAGCTGGCCGGTCGGCTCGTCGAGGAGGACGAGCGTCGGGTCGGCCACGATGGCGCGGGCAATGGCCACCCGCTGCTCCTGGCCCCCCGAGAGCTGGCGCGGGTAGTGGTCGAGCCGGTCGTCGAGCCCCACCACGCCGAGGGCGATCCGCACCCGCTCCTCGCGCTCCTTCTTCGAGAGCCGGGTCAGGAGGAGCGGCAGCTCCACGTTCTGGTAGGCGGTGAGCACCGGGAGCAGGTTGAACTGCTGGAAGACGAACCCGATGTTCTCGGCCCGCCATCCGGCCAGCTGGCTGGCGGTCATCGAGCTCACGGTGGCGCCGTTGACCCGCACCGTGCCGCCGGTCGGCTGGTCGAGCCCGGCGATCAGGTTGAGGAGGGTCGACTTCCCGGAGCCAGACGGGCCCATCAGCGCCGTGAAGCTCCCCTTCTCGACATCGAGGGTGAGGCCGGAGAACACCTCGATGCGCTCGGCGCCGCGGGTGAAGGTCTTGTCAACGTTGCGGATCTCGACGAGGGCCATGTGATGCTCGACTGTGGGGGTTCGACAGTGCGGGAAACGATCAGGGCGCCTGGACCTGCACCTTCATGCCTGCCTTGGGGGATTCCACGCCGCCGGTCAGCACCAGCTCGCCGCCGGTGAGGCCCGAGCGCACCTCGCGGAAGCCAGCGCTCGCCGGCCCGGCGTCGACCGGCCGGGGCTCCAGCCTGCCGTTCCGGATCAGCCAGACCACGGTGGTGCCGTTCTGGTCCCGCACCGCGGCAACCGGCAGCCGGAAGCGGGGAGGGGCGGTGGCGCTGCCTGTGGTGTCGGCGGCGGCGGGCGGGGCCTCGAAATCGACCCGCGCCCCCATTTCCGGGAGGATCCGCGGGTCACGGTCGAGGATCCCCACCTTGACCTGCACCGTGGCGCGCTGCCGGTCGGCGGTCGGGACCACCTGGCGGACGCTGCCACGGAACGCGGTGTCGGGGTAGGCGTCGAGGGTAATCCGGGCCGCCTGCCCGTGATGCACCCGGCCGATGTAAGCCTCGTTGACGTCCACCTCCACCTCGAGGGTCTGGAGGTCGGCCATGGTGACCACCGCGCCGCGGGTAAGGCCGCCGCCCACCGACGGGGCCACCACCTCGCCCACCTCGGCCTCCTTCCGGAGGACGGTGCCGCTGAACGGGGCGCGAATGAAGGTGTTTTCGAGGTTCACCTGGGCAAACCGGAGGCTCGCCTCCGCCGCGTCCACCCGGGCGCGCGATGCGCGGGCACGGGCGTCCGCCTGCTCCATCCGGCTCCGGGCCGCCTCCTCGTCCTGCGCGGAAATCAGGTTCGGGTTCGCGGCCCGGATTTCATGCACCCGGGTGTAGTCCCGGCTGGACTGGTCCCGCTCCGATTCCGCCTCGATGAGGTTGGCGCGGCTCACCGCGAGGTTGGCCTCCTGCTCGGAAACGGCGGCCTGGTAGTCGGCGTTCTCCAGACGGGCAATGACCTCCCCCCGCTTCACCACCGACCCGCCGTCCACCGAGAGCATGGCGAGCCGCCCGGCCACCTTGGCGGAGACGGCGGCCCTGGTCTGCGCCACCACGTAGCCGTTGGCCGTGACCACCGTGGCGCCCGAGGCAGGGGCGCCGGCGCTCCCCGAAAGATTTTCCGCCACCACCGCCTCGACCGGCACCGCCGAGCCGCCCCGCAGAAAGGCCACGAGCGCCCCGACAACGCCGATGGCCACAGCCGCCAGGATCAGGATCCTGGGGTTGAGCCGCCGTGGCGGGGGAGGGGCCTCGCGGTCGATGCGAAGCTTCGACAGATCATGGGCTGGGTCTGGCACGGACCCGAATATAAAGCGAAGATAGGGGGAAGCAACACTCGGACGGGCAGGCGGCCAGACGGTCAGGGAGGCGCGGAGAATTGGCCCCGCCAGCCGGAAACCCATAGATTCCGCCACGCCCTCGTCCGGATACCGATGAAACCCGCCGAAATTCTCCGCATTCTCCGATGGCACCTCCGCCTTGTGGCGGTGCGGGCCCGCCGTACCACTTACGGCCCCGTCAATGCCGCGCAGGGCGTCTGGGACGATCTGGTCGACTGGTTCAACAGCCTCGCCCTCAGCGAAAACTCCATCCTCCTCGGCTTTGCCGTGGTCATCGGCCTGGCCGCCGCCCTCGGCGTCATCGGCTTCTACAAGCTGATCGACCTGGCCCACGCCGCCTTCTTCAACTGGCCCGGAAGCTTCCTCCCGCAACTCGGGCAGGTGGCCTACCGCCCCCTCCTGACCGGCGCGGGGGCGGTGACCGCCTGGTGGATCATGCAGCGGTTTGCCCGGGGCAGCACCGGGCTGACCGTGCCGGATGTCCAGCTCTCGGTGGTCCGGCGCGCCGGCCGGATCGACACCCAGCCCGCCCTGGCCCGGACGGCGGCGAGCGCCGTCACGATCGGGAGCGGCGGCTCGGCGGGCGGCGAGGGCCCGATTGCCGTCCTTGGCGCCGCGGTCGGCTCACGGCTGGGGCAGGCGTTCCGCTTCTCGGGCAACCGCACCGGCATCCTGGTCGGGGCGGGGGCGGCCGCCGGCATTTCCGCGGCCTTCAACGCCCCCCTGGCCGGCGCCTTCTTCGCGCTCGAGGAGATCCTCGGCTCGTTCAGCATCGGCGCCTTTGCGCCGGTCGTGGTCAGCAGCGTGGTGGCCGCCGTCGTGTCCCGTTCCGTCTTCGGCAACCATCCCGTCTTCGCGGTGCCGTTCGAGGAGGGATACAGCCTCACCCGCGAGGTGGTGATCTTCTACCCGCTGCTCGGACTGCTGGCGGGCCTCATCTCGGTGGCGTTCGTGCGGGTGCACTTCGGCGTGGACGCCTGGGCGGCAAAATTCCGCAAAGTCACGCCGGTGCGGCTCGCCCTCCTTGGCGGGGCCGCCGTCGGCGCGCTGGCCCTGTTGTCCGATGGCCTCCTGATCGGTTCGGGGCACGTGGCCATCCCCCTCGACCGGTTCAGCCAGCTGAGCTGGTACCTCCTCCTCCTCCTGGCCGGCGCCAAGATCATCGCCACCGCGCTGACCCTCAACACCGGTGGCTCGGGCGGGCTCTTCACCCCCTCCCTCTATGTGGGCGCCTCGGCGGGCGCCGCCTTCGGCGCGCTGCTCATCGTGCTCTTCCCCAGCCTCGACCTGACGATCGGGCCCTACGCGCTGGTGGGAATGGGGGCGGTCGTGGCGGCGGCGCTCAACGCGCCGATGACGGGGATCCTGATGGTGTGGGAAATGACCGACAACTCGGCGATCATGGTGCCGCTGATGCTCGCGGTGGTGGTGAGTCACTTCGTGGCGCGGCACCTCGAGGAGGATTCGCTCTACAGCGGATGGCTCCGGCGGCGCGGCGAACACATCGTCCACGGCGCCGACCGCGACGTGCTCGCGGCGCTGCGGGTGGCCGAGGCGTTCGACCGCAATATCACGACGATTCCGGAAGGGATGGTGGCGAGCCGGTTCCTGGCCCATCTCAGCGCCGGCACCCAGGATGTCTTCCCGGTGGTGACGAAGTCGGGGGAGTTGTGCGGGGTGCTGACGGTGTCGGACCTGGCGCAGATCGCGAAGGATGAGCGGGAGCGCCACGCCACCCTGACGGCGCGGGAGGCGGTCCAGCCGACGGCGGCGG
This sequence comes from Gemmatimonadales bacterium, assembly GCA_036274515.1. Classification (GTDB taxonomy): domain Bacteria; phylum Gemmatimonadota; class Gemmatimonadetes; order Gemmatimonadales; family GWC2-71-9; genus SPDF01. The sequence goes on along the minus strand of DASUFQ010000037.1, from coordinate 9,263 downwards.
TGGAACCGGGGGATTCGCTGCTGGAGGCGGGACGGCGGATGATGGGGCGGGGGGCGGCGGCGCTGCCGGTCGTGGATCCCGAATCGGGGCGGCTCATCGGGCTCCTGAGCCAGAGCGACATGCTCGGCCTCTACGCCCGGATCCTGGCCGGCGCCCCGGCAGACACGTCCGTCGACCGGACCGACGGCGACGGCTGACCCCGGCGGTCCGGGTCCGGCTCAGTCCACCTTGCGGGCCGGCACCGAGAGCTCCGGTTCCCGGGCGGGCGCGGGCGTCAGCTCCGGCGCCACCGACGAGCCGCCCCGCCACTCCGGCGCCGAGCCGAGGACGCCGGCGTCGGCCGGCGGCGCGATCGGGTCGAGGTGGAGCGCGGTGTAGTCGATGGCGGGAACCCGGAGGATGAGCCCGGGCAGCAGGGTGATCAGGGTGGTGTAGAGCACCAGCGCCCCGAGGAGTCCCGGCGTCACCCCCGGGCGGTTCCGCAGGATGTCCACGATGACCAGGGTGAAGACCAGGGTCGGCAGCAGGGCCACGCCGATCCGCAGGCTCTTCTTCGGCGGCTCGCGCAGCGCCGCCCACCGGTGCAGCGTCACCTCGCCCAGCCGCAATCCCACGCAGGTCACCAGCAGGGCCAGCCCGGTGAGCAGCACGGTCCAGTTCATGTCCTCGGGGTTGATGTACGCGCCGGCGTGGAAGAAGTAGAACGGCACGAAGAACGACGCGAACGCCTCGACCGCCCCCAGCATCCGTTCCGACGACATGGCCGGCAGGCGGGCCCGGAACTGCCGCGCCGCCAGCCCGACCACGAAGGCCCCCACGAGATAATAGACGCCGAGCCGGCGGGTGGCGGAGGCGGCGACGACGGCCACCATGAGGAGGAAGGCGAACTCAGACCGCGGGGCGAACGGGGCGATGCGGCTCGCGAACCAGCGGAACACCGGCGGGAGCATCACGACGAGCGCGAGCAGGGCGAAGACGCTCAGGCCGAGCTGCTGGGCCGAGGTGGACTGCAGGGCGATGAACATCACGATCAGCGCCAGCAGCTCCGAGGCGATGGCCTTCGACTTGGTCCATTTCTTTTCGCTGTCCGAGAGGCCGAAGAGGTCGAGCGAATCGAGGATGAAGCCGGTGGACGGCGTCAGCAGCGCCAGCGCCACGAGGGAGGCCTCGCGCACCGCCAGCCCGAAGAGCCAGGTGGCGGCGGTGGCCAGCAGCGCCAGGGTGGCGGCCCAGATGGCCAGGTGCTGGACGAGAACCCTGGCGTCGGGTCGGAGCGCCTCGAGGTCCACGTCGAGGCCGGCAAAGAGGAAGAGCGCCACGATGCCGAAGGTGGCCATGAGCGCGATGGTTTCGTCGTGCTGGAAGAGCCCGAGCGCCGTGGCTCCCACCCCGAGGGCGAGGGCGGTGACGGCCCCGGGCAGCCGATACCGCTGCAGGAAACGCGGCACGACGAAGAGCACGAAGAGCAGCAGGATGTAGGAGAGGTCTCTAGGCAAGCGAGATCGTCCTTGCGTGGTCGGAGGGGGGCCTCAGGGCGGGAGGGCGGCCGCCCCTCAGGGCACGGCGGGCAGGCTCGCGCACACCTTGGCGACCAGGTCGTGGATTCGCTTTTCCGATGGCGTGCCGCCCTTGGGCTCCGCCTGCAGCATCCCCCGCCAGGCGGTCCGGCCGACCCGTTCGTCCACCAGGGTCACCTCGAACGAGGCGTGCGCCACCGGCTCCGGCGGCTCGATGAGCGAGGTCGGGGTGTCCGCGGTGCGGCCGTACCCGAGGCCATAACCCTGGAATGCGGGTCCGCCGACGCCGCCGCCCGTCTGGCCGTAGCTGTCCGCGGAGGTCCGCACGGCGAGGAAGTACCGGACGGTGAAGTTCGCCATCGCGCTGGTGTCGACCACCTTGTAGCCCTTCGCCGTCAGCTGGGCGATGATCGCCTGCTGGATGTAGCGATGGATGGTGTCGTTCGCGGCCGCGCCGCCCGATCCCGGGATGCCCGAGGTGGTCCGCCCCCGGAACTGGACGGTGGCCCCGGCCGGGATCGGCACCAGCTCGTTCCGTTCCGAGGAGATATTCTGGCCGCCGCAGCCGGCCAGCGTCAGGCAGCCCGCGGCGGCCACCGGCCACAGGCGGGCGCTGGCGTTCCACATGGACATGCGAACCTCCGTGGTCAGGTGAAGCGGCGGAGTCAGGGCACCTTGGGCAGGGTCTGGAAGATCGCGTCGCCGAGCTTCTTCAGCCGCTGGTCGCTCGGCGGGGTGCCCTGCGCCTCGCCCTGGTACACACCGCGCCACGCCGTCTGCCCGCTCTGGGTGTCCAGCAGGTCCACCACGAACGAGACGTTGGTGGTGGTGACCGGCGACGTGGTCGAGACCCCGGTGCTGATCCCGCCGTAGCCGCCCCAGCCGTAGCCGTACCCGTAGCCGTACGGTCCGTACCCGCCGTAGTAGGGCCCGCCGTACCCCACGCCGGTCGTGGTGGTGACATACGACGTGCTCTGCTTCATCCCGACGAAGTAGCGGACGTGGAAGGTGGAGGGCTGGCTGCTGTCCACGACCTTGTAGCCCTTGTTGGCCAGCTGGGCCATGATGGCGGCCTGGATCCGGTTGTGCATGATCTCGTTCGAAATGGCCGGGCTCACCTGGGTCGCGCCCTCGGTCGTCGCGCCGACGAAGGCCACGGTGGCGCCGGCGGGAATCGGCACGGCGGGGTTCCGGTCGGAGGTGATGGTCGGGGGGGTGCACCCGGCCGCGAAAAGGGCGGTGGCGAGGATCAGGGGGCGGACAGGGGCGCCGGTCGACAGAGCAGGCATGGAAACGAGCCTCTGAATGATGGGGGCGGAGTGCAAACCAGGGGGCAACCTGCCCTTGGAAGGTACCCCAGAGTCCCCCGTGGTGGCACCCCGGGGGGGCCCCGTTGACTCCGCCTGCACGCACCTCTACTTTGCGGCCCGCATCGCCGGGCAGCCAGTGCGGGTGCATCGTACGAATGCCGGAGTCCCCCTGACTCAGCGCTCCAATCCTTCTCTGCCGCCACGACCCCGTGGGGGCATGGCCCATTCCATTGGAGTGCCCGTGAAGCTGACCCACCCCGTGACCCTGTCCCGGCGCGCCCTGCGCGCGCTCCTCCTCGTCGGCCTCGTGGCCGGCCCCTTCGCCGCCTGCAGCGACGACCCGAATGAGCCGAATCCGCCGGCCGGCGGCAGCTTCGTCCTGGTGCCGAACATGCGCGCCGAGGACGTCAGCGCCGACGGAACCACCGTCCTCTTGACGGACATCCAGTCCCCGACGGCCGATTTCTATTTCCATGACGTGGCAGCCGGGACGACGACCTTCCAGGCGAGCCCCGGCGACATGGCGTACGATTTCGCCACCGGGATCTCGAACGGCCTCCGGGTCAGCGCCATCCACGGCAAGCCGGAACAGGCGGGCCTCTGGCAGCAGGCCGGCGGCTGGCTCGACCTCGGGAACATCTACCCGACGGGCTGCGAGTACGACGACGTGACCCATGAGCAGAACCAGAGTGGCGCCTTCGACATCGACTCCGCCGGCCTCGTGGCCGTCGGGCTGGTGTGGAACGGCTGCAACGCCGAGGCCTTCCGCTGGAGCAACGGCGCCTTCACCGCGCTCGATCTCCTCGGCACCGGCATCCCGGATGACTCCCTTCCCAACGTCTACGGCATCCCGTCCAACCGCGCCACCGTGGTGTCGGACGACGGCGAAATCGCGGCGGGCTTCGCCTCGGACACCGCGACCGTCGGCGGGATCACCTACTTCATCGACCGCCGTCCGGCCTACTGGAACGCCAACGGCGCGGGCACGATGATTCCGAGCACCCTGCCCGAGTTTTCGCCGGACGCGCCGGGCGAAGTGCTCGCCATCAGCGGGGACGGCTCGCGCATGGCGGGCATCTGGAACCTGAAGGCCTGGACCTGGAGCGCGGCGGGCGGGCTCGTGAACCTTTCGGGCGAGGGCGGCGGCTACGCCCAGGCGGTGGCCCGCAACGGCGAGCTGGTCTTCGGGACGAACGCCGCGGGCTTCGACCCGCCGGTGCCCTTCGTGTGGACCCAGGCCGGCGGCGTGCAGTCGCTGCTCGACATCGCCGCGGCCAACGGGGTCACCGTTCCCGCCAATTACTGGTGGGAAGCCATTTCCGCCGTCTCGGCGGACGGCACCGTCATCACCGGCACGGTGTGGGACGACATGGGCAATTACAACAGCTACGTCCTGAAGCTCCCCGCCACCGCGTACGACATGTAGCTTCGACCGGCAGCCCCGGGCTGCAACGGCCGCCGGCACGCGGAGTTCCCGCTTGCCGGCGGCCGAGTCGCGTTGACACCTTTCCGCCCGGCCCCCGTACAGGGTTCCAGCGAACGCCCTGGCGAATCCGCCGGGCCACCATCCGTCACCCTCGACCCCCGGACCCCATGCGTCGTCTCCTGAGCCTTCTTGCCGCCCTCGCCATTCCCGCCGGCGCCGCGGCCCAGCAGTCCGCCCCTGTCACCGACCTGCGGTACGACCTGACGTTCAACGGCGTCACCGCGCAGGCGCGGAGCCTGTCGGTCACGACCCGGTTCCAGGTCAGCGGGACCGCCCCGGTACTGCTTTCCCTTCCGAGCTGGACCCCGGGCGCCTACGAGGTGTCGAATTTCGCGCGGCGGATCTCGAGCTTCGCCGCCACCCAGGGCGGGGCGCCGATCGCGTGGGACAAGACCGACCCCGACACCTGGCGGCTCCGGCCGACCGGGCGCGGCGAGGTCACCATCACCTTCGACTTCCAGGCCAACCAGCTCGACAACGCGATGGCCTGGAGCCAGCCGGACTTCCTGATGGTGAACGGCACCAACGTCTTCCTCTACCCCGAAGGGCGGAGCCTCGACTTTCCCGCCCGGGTCACCGTCACCACCGAGAAGAACTGGCTGGTGGCCACCGGCATGGCGCCGGACGGCGCGCCCCGCCGCTACCGCGCCGGCAACTACCACGACCTGGTCGACATGCCGTTCTTCGTCGGCCGGTTCGACCTCGACAGCGCGTCGGTGGAAGGGAAGTGGGTCCGGCTGGCGAGCTATCCCTCGGGCGCGCTCGCCGGCGCGTCGCGCACCGAGTTCTGGACCCAGCTCAAGCAGTACCTCCCGACCGAGATCGCCGTCTTCGGTGTGGCGCCCTACGAGAGCTACACCAACCTCCTGATCTTCGACGAGGAGTTCGGCGGCGGCAGCGCGCTGGAGCACCAGAATTCGCACGTCGGGATCTACACCCCGCTGCTCATCGGCAACCCGGTGCTGCCGTCGATCACGGCGCACGAGATCTTCCACCTCTGGAACGTGAAACGGCTCCGCCCCGCCGACATGGTGCCGTACACCTATGACAAGTGGATGCCCACGCCCTGGCTGTGGGTGAGCGAGGGGATCACCGACTACTATGCCGACCTGGCCCTGGTGCGGGGCCGGGTGATCGACTCGACGCAGTTCCTGGCCCTCACCGCCGGCAAGATGCAGGAGGTGGCCGACGTCCCGGTGGTGTCGCTGGAGGATGCGTCGATCAGCGCCTGGATTTCCGTGACCGACGGCACCGGGTCGATCTACTATCCCAAGGGCTCGCTGGCGGGAATGCTCCTCGACATCCGGATCCGGGCCGCCACCGGCAACCGGAAGTCCCTCGACGACGTGATGCGCTCGCTCTACGCCACCACGTACGCCAAGGGCAGGGGATTCACCGGCAAGGAGTGGTGGGCCGCCGTGTCGGCGGCGGCGGGCGGCGCCTCGTTCGACGAATTCAACGCGCGCTATATTGACGGACGGGAGCCGTTCCCCTACGCGGCGGACTTTGCCCTGGCGGGACTCAGCGCCGTGGTGGACTCGAATCGCGTGGCGCGGATGGGGGTGCAGACGAATCGTGACTCGACCGCGCTCTCCGTCGTGGCCGTCACCCCGGGCAGCGCCTTCGCCACCGCCGGCGGGCAGGCGGGCGACGAGCTGACCCGCGTCGGCGACTTCGACGCCTCCGACGACAGCTGGGCCGAGCAGTTCCGCGGCAAGTACGGCAACGCCCCCGAGGGGACGATCGTGCCGGTGACGGTGCGCCGCGCGGGGAAGCCGGTCACCCTGCAGATGCCGCTGCGGTTCGTGACGCTCCGCAGCTACCGGCTGGTGTTCGACCCGGACGCCTCGCCCGCCGCGGTGAAGGTTCGGCAGGGCCTCCTGACCGGGGCCGTCGCGAAGTAGCCTGCACGGAAGCTCCCCTTCCCGGCGGGCCGGCTCGTTCGCCGGGGAGCGGGAGCGCCATGACCGACCTCTTTCCCATCGCGTTCGCCGCCCTCGAGGCCGCAGCGATGCTGCTCCCCACCGGCGCCGACCGGTTCCGCGGCGCGCTCGGGCTTCCCGCGCTGGCCCTCGGCGTGGCCAGCCTCCCCTTCCTCCCCAACTTTCGCGGACCCTCACTCACCGTCTGGATCAGCGCCGCGCTCCTGCTCCTCGGCCCGGCGATGCTGCTCCTGGCCACATGGAACGCCCGCGCCCGCCTCGGGTGGCGGAACCCCGCGGTGCCGGTGGTGGCCGTGGCGGTCGGGTTGTCGGTGACCGCCGCCTGGCCGACCCTCACGCAGGGCGGTGTCCTTCCCGCGCTGCTGACGGCGGGGGCCCTCGGACTCGGCACCCTCCTCGACTGGATGATCGGCGCCGCCCTGGGCGCCGGCCGCGCCGTCCGGCGGCTCGACGCACGCCTCGGTCGGCGCGATCGGACGGAAGCAGCGCCCCCGGGCCGCGCCGCATGGCTGACCGCGGTCGGGGTCGTCCTCGTGGTGGTCGTCGTTCGCGCCCTCGTCCGGGACGCGCCGTTCGGCCCGGAATCCGAGATCGGGTGGACGGCCGCCGCCGGGCTCGCGGCGATCCTGGCGGCCGCCCTCTGGCCCCTGCACCGGCTGCTGCCCGGCGGTCCCTTCGCGCTTGCCGCAGGCGCGCTGCTCCTGCTCCTCTGCTGGGACACCTGGGCGCTCGGCATGGCGCACTGGCAGCCGATCGGGGTCGGCATGGGCGTCGCGAGCGTCCTCTGGGCGGGGCCGACGAACCGCCCGGCTCTCGCGCTCGTCGGTGCCGGCGTGGCCGCCTGCTTCAGCGCGCCGGCGGCGGCGCCCGGCGCCTGGGTCCTCCTCGCCGCGGGGGCCACTTCGGCCTACCTCCCGCCGCAGGTACTGGCCGGCGCGGGTGCGCTCGGTCTCTACCTTGTCATGCCCTCGCTGCTGGGCGCCGAGGTGCTCTTCACCGTCCTGCTCGCGTGGGGAGCCACGGTGGTGCTCGGGGCCGGCGCGGCCCGCGCCACGCAGGATCCGTCCGGCGCGCGTTGACCCGCCTCTCGGGGCGGTCCATATTCCAAGGTTCTAGACCGAAATCTTCGCTCGCCAATTTCAGGAGCTCATCATGACGTTCACCCTCCCCCCGCTTCCCTACGACTACGCCGCCCTCGAGCCGCACATCGACGAAGAAACGATGCGGATTCACCACGACAAGCACCATGCCGCCTACGTCAAGAACCTGAACACCGCCCTCGAGGGCCAGGCGGGGCTCAAGGACAAGAGCATCGAGGCGATCCTCTCCGACCTGGAGATTGTTCCCGACGAGATCCGGATGGCGGTGCGCAACAACGGTGGCGGCCACTACAACCACACGATCTTCTGGGAAATGATGACTCCCGGCGGCGCCAGCAAGCCGGGCGGGGCGCTCGCCAAGGCGATCGATGCCGCCTTCGGCGGCTTCGCCGGGTTCCAGGAGCAGTTCGCGAAGGCGGGCGCCACGCGATTCGGCTCGGGCTGGGCCTGGCTTTCCATGGACACGGCGGGGAACCTCTCGGTCGAGAGCACCCCCAACCAGGATTCGCCGCTCTCCTCGCGCCGCACGCCGCTCCTCGGCTGCGATGTGTGGGAGCACGCCTACTACCTCAAGTACCAGAACCGGCGTCCCGACTACATGACGGCGTGGTGGAATGTGGTCAACTGGGACGTGGTGGCGGCCAGGTACGGCAAATGACCGGAAGCGAGGACTGGGGATTGAGGACTGGGGCTGGTTTCAACCACTTCCTCGGTCCCCAGTCCTCAGTCCTCGCTCCCCTTCGTCCCCCTGAATCGATGCCCGCGCTTCCGCCAGTCGGCTCTCCCGCGCCCGACTTCACCCTCCCGTCCACCGCCGGACGTGAGGTCACGCTCTCGTCGCTCCGCGGGCGCCGGGTGCTCCTCGCCTTCTTCCCCCTCGCCTTTACCAGCACCTGCACCGCCGAGCTCTGCGCGTTCTCGGACGACTTCGCCGAGTTCGCGGAGGCGGGGGTCGAGGTCCTCCCGATCTCGGTCGATTCGGTGCCCACGCTGAAGGCCTACAAGGCCGCGGAACGGATGACGGTCGACCTGCTCAGCGACTTCAAGCGCGTCGTGAGCCGCGCCTACGGGGTGCTCGACGAGGACAAGTTCCATTCGCGCCGCGCCTATGTCCTGATCGATACGTCGGGGGTCGTGCGGTGGACCCATCTCGAGGCGCAGCTCGGCCAGCGGCGCTCCAACGCCGAGCTCCTCGAGCAGGTGCGGGCCGTCACCTGATGCGCCTTCGTCCCGCCACGGCTGACGGGTGCGCGCCGTGAGGCGGGTGGCGGCGGTGGCAACGGCGGGCGGAGTGCCCGGGGCGCAGGCGCTCCTCGACGCGATGCCGGGCGTGGACGGCACCGCGCACGCCGCGGGGGGCACTATCCCCCTGGCCGCCACCGACATCCTCTGGCTCCACGACACCACCGATGATTTCCCCGACCTGCTCGCCTGGCTCCAGGCGGGCGGGCGGCTCCTCGCCACCCTCGGGTCGGTACACCTTCCCCACCGGCTCGGCCTCGAGCCCACCGCGCCAACACTTCTTCCTCCGCCGGCGGCCGGCAACGGTGCACCCGGCCTTGCTTTCCGCGGCATCGCCGGATTCGGGGCGCACCCGCTCTTCGCGGGATTCCAGCAGGGATTCGTGCCCGATTCTCCCGCCGGTACCCAAGGGTGGCGCTGGACGGGGTACGACGGCATCCGGCCCGACGCCGGCGTTGTCGGCGTCGAATGGGTGCCGGAGGGGGCGCTGGCGGGGCGTGTGGTGGCGTGGGAGTACGCCGTCGGGAGCGGCGGGATCCTGTGCATCGGCGGCGGGGTCGAGCTCGACGGGCTGCAGCCGCCTCAGGCGAGCGCGCTCCTGGCGCTGCTTGGGAATGCGCTCGCGGGAAGGGCCATCCCTCATCGCGATCGGGAGGGCCCCGTCC
>DASUFQ010000036.1:0-4782 GCA_036274515.1 Gemmatimonadales bacterium | reverse complement strand
GACCCCGGCCAAGCCGGCGGGCAACACGATGACGCTGCCGAACGGCCAGTCCGTGGCGCTGCCGGCCGGCGTGACCGAGGCGCAGATCCGCGCCATCTTCCAGAAGCGGATGGCCGGGCAGGAACTGGCGCCCGCCGAGACCGCCCTCCTCCGGCAGGTCTTTGCGGGGATGGGCGGCCGGGGCGGCCGCCCCGGCGGGCCGCGGCCGGCGGGCAACGACTTCCAGTTCGGCGGCAGCTACATCGTCTTCGTGCTGCGGAACGGCGCGCCCACCGCGGTGAACGTCCGCACCGGGCTGACCGACCTCGACTACAGCGAGGTGGTGAGCGGGCTGGCCGCGGGCGATTCCGTCCTGGTCCTGCCGAGCGCCAGCCTGATCCAGTCGCAGGCGGAGTTCAAGCAGCGGATCGGGAACATCACCGGCGGCGGGCTGCCGGGCGTCCGGTCCACCACGAGCTCGGGGGGAGGGCGCTAGCCATGCTGCTCGGCGAGACCATCGCGGTCGCCTTCCAGTCGATCCGCGCCAACAAGCTCCGGACCGCGCTGACCATGCTCGGCGTCATCATCGGCGTGGCCGCGGTCATCGCCATGGTGGCCCTCGGCACCGGGGCGCAGCGGGCCATCGAGGAGCGGATCAACGCCCTCGGCGCCAACCTGCTGACCATCTACGCGGGGCAGTCGTTCAACCGCGGGGTGGCCTCCAACAACCGCGTCAGCCTCACGACCGACGACGCCGACGCCATCAAGCAGGACGCCAAGCTGATCTCGGCGGTGGTGCCCGAGATGCAGTCGTCGCTGCAGGTCAAGCTCGGCAACAAGAACATCAACACCAACGTCCTCGGGACCACCGCCAACTACACCGAGGTGCGCAACTACACGATCCCCTTCGGGCGGATGTTCAGCCAGGGCGACAACGATTCCCGGCAGCGCTACGCCGTCCTTGGCTGGGACGTGCCGGAAATGCTCGGCGGGAACGCCGCCGCCATGATCGGCCAGACCATCCTCATCCGCGGCATTCCCTTCGAGATCATCGGCGTCCTGAGCCGCAAGGGCTCGGCGGGCTCGTTCTCCAATCCCGACGAGCAGATCCTCATCCCGCTGCAGACCGCCCGGTACCGGATCTTCGGCAGCGACCGGCTGCGGTCCATCACGGTGCAGGTGGCCGACGGGGTCCCGATCGAGCAGGGGATGGTGGACTTCGAACGGGTCCTCCGCCGCGAGCACAAGATCCGGCCCGGCGCCGACAACGACTTCCAGGTCCGGAACCAGCAGGAGATCCTGGCCACCCAGCAGTCGGCCACCCAGGTGTTCACGGCGCTGCTCGCCAGCATCGCCGGCGTCAGCCTGCTCGTGGGCGGCATCGGGATCATGAACATCATGCTGGTGTCGGTCACGGAGCGGACCCGGGAAATCGGCATCCGGAAGGCCCTCGGCGCCACCCGCGGCAACATCCAGATGCAGTTCCTCATCGAGGCGATGGTGCTCTCGTTCGTCGGCGGCACCCTCGGCATCATCCTCGGCGCGGGCGCGGCGGTCACGCTCTCCAAGCTGGCGGGGTGGAACACCTTCGTGTCGCCAACCGCCATCCTGGTGGCCTTCGGCTTCAGCGCCGGGGTCGGGCTCTTCTTCGGCATCCTCCCGGCGCGGCGTGCAGCCGGGCTCGACCCGATCGTCGCCCTCCGGTATGAATAGGACCCTCCTCGCGGCGACGGCCGCCCTCGGCCTCGCCGCGTGCGGGCCCACCGCCAGCGGCCCGCCCGGCGGCGGCCCCGGGCGGATCTACCCGGTGGCCCCCCCGGCGCCGGAGTTCATCCTGGCGCCCAACGTCCCCGCCATTCCCGGCTTCAGCAGCGCGGTCAAGGTGGGCCAGACGATCTACCTCGCCGGCCAGGTGCCGCTCGACAGCACCGGGATGCTGGTCGGCCGGGGGGACCGCCCCGCCCAGTTCAAGCAGGCGCTGGACAATGCCGGCGCCATCGTCCGGTTCGCCCGCGGCGTGCCCGCCGACCTGGTCAAGCTGACGGTCTACTGTGTCGGCTGCACCGCGGACGACTTCGACGCGATGCGCCCCCTCGCGACCGGGTTCTTCCCGGGCGACCAGGGCCCGGCGCTCACCGTGGTCGTGATCGCCGGCCTGCCGGACCCCGACATGCTGGTGGCCGTCGACGGCGTCGCCGTCCTCCGCGGGACGATCCCCGACCGGACCCGCGACCCGGAGGCCGGGACCCGCTAGTTTTCCCGACATGATTCTGCCGCTGCTGGCGGCGCTGGCGCAGGACCCTGCGCAGGCCGCTCCTCCGACAGTCACCATCCCTCGCCTCGAGGCCGCCATCGTCGTCGACGGCGTCCTCGACGAGCCGGTGTGGGCCGAGGCCGCCCGCCTCGAGGGGTTCCACCAGTATCGCCCCGTCGACGGGCGCCCCGCCGAGGAAGAAACCATCATCCTCGTCTGGTACTCGCCGACCGCCATCCACTTCGGCATCATCGCCCGCGACAACGACCCGGGCAGCATCCGCGCCACCTTCACCGACCGCGACCGGATCCAGGGCGAGGACCGGGTCCGGCTCTACCTGGACACCTTCAACGACCGCCGCCGCGCCAACTTCTTCGGCGTGAACGGGCTCGGCGTCCAGGAAGACGGCCTCCGGAGCGAGACCGGCACCAGCGCCGGCAGCCTCTTCGGCGGGCAGGACGACCTGAACGTGGACTTCCTCTGGGACTCGAAGGGACGGCGGACCGACCAGGGGTACGAGGTCGAGGTCCGGGTGCCGTTCAAGAGCCTCCAGTACGGCGGCAGCGGCCCGCAGTCGTGGGGGTTCAACGCCGTCCGGTACGTGCAGCGGAGCGGGTACGAGGACACCTGGACCGACGTGCGGCGGGCCAACTCCAGCTTCCTGGCGCAGGAGGGGGTGCTGACCGGGCTGGAGGGGATGCAGCGCGGGCTGGTCTTCCAGGCCCAGCCCTTCGTGACCGCGTCGTGGAACGGCACCCGCAACGCGGCGGGGGAGTTCTCCCGCGAGGACCCCAAGCCGAGCGCCGGCGTCAACCTGCAGCTCGCCACCACGACGATGGCGTTCGACGGCACCGTCAACCCCGACTTCAGCCAGGTCGAGAGCGACGAGGGGCTGATCACCGTCAACGAGCGGTTCGCGCTCTTCCTCCCCGAAAAACGCCCCTTCTTCCTCAAGGGGATCGACCTCTTCTCGACGCCGGGACAGCTGATCTACACCCGGCGCATCAACGACCCGATCGGCGGCGCCAAGGTGACCGGCAAGGTCGGCCGGAACAGCATCGCCTACCTCGGCGCGGTGGACGAGTTCGTGGGCGACGACGCCTGGTTCAACCTGATGCGCTTCCGCCGCGACCTCGGCACCAACAGCGTGGCCGGCCTCACCTACACCGACCGGATCCAGGGCGACACGTACAACCGGGTCCTCGAAGGCGATGCCCACATCGTCTTCGCCAAGCTGTACTTCGTGGAGGCGCAGTACGGGCAGTCGTGGACCAGCCTGGGCAGCGGCGCCGAGACGGCGTCGGACCCGATCTGGCGGCTGGCGTTCGACCGCACCGGCCGCGGCTGGGGCTTCAACTACGCCATCGACGGGATCGGCACCGACTTCATTGCCGGGTCCGGCTTCGTGCCCCGGAACAACATCGTGACCGGCCACATCTTCAACCGGTTCTCGTTCTACGGCGCCAAGGGGGCGCTGCTCGAGAACTTCACCGTCTTCTTCGGGCCCAACCTGCTCTACCGGTACGAGGATCTCTGGAACAACAGCCCCGCGGAGGGAGCGCAGGAGGCGACCTTCCAGTTCCAGCTGCGCGGCGGGTGGAACCTGAGCGCCCGGGGCACGCGGGCGTTCACCAGCTTCTACCCCGAGGACTACCTCGGGTTCGAGACGGCGCCGGGAGTGCCGTTCGCGCCGCCGTCCGGCCTCGACAACATGTACCGCGGGCGCCTCACGGCCAGCACCCCCACCTACCAGCTCTTCAACGCCTCGGCGAGCGTCGAGTTCGGCGAGACGCCGCTCTACGCCGAGGCAAGCCCCGGGGAGGGCGTCGCCTGGAACGCGAGCCTCAACGTGCGGCCCAGCAAGACCCTCCGGTTCGAGGGCCAGGTGGCCTACGCCACGCTCAACCGCGCCTCCGACGGGTCGGAGTTTGCCAACAGCGTCATTCCGCGCTTCAAGGTCGAGTTCCAGCCGTCGGTCCCGCTCTTCTTCCGGGTCGTCGTGGAGTACGAATCCACCCGGCGCGCCGAGTTGCGGGACCCGGTCACCGGGCAGGTCCTGCTGGTGGAGGGGGTGCCCTCCATCCCGCGCAACGTGCAGGGGCTGCAGTTCGACATCCTGGCGTCGTACGAGCCGAGCCCAGGCACGGTGGCGTTCCTCGGCTACGGCTCCGTCGGAACGACGACCGACGCCTTCGACTTCTCCACGCTGGAGCGCCAGGACGACGGCTTCTTCCTGAAGCTGGCCTACCTCTTCCGCCGCTGACGCCGCCGGCGCGCTTGCGCCGGACTCCCCCGCGCCGCAACATAGGACAGCCAGTTTCCTCTCACCCGGAGGTTTCGTGCGTCGTTCGGCCATCGTGGGCACCGGCTTCTGCGTGCCGGAGCGGATCGTCACCAACGCCGACCTGTCGGCGTCGATGGACACGTCGGACGAGTGGATCCGGGAGCGCACCGGCATCGAGGCCCGGCGCTGGGTCACCGAGGGGCAGACGTCCGTCGACCTAGCGCTCCCGGCGGCGCGGCGGGCCATCGAGGCCGCAGGGATGGAG
>DASUFQ010000035.1:0-17560 GCA_036274515.1 Gemmatimonadales bacterium | reverse complement strand
CCCAACCCCTGATGTGCCATGCGTACCCTGACCGTGCTTTCACTCCTGCTGCCGACGCTGCTGACGACTGGGGCACCACCCCAGCCTCAGCCGCGCTACATCATCTACCTGCACGCGCGCATTGTGGAGGATCAGGGCCGGCTTCCAACCGATTCCGTCTTTGGCGTCTATGCGTACGACGCGATCCTGGACAGCTTGCGGCAGGCAGGATTCGTGGTGCTGAGCGAACAGCGCCCGGCAGCCGCCCAATCGGATGTCTTCGCCGCGCGCGTGGTGCAGCAGGTGGACAGCCTGCTCGGCCTCGGCGTGCCTCCGGCTGATATCAGCGTCGTGGGCTTTTCCAAGGGTGGATGGATCGCCATCCTGGCCTCATCCCGGCTGCAGAACCCGGGTATCTCGTTTGTCTTCATGGGGGCGTGCGGGCCCTGGTCGAACGACCCGCCCGACCTCCACGTCGCCGGTCGCCTCCTGTCGCTCTACGAGAAGAGTGATTCCCTCGGCGTCTCGTGCGCGCCGCTGCTCGCCCGCCGGACCCCCGGCTCCGAGGCCAGGGAGATTGCCCTCGAGGTGGGTCGCGGCCACGGCACCTTCTTTCAGCCGCGGGCCGACTGGCTCGCCCCCGTAGTGGCTTGGGCGCAGGAGCGCGAGCCCTAGCCGTCGGCTCCGCCGCGCGATCCGCATCCCAGGCACCGTTCGCGAGGCAGACTGCCACCCGGAACCCTGAATGAACGCCGCATGTCAGTGACACAAGACCGGGCCGGCGCACTGGCCCTCAAGATCTCCATCCTGGACCCGCCTCCGGGGACCACGTGGGCCCTTCAGGTCGGCAAGGATTCGTTGCTGCCGCCATCCCGCTCGTCTCCCACCCGCCTGGAGTTCGAGGTGTCCATTCGGGTGGGTCCGGGTCGGGGCGGACCTGGCCCACGCCTCCTCGGTCCAGCCGTGCAAGGCCCACCGTCGGGTCGCTTCGTGTACCTGAACTCCGGCCGGCGCGCAGGCCAGATCGGCTCCTGTTGGGACCGCCGGGCGAAGGTCCCGCTGACCGGCATTACATGGCCGCTCATCACGGCGGCAGGGACCCACGGGCGGGTGCTGGCCGCGGAGATCGCGGGAACCAGTCGGGATGGAGGGCCCGCCTGTGCGTCCGTGCCGCTGCTCGGTCAGGGCTGGCGCGTTGAATGAACCAGCGTCCTGAGCGGCGCATGCAGCTGCCGCGAGCGCTTCTCGTTGACACGGCCCCCGTCGTATAGAACTGAGGAGACCGGATGACGGTCCAGCGGATGGACAACGTAGGGATCGTGGTGGAGAATCTCGACGCCGCCGTCGAGTTCTTCAGTGAGCTGGGGCTCGAGCTGGTGGGCCGCGCTCCGGTGGAAGGACCCTGGGCCGATGGGGTCACCGGACTGCGCGGCATGCGGGTCGAGATCGCGATGATGCGCACGCCAGACGGTCACAACCGGCTCGAGCTGTCCCGCTTCCTCGCGCCGGCCGTCGTGGCCGACCACCGCAATGCCCCCGTGAACGCCCTCGGCTACCTGCGCGTGATGTTCGCCGTGGACGACCTCAACGACACCCTCGTCCGGCTCCGCAAGCAGGGCGCCACGCTCGTCGGAGAAGTGACCGAGTATCAGGGCCTGTATCGACTCTGCTACATCCGGGGCCCCGAGGGCATCCTCATCGGGCTTGCCCAGCAGCTCGGGCAGCAGGCGTCCCGGGAGGATCCCATGGACCGGAACCCCTGATCGCCAGGGAGTCGGAATGGAACCTTCGATCGCAGTGAATGAAGACACCACGCGCCCACCCCCGAAACCGGTCCTCGCGGCCGCGCTTCTCGTCTTCGCGGTGGCCGCCTGGCTCCTGCTCCACGTCTATACAGCCGCTGCCGCGTCGGAGTGCAGGGATCGCTACAAGGCTGCGCGCAGTGCGGCGGACACGGCGAGAATAGACACGCTGATCACGGAGGGGAGCCGACGCCAGAGCGAGCCGCGGAGCTGCGGCTTCATGCGGAAAACCGGGCGGTGGCAGTGACCGCCATGGGCGGTGCCTTCAGCCCGGGACGTACCTCACACCCGCAGTAACCCTCTGGCCGCCTGGCGCACCTCCGGCGACGAGAACCGGAACGCCGCCCGATCCAGCAGGTAATGCACGAACCCCGTCGCGAAGCCGAGGGCCAGCAGCACCGGCACGAACGGTGAGGACCGGAGCCAGGTCGCCGCGGCGCCGTAGATCCGGTCGGCGTAGGCGTAGCTGTCACCCACCGCCTCGACCTCCAGCGCCGGCAGGAGCAGGGTGGAGATGACCGCCAGCACGAGCAGCACCGCCCAGCCGCGCCGGTTGATCGGCTCCATCACCCGCTGCCAACCGGTGGCCGGCGCCCGGTCCCCGCCCGACGCCGCGAGCGAAGTCAGCCCCATCGCCGCCGTCCAGTGCTGCACGCTCCAGAGCACCAGAAACAGGAAGGGGTCCCGCGCGAGGAAGGCGAAGAGGACCATCGCCGACACGCCCAGGACATAGGCCACGCGCGGGAACGACGGGCGCGACGAAGCGAGCTCGAACCCGAGCATCAGCGCCGTCAGCAGCGCGACCACGCCGATGCCGCCGTCGCGCAGGGCGCGCGCGAGCGCCGCCGACCCCCCGGCACCGACGAGGGGATCGATCCAGCGCTCCTGGAAGGCGACCGACCCCGCCAGCGCCTCCGCCAGCACCACGAACCCCCCGCCCACCATCAGCGCAAACCACCGGTCCAGCCGCCGCGTGGCGGAATCGGCCGACCGCCCCGCGCGGGCACGGTACAGGCTGAGGAGCCCGAAGTGCTGCGCGGCGAAGTGGTGGCTCACCAGCACGAAGTCGAGGATCGCCAGCCAGACCACCCGCTCGGGAAGGGGGACCGGGAGGAGGCGTTCCGGCGCCAGCAGCACCGCGAAGCAGGCCGCGGCCACGCAGGCCGGCGCCACGATGAAGCGGATGCGCTGGGAGGAGAGCAGGGGCCGGTAGCCCGGGGTGGCGTAGGCCAGCCACGCCGAGGAGAACCGATGGCCCAGCCAGAGCGGCACGGTGAGGGCGAAGAAGAGCCCGTCCACCGGGCTGGCGCGCACATCGCCGTGCCCCCACGCCAGCAGGAGGACGAGGGGGGCCAGCCAGAGGGCGTTGAGGACCCAGACGAGGTCCCAGGCGGGGCTCTTGATCCAGGGCATCGGGACGAAAGGTAGCACGCCCGGTCGACCTCCCCGCCGGACCGGTCTCCAATGGCCGCTCCGGGACGCGGGACGCGAAATGCCGCTTCCGGGGAGGCGTTCCTGACCCTCGGCGCCCTCGGGAGCGTGGCGCTCTTCTTCTAGCGCCGCACCCCGAAGCGCTCGAGCATCGCGTCGGTCCACCAACTGAGGTCGTGCTCCCGGGTGGCCTCCCAGAGGCGGCCCATCCGCGCCACCTCTTCCTCCCGGGGCATGTCCAGCGCCTTGTCGATGGCGGCGTCCATGGAGCGGGCGGAGTAGGGGTGCACCAGGATGGCGGCGCCGAGCTCCACCGCCGCGCCCGTGAACTCGGAAAGGATCAGCTTCCCCTCGCGGCCCTCCTTGGCCGCGATGTACTCCTTCGCCACCAGGTTGAGCCCGTCACGGAGCGGCGTGATCCAGCAGACGTCGGACGCGCGGTACCAGCTCATCAGTTCCTCGAAGCCCATCGGCTGGGAAAAGAGGACCACCGGAATCCAGGTGAGGGTCGAGAACCTCCCGTTGATGGCGCCCACCCGCTGCTGGATGTCGGCCTGGATCTGCTCGTACACCCGCATCCCCGGCGCCGGCGGCACGCAGATGACGAAGAGCTTGACCCGGCCCGCGAGCGCGGGCCGGCGCACCAGCAGCCGCTCGTAGGCCTCGAGCAGTTCCACCGTCCCCTTGGTGTAGTCCACCCGGCTCACCGCGAAGAGGATGGTGTCCACCCCTGACTGGGCCCGGATTTCCCGGGCCCGCGCCTGGGCCGTGGGGGACCGCACCGTCTCCACGATCTTCGGCACCGCCACGCCCAGCGGCACGACGTCCACATGCACCCGCCGCCCTTCCCAGGTGAGCTCGCCCACCACGGTGCTCTCCTGCAGCGCCCACCCCTCCGGCCGGAGCCGCTCGTGCACCGGCTTCCGGCCGGACGCGGTGGCGCCGGCAAAGGCCCGGGCCACCGCCGCGAAGTTCTCGGCGTACCTCGGGATGTGGAACCCGACCCGGTCGCACGCCAGCAGGCTCTCGGCGATCTCGGTGCGCCAGGGGAGCACCCCGAAGATGTCCGAGGAGGGGAAGGGGGTGTGGTGGAAGAAGAAGATCTTGAGGTCGGGCCGCTGCTCGCGGATCGCCTTCGGCACCAGCCAGAGGTTGTAGTCGTGCACCCAGACCACCGCTCCCTCGCTCGCCACCTCGCAGGTGGCGTCGCCAAAGTACTGGTTCACCTCGCGGAAGGTCTTCCAGTCGGCGGCGTCGTAGTCGAACCGGTCCACGAAGCTGTGCAGGATCGGCCAGAGCGCGGCCTTGGAGGTCACCTTGTAGAAGGAGGTGACCTGCTCCGCCGTCAGGCCGAGCTGCGCCACGTCGTACCGCTCGCCGGCAAACTCCACCGGGTCCCGGGCCACCACGGTGCCGGCGCGGCCCGGGTCCACCGTGGTCGAGGCCACCCAGGTGCCGCGGTCGAAGTACTGGAAGAAGCCGCGCAGGGTGGGGACGATGCCGTTCGGGCTCCGGTGGCTGCGCAGCACCTCGACACCGTCCACGATGGCGCGCTCGAAGGGCTGGCGATGATAGACGACGACGAGTTCAGACATGCGGTACCTCGACTCCATGGTGGGCGAGCGCCTCGAGGATCCCGTCCGTCCCGTGGGCGCGCGCCCGGTAGATCCGGTCGCTGGGGGGGAGCCGCGCGAGCAGCCCCGCCTCCGAGTTGCCGACGGCCACCGCGGGGAGTCCGCAGGTGATCATCGCGAGGTCGTTCAGCGTGTCCCCGGCCACCAGCACCACCTCGTCCGGCACCTGCCACTCCCGCATCAGCCGCCGCAGCGTGCTCCCCTTGTTGACCCCCCGCGGCAGCACGTCGAAGTAGAGCCCGTCGGACACCAGGCCGTCGCATCCCAGCCCCTCCGCGCGGCGGAAGGCCTCGTCCAGTACCGCCGGGGAGTCGTAGTAGTAGGACATCCGGTACGGGCCGAAATACTCCTGCAGCCGCAGCCCGGCCAGGTCGGCGAGGGCGGCCCGCACGGCGGCGCTCCGGTCGCCCCATTGCTCGGCAATGTCCGAGAGCAGGGGGCCGGCGTACGGGGTGCCGTCGGGGTACGCGACATAGCTGCCGACGTCGCAGATCATCGCGTCGGGCTCCGGCAGGGTGCCCTGCCGCACCAGCGCGGTCACGCTGCGGCTGGACCGCCCGGTCACATAGAGCAGTGTCCGGCCGGGATCGTCCCTGAAGTAGCGCGTGAGGGCGGCCCGGCCCTCGGCGGAGCCGCCGAGGAAGGTGCCGTCGAGGTCGGTCGCCAGGATCCGCATCAGGCCGTGATCGTCCGCACCCGCCCCGAGCGCGGGTCGCTGTACCGGATGGTGGCCTTCTTGAAGAGGAGGTCCACGAAGAGCTCGGCGTGGTGCTCGTCGCTGCTCCAGCGCATCGCCACGCTGTTGTCGTTGGACGAGCAGAGGTGGAAGGTGCCCTGGAACGCCTGGTGCGTGCTCCGGAACTCCATGAGGCGCTGGATCCGGCGGACCATCGGCTCCTTGAGCGCCGCGTCGACCTGCGCCCGGGTGTAGTGATGCCGGTTGATCTCGCGGGGGTCGCCCGACTCCTCCGCCCGCTCCACCTCGTTGGTCCCGCCGAGCCAGCCGACGTAATAGACCTGGGGAATCCCGGGGGCAAAGAGCTGGAGGGCGCGCGCCGCCACGTTGGCGTCCTCGTTCTGGCGGAGGGCGTCGAAGTAGGTGCAGGTCAGCTGGTAGATGGCCCCGACGCTGTGCACGTTCGCCGCGGACCGGCGGAGGACCGGGTCAGCCGAGCGCTGGGAGACGTTGTCGATCATTTCCTGGGTCTTGGCCTGCGGGAGGATCCCCTCCACGTCGGGAATGCAGATCCCGTCGTGGGTGTCCAGCACCGTCACCTGGTTCCTGGGGCACATGCGGAGCCAGTGCTTCAGGTAGCGGCTGTCCGAGTCGAGGAGGGCGTGGAGGACGAGCGGGGGCATGGCAAAGCCGTACGGCCGCATGCCGTGCAGGGAAATGGCATACTGGAAGCTCGGATGGTCGTGCACCTCCGGCAGGGTGTCCGCCCCGTGCGCGACCGCCGCCCGGTGGACCCACTGCAGGAGCTCGTAAACATCGGGCTCGACCAGGAAGCAGCTGGTGCCGATCCGCTTGGTGGTGTAGCCGAAGGCGTCGAGCCGGAAGAGCTTCACTCCCCGCTTCGTCAGGAAGGCGATGTAGTCCTCCATCAGCGCATAGGTCCGCGGCGACTCGTAGTTCAGGTCGATCTGCTGCTCGGTGAAGGTGGTCCAGACCCGGTGCGCCGTGCCATCGGGCAGCGTCACCTCGCGGAACGGCTCCTTTTCCTTCCGGATATGGATTCGGGCCAGGTCGTCCGGCGAGATCTCGCCCAGCTGGTCCACGTGGACGAAGAGGTCGGCGTGTTCCGACGCCATCCCGTTCGCCAGGAAGTCCTGGAACTCCGCCGACATGTCGGAGATGTGGTTGACCGTCAGGTCGAGGCAGAGGTCGAACCGGGAGGAGATGCGCTCGACGTCGTCCCAGCTGCCGAAGCGCGCGTCCACCTCCTTGTGGGTCAGCGGGGAAAAGCCGCCATCGGCATTGGACGGGTAGAGCGGGAGGATGTGGACGCCACCCACGGCCCCCGCGAGGTGGGTCTCGAGGATATCGCCGAGCGCGGCGAGGTTGCCTCCCAGGCGTTCGGGATATGTGATCAACTGCACCTGGTTCCGCAGGGCCATCGACACTCCAGGGGGGCCGGGACTGGGCGGGGCGGTACGGCGGACGGACCACGGAAGGTAACGGGTTGGGCCGGCGAGGTCCGACGCCGCGGTCCGCCTGCTGAAGCCGGACGCGGCGGCCACCCGTACGGAACGGTATCTTTGACCGGGATCGGCAGGATGGCCTGCCGCCCGCGCTACCCGCCTGACCGTCTGACAGGAGACGCTTGTGAGCCTCAACCCGCGCAGGTGGTTCCCGGTCGCCGTCATCCTCAGTGCCGTCAACCTCGCCGGGGTGTGGTTTGCGGCCGCGCCCGCGGAACCGTTGCACGCCACCGGCCATGCCGTCCTCGCCGTGGCCCTTGCCGTCTGGGCGCAGCGCCTCCGCACCCGCCAGCTCCTCGAGGGGACCGAGCGCCGTGAACTCGGCACCGCAGAGGCGGTGGAGTCGCTCGATGCGGAGGTGGAAGGGCTCCGGCGGGAACTGAGCGATGCGCAGGAGCGCCTCGATTTTGCGGAGCGAATGCTGGTCCAGGGCAGGGAAGAGCGCCGCGCCCAGCCCTGACCCTCGGCCGCTCACGATGAAGAGGCCGATTCCCGGTCCGACTGGCCTGCGGCGCCGCTCACTCGCGGCGCTGTTGGCCGTCCATGGTCTCCTCCTGACCGGCACTCCGCTCCTCGCCCAGCGCCCCCTCAACCTCGACTTCGAGACTCCGGCGGTCGCCTACCCGGACCGGCCCTGGGGCTGGAGCCTCGGCTGGTCCGCGTTCGGTGGGGGGCCCGCCGTCGGTTTCCTCCTCGATTCCACCACCGTGAAACGGGGCCGGACCAGCCTCCGGATCAGCGCCCCCGATTCGTCCCCGGCGCCGGACCCGCAGCCCCTCCTCCTCCAGCTCCCCGCTGCGTTCGCGCTCGGCCGCACCGTGACGCTGACCGGCTTCGGCCGGAGCGGCGGTGGGTCGGCGCGCGGGCGCGTCACCCTCGAGGCCTGGAAGGACCAGGCGTTCGCCGCCGCGGACACGGCGTGGATCGCCGCACAGTCGCCCCGGGGAAACGCGGCGGGATGGACCCCATTTGCGCTGCGCATTGCCGTCCCGGACGCGGGCGTCCACTCGGTGGTCGTCGGCGTGGCGCTGGAGGGGACCGGCTCCGCCTGGTTCGACGGCTTCACGCTGGCGGTGGACGGCAACCCGCTGGACGCGCTGCCTTCGGCCGCCGCGCCTCCGACGGCCGCGGAACTTGCCTGGCTCGGCGCGCACGCCGCGCCGCTCACCTCGGCGGAGCTCCGGGAGCCCGCAGCGCCGGGCGCGCCCGACCTGCGGCTCTTCGGGGACATCATCGCCGGCGCGGAGGTGGTCGGGCTCGGCGAATCCACCCACGGCACCCGCGAGTTCTTCCTCGTCAAGCACCGCCTGGTCACCTGGATGGTCCGCAAGCTCGGCTTTCGCGTCTTCGCCATCGAAGCCAACCAGCTCGCCGTCGAGCGGCTCAACCAGTACGTGCAGGGCGGACCCGGCACCGCGCGGGACGCGATGCGGGTCATGTTCCGGGTGTGGAATACGGAGGGGATGCTGCAGCTGGTGGAGTGGCTGCGTGGCTGGAACGCGGCGCACCCCGACCAGGCGGTGCGCTTCCTCGGGTACGACATGCAGGATCACCGCGCCCCGGCGGACACCCTCCGGGCCTTCCTGGCCCGGACCGACCCGTCCCGGCTTCCCGACTTCGACCGCCTGGCCGGGGAATACCGGTCGCAGGCGGCCTCGATCGTCCCGCAGGTAGCCGACTCGGTGCGCCGCCGGTGGGCGGAACAGGCGGAGTCGCTCTGGATCGCGACCGCCGGTCAGCGCGCCCCGTGGCTGGCGGCGGCGGCGACCCGGGCCGACTCCCTCGCCGTGGAGTGGGCGGTGCAGGGCGCCAACCTCCTGCGCCAGGCCGCCCGGTTCAACGCGACGCTCAACTCGCCCGAACGCGACAGCCTCATGGCCGCCAACCTCCTCTGGGCCCGATCGGTGCTGGCCCCGGGCGCGCGGACCGCCGTCTGGGCGCATGATGTGCACGTGAGCCGCGGCGGGGATTCCACGCTGAGCTTCAACGGCGGCGCCCAGATGGGGGCATACCTCTCCGCGGCGCTGGGCGACCGATACCGCGCGGTCTCGCTGCTCACCTTCGACGGCGCCTATACCGCCACCCGCGGTTTCAGCGACCACCAGATGATCCAGGCCGCCGCGTTTCCCGCTCCAGCGGGGAGCCTCGAAGCGGCGCTGCACGCGCTTCCCCGGCCCGACTCCACGGTGGGGTGGATCGTGGACCTGCGGCCGGCCCGGCGCGACCCCGCGGCCAGCTGGCTCCGGATGCCCCGCCCGATCCGCCACATCGGGTATGCCACCTACGACTACGGCTTCGAGCTCTCCGCCTCGCTGCCGCTGGAATTCGATGGCGTCGTGTTCATCGACCACACCGGACCCTCCCACCTGCTGCCCTGACTCCGTTTCCCGGTCCCCGACGGCCGGACCCCAGCTTGACGGTTTTCCGGCGCTTCCTGCGCAATCCGACCCGGGAGGCAGTCCGTCCACACGCCAGCGGGGGGTCACCATGCGCGGCAAGATCCTGCAGTACAATGGCAACGATGGCACCGGCACGATCGTGGCTGGCGGGGAGCAGCACCGGTTCGCCCTCGGCGACTGGAAGGGGGACGCCGTGCCGGCCGTGGGGAAGGCGGTCGAGTTTTCCCTGGTGGAGGGCCGGGTGCAGTCCGTCACGCTGGTGAGCGACGATGTCCTGATGCGGGAAAAGGCGAGCGAGATCGGCGGCAAGCTCGGCGGGCTGGTGGGTGGGCTGGGCGGGAGCCTCGCCAGGGCGGGGGCCGACGGTGGAGGGGGCGCTCTCGCCGGGTCGATCGTGGACCGCTACGGGCGGGGAACCCTCGCGGCGTACGCCGCCTTCCTCGTGGGGACCACGATGTTCCAGGCCATCAGCATCGCGATGCTCGGCGCCGGGTGGACGATGTTCCAGCTCGCCGGGTTCCTCAGCATGGTCGGGGGCGGTGGCGGCATCAAGATGCTGCTCACGTTTTCCTACCTCTCGATTGCCGTGCCGCTCGTCTGGCGGGACCGGCGCGCCTGGCTCGCCCTCCTGCTGCCGCTCCTGACCGTCGTCTGGGCCGTCATCCGGGCCCTCTCCGCCTCCAGCGGTGGCGGCGGCGGGTCCGGGCTCGGCCCCGGCGACTTCGGCGTCCTCGGCTTCTACATGCCGATGGCGGCGGCGATCTACCTCGGCCTGACCGGATTCAGGAAGTTCGCGGCCGACGCGTGACATCCCCGAACCCACCGCGACCACCTCGTGCCCCCTGGAGGCATATCATGACGCGAACCACCGTCCCGAACCTGCTGGTGCTGGCGACCCTGCTGGGCGTGACCTCCGCCTGCGGGAAGGGAGGGCCCAGCAAGGCCGAGTTCGTCGAGGCCTGCAAGAAGACCCAGGCCACGCCCGCCATGTGCGAATGCGCCGCCAAGGAAGCGAAGGAGAAGCTCTCCACGAAGCAGTTCACCCTCATGGTGCTCGACATGCAGGGGAAGCGGCAGGAGGCCGAGGCCCTGGCGGGCGACATGAGCTTCGAGGACCGGGCAAAGTTCGCCGAGCTGCAGTTTGGCATCCTCGGCAAGTGCATGCCGCAGGAGTGAGCACCGGCAGGCGCCGGACGCACGACAGCCGGCCCGACGGAAGTCGGACCGGCTGTCGTGTCCCGCGAGTGCGGGCCCGCGAGCTCCGTTAGGAAGCCGCGCGGGTCACGTTCTCGGCCGCCGGGCCCTTGGCGCCCTGGACCACGTCGAACTCCACCTTCTCGCCTTCGGCCAGGGACTTGAAGCCCTCGCCGCTGATGGCGGAGTGGTGCACGAAGCAATCCTTCGCGCCCCCCTCGGGGGTGATGAATCCAAAGCCCTTCGCGTCATTGAACCACTTGACCGTGCCGGTGGTGCGCATTGCTGAACTCCATGTTCGTGAATCGGACCGCGGCGTTGCCGTTGATGCCGACCTGTACTGCCCCGTGACAAGCCCTCACGGGAAGGGTGGTGCGACGGCGCCGGGGACCTCCCCGGGCACTGCCGGCGGCGTTGGCATGCAAAAGGGGGCCGCAGCATCGCTGGGCCCCCACCGTTCACTCGGAATGAATCCGTGTACAACGTGCCTCAACCGCTGATGGAAGGTACCGCCGGGGCCCCCGGAGCGCAAGCGCGAAGGTGCGCCAGCCGTTATTCGGTGATCCAGCCGGGCGGCGCGTAGGCCCCCGGCGCAAAGAGGGCCTCGCTGAGGGGAGGGGCGGGATCGGCCTTCAGGTCCCGGTACTCCTCGCGCAGGGTGATGGCGCCCCCCTCGAAGAAGAGGACCTCGGTCTCGATCCATCCCTTGCCCAGCTTCACGTACTTGTTGAACTGGATCTCGGTCATGACGTCGGCCTTCTGCGGATGCGGGCCCAGGCTGCGCACGAACACCAGCCGCTCCTGGTCGATCCAGAACTGCCGGGTGGTTGAGTCGCCGGCTGCCGCGCCCACGATCCACACCGGGCGCCCCTGCCAGCTGCCGGCATGCACCTTGGCCATGTCGTAGCCGAGTCCCGACAGCGCCGCGATCGTCTTCTCGGGCGGCTGCCCGTACACGTCGAATCCCAGGACCAGCAGGGGATGGACCAGCGGCCGGCTGGCCTTCAATTCCCCGCCCACGTAGCGATAGATCGAGTCGTTGCGGAACAGCATCATGTTCCTGGCGGAGAGCGGGGCGATGTCGATCCGCAGCTGGCCGGGAATCCGGAGTGCCTCGTACCAGGTTTCCTCCGACCCGTCGGGGTGCTTCGTTGCCTGGGTGAAGGTCACCGTGTGATACCACGTCCCGGCGTGCTTCGCCTGCATCATCCGGATGACCTCGGAGCCGCTGGCGGGATCGGGCGGCGGGGTCAGGGTGGCGGGGGCGGGACCGGCGAGGGAGAGCAGGAGTGCGAAATGGAGCACCGGGGCCTCCAGCGGGGGTGGGTCAGGGGGACGTTGGCCGTACGCGCGGCGCCGGGCCCGGGTTTCCGCGGCCGCGGCGTGTGCTGTCGTATCGCCATGCGCCGGAGTATCATACAGCGCCGCACGGCGCGCGCGGCGGGCCTGCGCGCCGCGCCACAGCCGGGACCCAGGCGCCCGTAGCTCAGTTGGATAGAGCATCAGCCTTCTAAGCTGAGGGTCGCAGGTTCGAATCCTGCCGGGCGCATCCTTCCTTCTCCGCCGGTCGTCATGTCCGTTCCCCCGCTCCTGCCAACCCGTGCCGAACTCCGCGCGCTCCTGGCGCTGGCGGTGCCCGTGGTGGTCGTCCAGGTCGGGATGATGCTGATGGGCGTCGTCGACACCCTCATGGTCGGCCACGTCAGTCCCGCCGCGCTCGCCGCCGTGGCGCTTGGCAACCTCTATTTCTTCGGCGGCGCCATCTTCGGGATGGGCGTCCTGATGTCGCTCGACCCGGTCATCGCGCAGGCCGTCGGGGCGCGGGACGACGCCGCCATCTCCCGGGGGGTGCAGCGCGGGCTCGTCCTCGCCTGCCTCCTCTCCGTGCCGGCGATGCTCCTGCTCTGGCCCGCCGAAACGGTCCTGGCGTGGCTGGGCCAGCCGGCCGAGGTCGTCCCCCTCGCCGCCGGGTACGCCCGCCTCGTGATTCCGGGCGTGCCGGCATTCCTGGGGTACGCCGTCCTCCGGCAGACGCTTCAGGCGATGGGCCGGATGCGCGCCATCGTGATCACGATCGCCGCCGCAAACCTGGTCAACGTGCTGCTCAACTGGGTGCTGATCTACGGGCACCTCGGCGCTCCCGCCCTCGGGGTGGATGGGTCGGCCATCGCCACCACCGCGAGCCGGTGGATCATGGCCCTCCTCCTCACCGGCCTCAGCTGGCCTGCGCTCCGCCGCCACCTCCGTCCCATCCTCCCGGAGGCGATGCGCCTCGCGCCGCTCTGGCGCATGCTGCGCCTCGGCATCCCCGTCGGCGCGCAGTTCGAGCTGGAGTACGGGGCCTTCGGCCTGACCGGCGTGCTCATGGGCCAGCTCGGCACGGCACAGATGGCGGGGCACCAGGTGGCGCTCAACCTGGCCTCCCTCACCTACATGGTGCCCCTCGGCGTCTCCGCATCGGTGGCGGTGCTGGTGGGCCAGTCGGTGGGCCGCGGCGACCCCTCCGGCGTGCGCCGCTCGGCCCGGAGCGGCTTGCTGGTCGGTTCGGGCTTCATGCTGCTCACCGGCGCGGTCTTCCTCCTGATCCCGCGGTTCCTCGCCGGGCTCTACACGAGTTCCGCCGACGTCCTCCTGGTGGCCGCCATGCTGATTCCGCTGGCCGGCCTCTTCCAGGTCTTTGACGGAATCCAGGTCGTGGCGGGCGGGGTCCTCCGCGGACTCGGCGACACCAGGTCGCCCATGATCATCAACCTTATCGGCTTCTGGGTCGTAGGAATACCGGCGGGCCTGATCCTCGGGTTTCGCGCCGGGATGGGGGCGGTCGGGCTCTGGTCGGGGCTTGTGCTCGGGCTGGCGTCCGTGGCCGTCATCCTGCTGGGCCGGGTGCGCCACCGGCTGCGGTCGCAAATGGACCGGGTCGTCATCGACGACCAGCGGCGCTCACATTGAGCAACATGCTGTCGCATATGAGGTTATATTTCGTCAATGCCCGCCAACAAGGCGTTCTCGCTCACGCCGCCGCTTCGACCCGAGCCTCGTTGGCAGGGCATGGCAATCACTCTGGCCATCTACGCCTCGCTCTTCCTGGGCGGGGTCCTCTGGAAGCGCAGCCCCTCCGCCGCTGAGGAGGATCATCGGACGGCCGAGGAAATCCAGGCCGCCCGCGAGGCGGTTGAGCGGCGGCACGTCCAGATGATCTACCTCCCCCCGGTCGCCCGGCAGCGTCAGGCCCGGCCCGCACCGACGCCACCCCGGCTTCCGCCCAACGAGTCGAAGGGGAATGAACCTCCCGACCCCCAGAGCGACCCGATTCGGGCGCTGAGATCGCCGATCGCCGACCCGGGCGGTGATGCCGCACGCCTCGGCGAAGGGGCCGAGGCCGAAAAGCCGAACATCGCCCCACCGCGTCCGGTGCCCCTGGCGCTCAACCCGGGGCCCTCGGCGCCCGCTCCAGCGGAGCCGGCGCCCTCCAGCGCCGCCCCCACCGGCACCCGTGGCGGGATCCAGCTCGGTCCCCGGCTCGGCATCACCCCGAGGGATCCGCGGCCCTGGAGCCAGTCGATGCCGTCCACCGCGGATTCCTGCCCGGTGGTGATGCCCGATTCGACCAAGCCCGGCGAACCCCGGATGGGCTCCGCTTCCGGCCGTGTCCTCAAGGTGCAGGGCGGGGGCCCCATGCCGAACGCCCACCTCCAGATCATCGGCACCTCCTTCGTGACCTTCACCGACAACAACGGCGAATACACCCTCACCTTCGACGCCTCCCTCCTCGACCAGTGCCGGACGCAGTACGTGCGGGTGAGCGCGCCGGGCTACGAGCCGCGCCTCCTCGTACTCGTCATCGGCCGGAACATCCGGAGCGACGACGTCGCCCTCCGGCGCAACTGACGCGTGGCGACCCCGCTCCGCTTCCGCTCGGTCATCTTCGACTGCGACTCGACGCTCAGCGCCATCGAGGGCATCGATGAACTCTCCGGCGAGCGGCGCGAGGCCGTCGCGGCGCTGACCGCCGCGGCCATGCGCGGTGAGGTGCCCCTCGAATCGGTCTACGGGTCCCGGCTCGAGATGATCCGCCCTGGCCGGGCCGCCATCGAGGCGCTTGGCCTCCGATACATCGACGCCGCCGTGCCCGGCGCCCGCGACACCGTCCACGCCCTGCGCGCGCGCGGCGTGGAGGTCCGGATCCTCTCCGGCGGGATCCGCCAGGCCATCCTCCCGCTGGCCCGGTGGCTCGGCCTCGCCGAAGCCGATGTCGCGGCGGTGGATGTCCGGTTCGACGCGGACGGCGCCTACGCCGGCTTCGATGCCGGCTCGCCGCTGGCCCGGTCCGGCGGGAAGCGCGCCGCCATTGCCGCGTGGGGCGCGGCGCTCCCGGCGCCGATCCTCATGGTGGGCGACGGGGTCACCGACCTCGAAGCCCGCCCGGTGGTCCACCGCTTCGTGGCCTACGCCGGCGTCGTGGACCGCCCGGAGGTGACCGGCGCCGCCGACGGCGTCATCGGCGGCCCGTCGCTCCTCCCGGTCCTGGATGAGGTCTTCGGCCGGGGCGCCGGCTGAATCTTTCGCCCGACCCGTCTATACTTGCTCTTCCGCTGGCGAGTCCATTTCGAGAGAGCCCACGCATGGCACCGTTCGGCAGCTTCTTCCTTCCCGGTCCCACCGAAGTCACAGACGAAGTCCTCGCGGCGCAGACCCGCCCCATGATCGGCCACCGGGGAAAGGGGATGGAGGAGCTGCTGGGCCGGATCCAGCCCGCGCTCCAGCGGGTGTTCCGCACCACCCGGCCGGTGTACGTCTCGTCGTCCTCCGCCACCGGGCTGATGGAGGGCGCGCTCCGCAACGGCGCCCGCCGGAAGGTGCTCTCGCTGGTCAACGGCGCCTTCAGCGATCGCTTCCACAAGAT
The DNA here is from genome assembly GCA_036274515.1 of Gemmatimonadales bacterium. Lineage (GTDB taxonomy): Bacteria > Gemmatimonadota > Gemmatimonadetes > Gemmatimonadales > GWC2-71-9 > SPDF01. Next base: position 2,016 of record DASUFQ010000035.1, on the reverse strand, counting down.
TGCCCTGGCCTGCGGGCTGGAGGCGGACATCCTCGAAGCCGAGTGGGGGGAAGTGCACGCGCCCGAACGCCTCGCCGAGGCGCTGCGGGGCGGCCAGTACGACGCCGTCACCGTCGTGCATTCGGAGACCTCGACCGGCGCCCTCAACCCGGTGGCCGAGCTGGCCGCGGTGACCCACGCCGCCGGCGACGTGGTCCTGCTGGTGGACAGCGTGAGCGGCGTGGCCGGCGTGCCGGTCGAGAGCGACGCCTGGGCGCTGGACTTCGTCCTCACCGGCTCGCAGAAGGCGTTCGCGCTCCCGCCGGGGCTGGCGTTCGGGGTGGCGCAGCCGAACCTGCTGGCGCGGGCCGAGGCGCAGCGGAGCCGCGGCATCTATTTCGACTTCATCGAGTTCGAGAAGTTCGCCCTCAAGAACCAGACGCCGAACACGCCGGCGGTCTCCCTCCTCTACGCCCTGGCCAGCCAGCTGGAGCGGATCGAGGCGGAAACGATGCCCGCGCGGTGGGCCCGGCACGAGGCGATGGCTCGCCGCACCTGGTCCTGGGCCGACGAGATGACCGGCCGTGGCGTGCCGGTGCGCGTCCTGGCGCCCGAGGGGTACCGGTCGTGGACCGTCACCTGCCTGACGGTGCCGCCCGGGAAGAAGGGGAGCGAGGTCAACGCCGCGATGAAGGCGAAGGGGATCACGATCTCCGCCGGGTACGGCAAGCTGAAGGATTCCACCATCCGGATCGGGCACATGGGCGAACACACCATGGCCGAGCTCGACCGGGTCCTCGCCGCGCTGACGGAGGTGCTGCTCGCGTGACCGACAAGTTCCGTGTGCTGATCGCCGACAAGATCGCCGCCGACGGGCTGGAGCCGCTGCGGGCGGATCCCCGCTTCGAGCTGGTGACCCGGCCGGGGCTCAGCCTTCCCGACCTGACCCGGGCCCTGGTCGACGTGGATGCCGTGATCGTGCGCAGCGCCGCCAAGGTGCCGCGCGAGGCGCTCGCCGAGACGACCCGCCTCAAGGTGATCGGGCGCGCCGGCGTCGGCGTCGACACGATCGACGTCGAGGCCGCCACCGAGAAGGGCATCGCCGTGCTCAACGCGCCGGCGGGCAACACCATTTCCGCCGCCGAGCTCACGATGGCGCTCATGCTGTCGGTCGCGCGCCGGGTGGCGGCGGCCGACCGGTCGATGAAGGCCGGTGCGTGGGACCGGGCGAAGCTCGGCGGCGGGGAGCTGCAGGGGAAGACCCTCGGGCTGGTCGGCGCCGGGCGCATCGGCGGGGAGGTGGCCATCCGCGCCCGCGCCTTCGGGATGCGGGTCCTGATCCACGATCCCTTCCTGCTCCCCGACCGCGCCAAGGCGCTCGGCGCCGAACTCGGCTCGCTCGAGGAAGTGCTCGCGGCCGCCGACGTCCTTTCGGTGCACGTCCCCCTGACCGACGGCACCGCCGGCCTGATCGGCGCCGCCGAGCTGGCGCGGCTCAAGCCGACCGCCGTCGTGCTGAACGTGGCGCGGGGGGAAATCATCGACGAGGAGGCGCTGGTGGCTGCGCTGCGGGCCGGCAAGCTGGCCGGTGCCGGGCTCGACGTCTACACCACCGAGCCGCTCCCCGCCGACCACCCCTTCCGATCACTCGAGAACGCGGTGCTGACCCCGCACCTCGGGGCCTCGACCGAGGAGGCGCAGCAGAACGTGGCGCTCGAGATTTCCGCGGCGGTCCGCGCGGCGCTCCTGGAGGGCGACCTCAGCCGCGCGGTCAACGCCCCGGGAGTCGGCGGCGAGCGGATGCGGCGCCTCCGCCCGCTGCTCGACCTGGCGGAGCGCCTCGGCCGGATCGGCGCGGCGCTGGCCGGCGCACGGCTCCGGACGGTGCAGATCCGGTACGCCGGCCGGGAGGACGACGGGCTCCAGCCGGTCTCCGCCTCGGCGCTCATCGGCGTGCTGTCGGAGGTGGTGGGACACGGCGGCGTCAACGTGGTGAACGCGATGCACATCGCCACGGGGCGGGGCATCGCCGTCGAG
>DASUFQ010000034.1:0-7309 GCA_036274515.1 Gemmatimonadales bacterium | reverse complement strand
TCACCTCCCCTCCCATCCGGGTGGCCTCTTCCGCGCCCTGCTGGAAGACGAACCGCGCTCGGCCGATCTCCGCGCGGGCCAGCCCGAGGGGCTTCCCTGCCTCGGCGGCGAGGAGCGAGGCGAACTGCTCGTGTCGTTCGGTCAGGCCGGCCACGAGACGGTGCAACACTGTGGCCCGGGCATGCGAGGGGAGCGCGGCTGCTTCGGGGGCAGCGGCGACGGCGGCGGCAATGGCGGCCTCCAGGTCGGCGGGGCTGGCCAGGGAGGCCCGACCGACCAAGTTCCCGGAATAGGGGCTCCGGATGTCCGTGGTGTCGGCGCGTTCTTGCAGCGTGCCGTGGAGCAGGACGGGGTGGATCCGGTCGGTGTCAGCGGCCATACGGTAACACTATCGCCCAGAGTGGTGTTCGGTAAGGTGCCAGGACGCACGAACCCCGCCTCGCACTGCGAGACGGGGGTCGTGTTGGCCCATCGGGGCGCCCGGATTCGAACCGGGGACCTCCTGCTCCCAAAGCAGGCGCTCTACCAGGCTAAGCTACGCCCCGAGCCACCCGCAAGATAACGGACTCCGCGCCCCCGCCAACCGGGGCGCGGTCCGCCCGGACCGGCCCCGCCCCGTCAGGGCACCGTCAGCGTGAGCAGCGCGGAACTGTTGCCGATCGCCCCGGTCCCCATCACGGTGAGGTCGTAGACGCCCGGCACTGTAGTCAGGTCGACATGAAGGGTCAGCGTCGAGCCCAGCCCGGTCGAGACCTGCGGGTCGAAGTCCCCCGTCACCCCGGCGGGCGCACCGGTCAGGGCGAGCGTCACCGGACCGGGAAAATCGGTCCGTGTGATGATGACGGCGACGCCCGCGGAGTCGCCAGGCGCAATCGACCGTTCCGCCGGGTCCAGCTCGAGTGAAAAGCTCGGCGGCGGCTGCGTCACCGTGACGGGAAGGGTCAGGACGCGATCGCCGATGGCCGCGCTGCCCCGTACGATGAGACTGTACGCGCCCGGCGAGAGGCTCGCCCCGGCGGAGACGGAAAGCATGACCGTCGAATCGGTCGTGGCGGCCGGCGTGACGAACCCCGCCAGACCACCCTGCAGGCTGGTCACCGTGAACACCACCTCCCCGTCAAAATCCGTCCGGACGATCGAGATGGTCGCCAGGGCGCTTCCCCCCGGCGCGAGGGTGAGCTGGGAGGGCGAAAGCGACAGCCTGTATTCGGGTGCCACGCCGCTGCCCCCCGAGTCGCTGCATCCCACCACGGCGAGGAGGCCGGCGGCGACCAGGAGGCCTCCGCCTGCGGGCAGGGCAATGGACGGGAATGGTGCGCGGTTCATGCGATCTCTCCGGAGCGATTGGGACGACGGTCGCGCCACGGCGCCTATGCCCGGTGACGTCGAGCCGGGCAAGCGCCCGCACACCGCTCAGTTCGGCGGCGCGGGGGGATCCAGCGCCGCGGCCAGCGCCCGAAACGCCTTCCCCCGGTGGCTCACCCGGTCCTTCTCTTCCACCTCGGCTTCGCCAAAGCTCTTGCCGAGGTCGGCGGAGAAGAAAAACGGGTCGTAGCCGAAGCCCCCGGTGCCGGCGGGCGCCTCGAGGATCCGCCCGGCGCAGTCCCCCTCGAACACCTCGGGGATGGCGCCCTCCTTCCGGACCAGCGCGAGGACGCAGCGGTACCGCGCCATCCGTTTCGCCTCGGGGGCGCCAGCCAGCCGGCGGACCAGTTCGGCGTTGTTCGCCGCATCGACCTCGGCGGCCGTTCCCGTGGCGCCGGCCCAGCGCTTCGACCGGGTGCCCGGCGCCCCGCCGAGGTAGAACACCTCCAGCCCCGAGTCGTCGGCCACGGTGGGGAGGCCCGACCGCCTGGCGAAATGCTCCGCCTTCGCGGTCGCGTTGGCGCGATAGCTGTCAGCCTGCTCGAGGAGGTCCTCGGCGGGGTTCTCGTAGAGGTTGAGGTCCTCGGGGAAGACGAGGTCGAGGGCGGTGCCGGCCAGGAGCCGCCGGACCTCGCGCTGCTTGCCGGCGCTGCGCGTGGCCACCAGCAGCTTCACCGGCCGAGCGCCTTCCGCTGGAGCGTGAAGAGCTCGGCAATGCCCTTCTGGCCCACGACGAGGAGCTGGTCGAGCTCGGCGCGGCTGAAGGTGCCGGCCTCCCCCGTGCCCTGCACCTCGACAAACCGGTCCGGCTCGAGCATGACGAAGTTGGCGTCCACGCCGGCGTCCTTGTCCTCGAGGTAGGCCAGGTCGAGGCGCACTTCCCCCTCCACCACCCCCACCGACACCGCCGCCACCAGCGACCCGAAGGGGTCGGGCACGCCGGTGGTGCGCGCCAGCCAGGCGGTGGCGTCGGCCAGCGCCACGCAGGCGCCGGTGATGCTCGCGGTGCGGGTGCCGCCGTCGGCCTGCAGCACGTCGCAGTCGATCCGGATGGTGTACTCGCCGAACGCCATCGTCTGCATCGCCGCGCGCAGCGACCGCCCGATGAGGCGCTGGATTTCCTGTGTGCGTCCCCCCGGGCCGTTCCGCTCGCGCGAGGTCCGCTCGCTGGTGGCGCGGGGCAGCATGGCGTACTCGGCGGTGACCCATCCCTGCCCCGACCCGCGGCGCCAGGACGGCACCCCGGCGTCGACGCTGGCGGTGCAGTGCACGAGGGTCCCGCCGGCGCGCACCAGGCACGACCCCTCGGCGTAGGGGTTGGCCCCGCGCTCGAGGACGAGGGGACGGAGTTCGTCGTTCGAACGGCCGTCAGGACGAGGCACGCAGGCGCTCCAGGAGGCGGGTGGTGGATTGCTCGGGCACCAGCGGGACGCGGATGACCTGTCCCCCCCGGCTCTCCACGAAGTCGGCGCCGACAATCTGCTCGCGGGTGTAGTCGGCGCCCTTGACGAGCACATCGGGCTCCAGGTGCTGGATCAGTTCGAGCGGGGTGTCCTCGTCAAAAATCACCACGCAGTCCACCACCGCGAGCCCCGCCAGCATCCGGGCGCGGCCCTGTTCCGTTACGAGCGGCCGCTCCGCCCCCTTCCCCAGCCGCCGGACCGAGGCGTCGGAGTTGACGCCGACCACCAGCGCGCCGGCAGCGGACCGCGCCGCCTCCAGCAGCTCCAGGTGGCCGGGGTGCAGGAGGTCGAAGACGCCGTTGGTGAAGGCGACGTTCCCGATCGGGTTGCGGCGCCACGCGCGCGCGGCATCCCGGTCGAGGACCTTCGAGGCGGTGTTCACGTGGCCCCCTCCGGCGCGGGATCGGCCGCCGGCTCGCGGAAGAGCAGCTTGATGAGGGGCGGCGCCACGAAGGTGGTGCCCATCACCATCAGCAGCACCACGCTGAAGACGTCGTCGGTCAGCAGCCCCGACCGGCGCCCTACGTCGGCAAAGATGAGCCCGACCTCGCCGCGCGGCACCATCCCCACGCCCACCGCCAGCGCCCGGAACCTTGCCCACGGGGCGGCGTACCCCGCCGCCACCTTGCCGAGGATGGCGAGCACGGTGAGGCCGAGGGCCACGAGGAGCAGCGACCCCCCGCCGGGCCGCATCGGGTTGAGCAGGTTGATGTCGAGGGAACTGCCGACGCTCACGAAGAAGATCGGCGTGAGGAGGGCGCCGACCGGCCGGACCCGGTCCTCGATGGCGTGGTACTGGTCGGTGCGGGCCAGGATGATCCCGGCGGCGAACGCCCCCATGATCAGTGCCGAGCCCGCCCGGTCCGCCAGCGCCGCCAGCGCGAAGCAGAGCGCCAGCGCGATGGTGGGGACGGCATACGACACCTTCATGTTGGCGATCGACTTGAAGAGCCGGGGCGCCACCCACCCGCCGATCGCGATGGCGATGACAAGGAACCCGACCGCCACCGCCAGGATGCGCGCCACGCTGAACGGCGAGAGCGCCCCGCCCGCGGCGATGCCCGACACCACCGTCAGGATGACGAGCCCAAGCACGTCGTCGATCACCGCGGCGCCGATGATGACGCGCCCCTCGGTCGAACCGAGGCGCGCCAGGTCGGACAGGACGCGGGCGGTGATCCCCACCGAGGTGGCGGTGAGCGCGGCGCCGATGAACACCGCGGAGGTGCCCAGCGTCGTCAGGTCGCCCATGCCGTGCGGCACGTGGGACCAGTAGAGGTACCCGGCCAGGAAGGGGAGCACGACACCGACGCCCGCCACGGCGGCGGCGGGGCCGCCGACGCGGCGCATTTCGCGGAGGTCGGTCTCGAGGCCGATCTCGAAGAGGAGGACCAGCACGCCCAGCTCGGCCAGGACGGTGATGACCTCGACGGCCGCGCCCGACGCCGGGATGAGCCCGAGCGCGCTCGAGCCGAGCAGGACGCCCGCCAGGAGCTCGCCGAGCACCGCCGGCTGGCCGACCCGCTCGGCCAGCTCGCCCAGCAGCTTCGCGGCCACCAGGATCCCGGCCAGGATGAGGAGGAAGCCGGACACATCGTGTCCGCCGGAGGCGCCGTCGGCCCACAGCGGGGTCGCGACGACGGGCAGGACGAGCGCGCCCGCGAGGGCCGGGAGGACGGGGCGGAAGGTCACCTCGTCACAACCCTTCGATTGCGTGGGGCCGGAACTGGAAGGTGTGGTGGAAGAGCGGGAGGACGACCTCCTCGGCGTACTCGCTCTCGATGGTGATCTGCCGAGGGCGGGCCGTCCGCTTGATCTGGATCTTCTGGGCTTCGGAGGGCAGGCCCAGCCGGTCCACGGTCAGGAGGAGCCGCCGGCGGATGACCCCGTCCGAGATGCTGGGCGCCAGGCGCGCCTGCGAGCGCATCTCGTCCTGGTACTGGTAGAACCGCCAATAGACCTCGCCGATGTTGATGACGTAATAGAGGGCCACCGCGAAGGCCAGCAGCGTCAGGAGGCAGCCGGTCGAGCTTGTTCCGCGCCGGTTCGATGGGGCGATTACCATTGCGATTGGGCTCCGTCCACGATGTCGGTCACCAGCTTGTCGAGGGCCCGCTGGCGGCCCTCCCGTTCCTGCCCCGGCGGGTAGTTGGCCTCCACGATCAATCCGCTCCGCTGCCAGATCGACTTGGCCGCCCGCTGGTCGTACACCTCGATGTTGATCGTCATCTGCAGCGCGCGCTGGGTGACGGTCACGTTCTGGGTGCCGCTGCTGCTGCCGGTGTAGGCCACCGGCAGGTCGGGTTCGTACCGCGTGATGGAGCCGCGGACCACGGCGTCGGCGGTGCTCTCGCCCGCCGCCCGGAGGCCGAGGCGACCCTCCATGGCGGTCTGCACCGCGGTGTTCACTTCCTGCGTGAGCGTCGGCTCCGTGGTCAGGTTGTCGAACGGCAGCACCGCCACCGTCTTGATGTCGTTCGGCAGCCCCCCGCCCGCGAAGCCGTACCAGCACCCCGCCGCCAGCGGCAGGCTAAGGAGCAGGCGCCACCCAGACCGTCGGCGGAAAGGCCGGGACAACCGAGTCAGCGACAATCGTCAGGTCCAGTCGGGCCGGTACAGAGGGAACCGTCAGCCGCGCGGAGACCGGACGTCCGTCGGCGTCGAGGCGTGTCTCGACCACGCCCATGGTGGTGCCGGCGCGCTGCCACTCGGCCCGCAGCGCCCCCGGCTCCCGAAGATAGCGGACTGTGTCGGCGCCCCGCACCCACCCGAGGCGGACCTGTTTCCCCTCCCGGAGGCCGCTGCTCCGGGCGCCGCCGGGCGGCGGGCGCATCACGCCGAACATGGCCCACATGAGCGGGTAGCTCGGGATCAGCCGGGCGATGATGTCCGGCGGCTGCACCCAGCGGGGCTCGTCTCCCACCACCATCGCCGCGGCCCCGCCGATCCCGAAGGGGCCCGCGATGTCGAACCGGAGCGAATCGGGACCCGCCACGCGGGCGCTTCCCTGCCCGCCGACCGATGCCTGCCCGTCGTTGAAGAGCCACCGAAAGCGCGTGAGCCGATGCCCGATCGGGGCCGTGGATGCCGCCCAACTGGCCGCCTCCGAGGGTGCCAGCCCGGGGAGTGCTGGCGTCGGCTGGGCGGGTGGGCGGGACACACAGGCCGCCACCAGGCAAAGATAGGAAACCGCGCGCAGGCGGTCAAGCCGAAAGTGTTGTGGCATAGGGGGTTATCGGCGGTCAGCTCAGGGGCTTGCGCGCCTGATGAGCCGGATCTGGTCCCCCTCCGTCACCCGGAGCAGCGTGGTCGGCGCGCCGACCACCCGGCCGAAGACGGTGTACCGGCCGTCGAGCTGCGGCTGTTGCCCCAGCGTCACGAACCACTGGCTCCCGCCGGTGTCGGGGCCCGCCAGCGCCATCGAGAGCACGTAGCCATCGAAGCGCCGCTGATTGAGCTCGTCGCGAATGGCGTATCCCGGGCCGCCCCAGCCATCGCCCCGCGGGTCGCCGTCGCGGGCAATCAGGTCGGGGATGACCCGCTGCCAGCGCCCCCGGTCGAAGAAGCGCCGGTCGAGGAGCGAGAGGAAGTTGACGACGGTGAGCGGCGCCTCCGGACCCAGGAGCTCGAACTCAATCGTGCCGCGCTGCTCGGTCTCGAGGATGACCCGCGGGTGGGCGTCGGGTGACTCCGGCACCGCCACGAACCGGCGGGTGATTTCCCGGTAGTCGGCGAGCGTCCGCCCCGTGGCGATCGGGAAGGCCGGGCCCCAGCGCCGCGCCAGCTCGGGCCAGCCCGCTTCCGCCCAGAGGCGGAGGACATAGTTGCCGGGGCGGCCGCTGAGGCCGATGAAGTTGCGGGAGACGTCGGCGGCCAGCTCCGGCGACCGGTCCGACAGGGCGCGCAGCGCCTGCAGCGCGGCGATCGACGCATCCGGCACGGAGTCGCCGGTGCCGCGCTCGAACGCGAGGGCGAGCGGGGCCAGGTCGCTGGCCTGGGGGCCGCGCGCGATCGCCGACGCCGCCAGGGTCCGGACGCCGACGTCCGGGTGCGTGAGGAGGCGCCGCGCGGCGGTCAGCAACGCCGGATCCGGCCCGGTGACGGCATTCGACCATCCCTGGAGCGCGGCGGCCGCCACCCGGCCGTCGGGATCATCGAGGAAGTCGGGATGCGACACATCCGGCCCCGGGGCCACCCACCCCCACCCCTCGGCGGCGGCGGCGCGCTCCGGCCAGCGGGCACTCGCGGTCCACGCGACCGACAGCGCACGGAACGAGTCGGCGCTGACCTGCGCCAGCCCGACGAGCGCCGCCTCCTGCAGAGCGAAGGTCCCCTTCCCCTCGCGCACGACGCGCGAGAGCTGCGCCACGGCCATCGGTCCGCCGCTCCGCGCCAATGCCAGCGCCGCCTCGACCTGCACATTGAGCACCGGGTCGCCGAGCTGGGCGGCGATGCCGTCGGCAACGTCGACCCGCCGGTAG
>DASUFQ010000033.1:0-25873 GCA_036274515.1 Gemmatimonadales bacterium | reverse complement strand
GGGTGTACTTGAGGAAGAGGAGCTGGAGGCCGGAGCCCGCCAGGTTGGCATACGGCGCCAGGTCGGGCCGCAGCACGGTACCGAGGCCGAGCCCGAGCTGGGCGAGCTGCGCCCGGCTCATCTGGGCGGCGGAATGCCGAGCGGTCACGTGGCCGATTTCATGGCCGAGCACCCCGGCCAGCTCCGCCTCCGAGTTCATGTTGGCCAGGATGCCGCGGGTGACGAAAATGAACCCGCCCGGCAGGGCGAAGGCGTTCACCTGCCGGTCATCGACCACCGTGAACTGCCAGGGGAGCTGGGGACGTTCCGACTTGGCGGCGAGCTGCGCGCCGAGGCGCGACACGTAGCCCTGCAGCGCGGTGTCCTGGGTCGGGCCGATCTGCGCCTTGGTCTGCTGGGCCGCCTGCATTCCCATGGCGATTTCCTGGCTCTCCGACACCAGGTTGAGCTCCTTCTTCCCGGTGGCGGGGTTGGTGGAGCAGGCTACGGCCGCCGCCAGTCCGGCGGCGGCCAGGTTGCGGAGCCCGGTGCGGACGCGCTGCATGATCTGGTTACCTCCCTCCCGTGACGTCCAGGACCTCGACCTCGAAAACCAGCGTGGCGTTGCCGGGAATCACCCCGCCCATCCCGTTCGGTCCGTAGCCGAGCGCCGGCGGGATCACCAGCAGGCGGGTACCGCCCACCCGCATGCCGGCCACCCCCTCGTCCCACCCGTCAATCACCCGTCGGGCGCCGATCACGAAGCTGAAGGGCCGGCTCGACCCCTTGTTCCCGTCGAACTTGCGCGCGTCGGCAAACCACCCGGTGTACTCCACCGACACCTTGCTCCCGGGCACCGCCTCGGCGCCGGTGCCGACGGTGATGTCTTTCCAGTACAGCCCGCTGGGCGTGCGGGCCATCATCGCGAGATCGACGTTCAGGCTGGGGTCGTACGTCAGGGTTTCGGGCTCGCCGACGACCGGGGTCCCCTTGCCGGAGGACTGGGCGTCGAGCGGCCTGGACCGCACCGGGTCGAGGCTGCAGCCGGTGAGGATGATGAGTGCCAGCAGGAGGAAGGCACGGCGCATCAGGAACTCCTTGCAAGGTGGGCGCGCGCGAGGGAAAGTCCCTCGTCGAGGGTGGCGGCAAAGGCGAGCCGCTCCGGCACGGGCACGATGCCCACGCGCGCCATGAACTTGGCGGGTTGATCCTGCACCCGCACAAGAATGACGAGTGTTCGGTCGTTCGCCAGTCGAGCGAGGGCGGACTCCAGGTTGACCATGCCGGTGGCATCGATGACGGGCACCGAGCCCAGCTCCAGCAGCACGACCCCGGCTTCCCCGGCGCTCGCGTGGAGCGACCCCATGGCCTTCTCGGCCGCGCCGAAAAAGAGCGGTCCCGCAATTTCGTACAGGAGCACCCCGAAGGGAACTGGCTCCCGGAGCGCCGGGTGCTGTCCCTCCTCGACCAGCCGCGTCCCCGAGAGGTCGGCCATCCGGCGCATGAAGAGGACGGCCGCGAGCAGCACCCCCGCCGTGACCGCCACCGTCATGTCGAACAGGACCGTGAGCAGGAAGCAGGTCAGGAGCACCAGGGCGTCGCTTCGGGGAGCCACCCGGAGCACGCGGAGGACGTGGGGCAGGTCGCTCATGTTCCAGGCGACGAGGAGGAGCAGGGCCGCAAGCGAGGCCATCGGCAGCGCCCCCAGGAGCGGCGCGAGGGCGAGCATGGCGGCCAGCACGACGACGCTGTGGGCGATGGCGGCCACCGGGCTCCGTCCGCCGGCGCGGAAGTTCGTGGCCGTCCGCGCGATCGCCCCCGTCGCCGCGAACCCTCCGAAGAAGGGGGCCACCAGGTTGCCGGCGCCCTGCGCCACCAGTTCCGCGTTCGGGTCGTGGCGGGTGCCGGCCATCCCATCGGCGACCACCGCCGAAAGGAGCGACTCGATGGCTCCCAGCATGGCAATGGCGAAGGCCCCGGGCAGCAGCGCCTGGAGCAGGCCGAAGGTTAGGGTCAGCGGTGTCCCGTCGGGCCCGGGAAGGCGCCAGGGCAGGAGCGGCATCGGCGGGAGGCGAGGGATTCCGTCCCGCGACACACCATCCAGCACGTAGCTGAACCGGCTCCCGATCGTGGCCACCTCGAACCCGGGCGCCAGCTGTCGGAGCAGCGCCACGGCGACGCCCGCCGCAAGGAGAGCCACCAGCGGACCCGGAACCCGGGTTCGCAGTCGCGGCCACATGATCAGGAGGCCGAGGGTCCCGGCACCAACCGCCGCCTCCTCCCATCGTGCACCGGGCGCCGCGGCGATGAGGCCCATGACACGGTCGACGAAGCTCTCCGGCGAGCCCTCGGGCGAAAGTCCCAGCAGGTCCTTGACCTGCAGCACCGAGATCACCAGCGCAATCCCGGCGGTGAATCCCGCGGTCACCGGCAACGGGATGAACTGGATGAGGCGTCCCATCCGGGCCACCCCCAGCGCGATCAGGATGAGTCCTGCCATCATGCTCGCGACGAGAAGTCCGCCGAGGCCGAACCGGTGCACGATCGGCACCAGGATCACGACGAAGGCGGCTGTCGGCCCTGAAACCTGGAGGCGCGAACCGCCGAGCGCGGCGATGACCGCCCCGGCGACGATCGCGGTGTACAACCCGTGCTGGGGCGGGACGCCGGCGGCGATGGCCAGCGCCATCGAGAGCGGAAGCGCCACGACGCCCACCACGACCCCCGCCAGCAGGTCGCCCCGCAGCTGCGCCCGTCCGTAGCCTTCCCGGAATGTTTCCCGCAGCGCGGTGGCGGGTCGGAGCTCGAGCTCGGGGAGCAGGGTGCGCGCCTGCCGAAAGCGGGGATGAGGCGGCACATCGGACCGGCGGGTCGGAGTCATTGTACCGGGAAGCCCGCGGCCCGCCGGATCCGTTCCAGCTGCCGCGCGTGATGACCGATATGATCAACGTAGAACGCGAGCCCCCTCCCGACGCTGACCCAGCCGCCGATCGGGTGGCGGAACCGGGCAGCGTGCAGGCCGGACTGCGTCACCGTCTCGAGGAACGCCTCGAGCCCGCGCCGGGCGGCGCCCCAGCGCTGCTCCAGTTCCTGGAGGGTGGCGTTCCCCTGGGGCACCACGCGTGACACCGGCACCTTCACCTTGAAATCCGTCCGCAGGACGAGGAGTACCAGCGCCATCCGGACCCGCGCCACCGGCGTGACGGTCGTGCCTGGCGGCGGGCCCTTCAGCATGCCGAGGAGGCTCTTCTCCTCCGCCAGCACCAGGTGCTCGGTCACCTCCAGCATCGACCAGGATCCGGGGGCCGGCCGGAAGGCGCGCTGCGCAACGGTTGCCGCGCGGAGGCGGGCCAGGAACGCCTCGCGCGCGCGGTCGACCAGCACGAGGCGGTGCGCCAGCGATGTCAGCATCGGGGCTCCCGGCACTCAGGTCGTGAGATGATGGCGCGCCCCCCGGCCGGCGGCCCGGCCGGTGGCCCACGCCCAGAGAAAGTTGAATCCCCCGATCGGCCCGAAGGCGTCGAGCACCTCGCCACACAGGAAGAGCCCCGGCGCCCGCCGGCTCTCCATCGTGACGGGGTCGATCTCGGAGAGCGCCACCCCGCCGCCGGTGACTTCCGCCTTGCGATATCCTTCACTCCCCGTCACCGGCAGGGGGAGCGCCGTCAGCGCGGTGGTCAGGGCCTCTCGTTCCTCTCGGCGCAGCTGGGCGAGGGTGCGGTCGGCCGGCACCCCGGCCGTCTCGGCGAGGGCCAGCATGAGTCGTTCCGGCAGGTGCCGGCGGATGACGGTCCCGACCTGGGCGCGGCCCCCGGCGCCCAACTCGGCGCCCCACGCCGCGCGGTCCAGCGGACCCCACTGGGCAAGGAGGGAGGGCGGGGAACCGGCGCGCGGCCGCGTGAAGAGATGCGAAATGTTCAGCACCGCCGGGCCGCTGTACCCCCGGTGCGTGAACAGTAACCCCTGCCGTCGACTGTACGCGGGGGACTCCGGGGGTGCCGTCAGCAGGGCGTCGAGCGACACCCCGGACAGCTCCGTCCACCGGGTCACGTTCGAGGTGAGCGGGGTCAGGGCGGGGTAGGTGGGATGCACCTGGTGGCCGAGTTCCTCGAGCAGCGACAATCCGGTGCCGTCGCTGCCGGTGTTCGGCACGCTGAGTCCGCCCGTCGCGATGATCACGGTGCGCGACGCCATCGCTTCCCCACCCTCCAGCCGAAGCAGCCAGCCGTCGCCGGTCCGCTCCAGGCCCGTCAGGGCCGACCCGAAGCGGAGTTCCGCGCCGCGCTCGCGGGCGTGTGCCACCAGCCGGTCGCGGACGTCGCGCGCGCGATTCGTTACCGGGAACAGCTTGCCCGACTCGGCCTCCAGCGCCAGCGGGATGCCGAGGTCCTCCTCGAAGAACCGGCGCTGCGCCGCGAGGGGCCAGCTCCTGAGGATGTTCCGCAACGAATGCGGGGAGGAGTCGGTGACGAACCACTCCGGTTCCACCTCCGAGGGGAGGATGTTGCAGCGTCCGCCGCCGCTGATGAGGATCTTGCGCCCCCCGTCCTTCGTGCGCTCCAGCAGCACGGTCCTCCGGCCGTCGCCGGCGGCGAAGGCAGCGGCCAGGAGGCCTGCGGCGCCGGCGCCGACCACCGCCACGTCCGCGCGGCCGGGACTCACCCGGCCAGCACGGAACAGACGGCCAGGTCCTCGAAGACGCCCCACTTCAGCGCGTGGTGGCGCAGCACCCCCTCGCGCTCCATCCCCAGCTTCTCGATCACCCGGCCGGAGGCGGGATTCCGCAGGAAGTGACGGGCCATGATCCGGTGCAACCCGAGCGGCCCGAACCCGAACTCGAGGACGGCGCGGCCGGCCTCCGTCGCGAACCCGCGGTTCCACCACGGCCGGCCGATCCAGTATCCCAGCTCGGCCCGCCGGTCGGCGGCGGTGATGTCCAGCCCGATCGCCCCGACGAGGGTCGCCTCCCCGGCCAGGGTGACGGCGAACGTCGCGCGCTTGCCTTCGGCGTAGGCCCCGGCATGGGTCGCGATCCACGCCTCCGCCGCGCCGTCGGGGTAGGGATGCGGCACCGTCAGCGTGTTCTCCGCGATCGCCCGGTCGCCCGCGAGTCGCTGCACGCCGGCGGCGTCGGCCGGCTGGAAGGGCCGGAGCAGGAGGCGGGCGGTCCGCAGTTCGGGCAGGGCCGGCCCCGTCATCCCGTCTCCACGGCGGTGTCGGCGCGCGCGCCCCACTCCGCCCAGGCACCGTCGTACAGTGCCCCCGGGGGCGCACCGATGGCATCCAGCGCCAGCAGCACGGCGCAGGCGGAGGTCCCCGATCCGCAGGTGGCGACCACCGGCAGCTCCAGGTTGACCCCCGCATCGAGCAGGCGGGAGCGGAGGAGGGGCGGCGCGAGCAGGCGTCCCGACGCGTCCACCAGCTCGCCGTGCGGCAGGCTGATGGCGCCCGGCATGTGACCGCCGCGCAGCCCCGGGCGGGGTTCGGGGTCCACGCCGCGAAACCGGCCCTGCGGGCGAGCGTCCACCACCTGGGCCGACGCGGTGGCAAGCGCGGCCTGCACGGCGTCGAGTGAGCGAAGGTGTGCCGGGTGCAGGCGGGCGACGAAGCGGCCGGGCGGCCGGTCGCGCGCACCCCCCGATTCCAGGGGAAACCCGGCGGAGCGCCAGTGGCCGATCCCGCCGTCGAGCACCGACACCCGCTCGTGGCCGAACAGCCGGAAGAGCCACCAGGCGCGGGCCGCGCTGAGGTTGGTGCCCGAGCCGTCGTACACCACCACGGTACTGTCACCGCTGATCCCGAGCGCCACCGCGATCGCCTCGAACCGGGCGGCGGGGGGCGCCATGTGGGGCAGCGCCGTGTCCTGGTCGCTCGCGGCGTCGATGTCGAAGAACTGGGCCCCGGGAAGGTGCGCCGCGCGGAAGTCGGCGCGCGCGTCCCGGCCCGCGGCGGGGAGGTACCAGCTGGCGTCGAGGACGACGAGGCGGGGATCCCCGATCCGGGCCAGCAGGTCGCCGGCGTCGATCAGCGGCGGAAAGGGCATCATGAATCTTAGTTTCCCCCGCGGACGAGTCACAATACTATTCCCAGCTTCCGCCCACGACCCTGGAGCCGTCTTTCGTGTCACCCAGCCGCGCCGAGCGCCTCGCCGCCACCCTCCTCATCCTCGGGGCGATTGCGGTCGTGCTGGTCGTGGTGCCGTTCCGGGCGTTCGAGCTTGACCGGTTCTTCCTGCCGAAGGAAGTCGTCCTCCACGCGACCGCCCTGGTCGTCGCGATCCTCGTGATTCCCGGGCGCCGCGAGTGGGTCTGGACCCGCGCCGACTTCCTGCTGCTGGGATTCCTGGCGCTCTCGGCGCTGTCGGCGGCGTTCGCGGTCAACGGCTGGCTTGCCGCGCGTGCCCTCGGGGTCACCTGGTCCAGCCTGCTCATCTTCTGGTCCGCCCGCGAGCTCGCGCGCGCGGGGCTCGGGCGGTACATCATGATCGGCCTCGCGGCCGGGGCCGCGGCGGGGGTCCTCACCGCCCTCGGCCAGGCGTATGGCCTCCTCGACTCCGACCTGCTGAGTCTCACTCGGGCGCCGGGCGGCACACTCGGCAACCGGAACTTCGTCGCCCACCTCGCCGCCATCACCTTCCCCGCGCTCCTCGCAATCGCACTCGGGGCGCGAACCCGGGTCGGATACCTCCTTGCCGTCCTCGGCACCCTGCTCGCCGTCGGGCTGCTCGTGCTCACCCGCTCGCGGGCCGCCTGGCTGGCCACCGCCGCGGCGGGACTGGTCTTCTTCGGGCTCGGTTCGCTCCCTGGCGGGCTCTGGCGGAATTCGACGGCGCGCATCCGGCTGCACGGGCCACTGCTGGCCATCGTCGCCGGCGCGGTGCTGGCCCTCGCGCTGCCGAACACCCTCGACTGGCGGAGCGACACGCCGTATGCCGACACCCTCAAGGGGCTCGCGAATTATCAGGAGGGAAGCGGCCGGGGTCGGCTCCTGCAGTGGCGCAACAGCCTGGCCCTCGTGCGGGCCGACCCGGTGCTGGGGGTGGGGCCAGGCAACTGGGCCGTCGCCTATCCGGCCGTCGCGGATGGGGGAGATCCGTCCCTCGCCTCCGACGGCATGGCCGCCAACCCCTGGCCCAGCAGCGACTGGGTGGCGATGCTCTCCGAGCGCGGGCCGGTGGCCCTGCTCCTCCTCGGTGGAGCGGGATTGCTGATCTTCGCCGCGGGGGCGCGCACCTGGCACGCCGGCCCCCGCGATGTCGCCGACCTCCCCGCCCTCGCGTTGGCGGGAACCCTCGCCGCCGCGGCGGTCTCCGGCGCCTTCGACGCCGTCCTGCTCCTTCCGGTCCCGGCGCTCTACGTCTGGGGCCTGGCCGGTGCCATGCTCCCTGCTGATCCCTTCCCGAGTCGCACCCCCGCCGGGTGGCGTTCCCGCACGCTGGTGCTGCTGGTGGTGCTGCTCCTCGGGGCCGGCCTGACGCGGCAGGGCGTGCAGCAGGTGCGGGCCATGGAAACCATCGCCGCCTGGGGCAGGCTGAGCACCCGGGCGGAGGCCGCCGCCATGGATCCGGGGAGTTACCGGATCCAGGTCATGGTGGCGCAGTCGTACCGCCGACGCGGCCGGTGCAAGGAGGCGATCGTCCACGCACGGCAGGCGGCCCGGCTCTTCCCTGCGGCCCCCGAGCCGCAGACCATCCTTCGGGCCTGCGGAGGACGCTGACCCCGCGCCGAAACGTCGCACTGGCCCCGCCCGTACGGGAATCATCCCGCTTCATTCCCGGAGATCGGACATGCGATACCTCCCGCGCCTCCTCGTGCTCGCCCTCGCCGGCGCTGCGACGAACGGCTCGCTTCCCGCGCAGGCTGCCGGCCCGGTGGTGGTCGAGTACGCAATTCCCCGCCCCGGCAATTTCCCGCATGACCCCGCGGTCGGTGCCGACGGCACGGTGTGGTATACCGACCAGACCAACAGCTACATCGGCCGGCTCGATCCATCGACCGGAACGATCCTCGACTACCCCACGCCCACCCCCGGCTCGGGACCGCACGGCATCACGGTCGCCCCTGACGGGTACGTCTGGTATACCGGCCAGCGCGCCGGCGTCCTCGGGCGTCTCAACCCGGCGAACGGCGATATCGTGGAGTTCGACCTCCCCTACGAAGCGCGGAACCCCCACACCCCCATCGTCCACCAGGGGATGGTCTGGTTCACGGACGCCAACAACAACACCTACGGCCGCCTGGATCCGGCCACGGGAAAGGTGGACGTCTGGACGGTGGCGGCGCCGAGCTCCGTTCCGTACGGGATGTACGCCGCTCCCGACGGGAGCGTCTGGATTGCGCACCTGGGAACCAACCAGCTGGGCCGGGTCAATCCCGCCACCGGCGCCCTGACCGCCTATCCGCTCCCCGACGCCGCCGCCCGACCGCGCCGGCTGGCGGTCACCCCCGACGGCACCGTCTGGTACACCGACTACGCGCGCGGCTACCTCGGCGCCCTCGATCCGGCCACCGGCAGGGTGCGCGAGTGGGCGTCTCCCGGCGGGGCAAACGCGGGGCCCTATGGCATCAGCATCGGGACCGACGGACGGCTCTGGTATTGTGAGGCGAGGACAGGGGACATGATCGCGTTCAACCCGAAGGACGATCAGATGCAGGTCGTGAAGGTGCCGACCTCGGGCGCCATCGTCCGGCACATGGTGACCGACTGGGAGCGCGGACGGCTGTGGCTGGCGTTGAGCGGGACCGGCAGGATCGGGGAAATCGACCTGGGCGCGCCGAACTAGGCGCCCTGCGGCTGCAGGAGGACGCGCCCGTCCACCGCCACCGTGCCGTCGGGGAAGGCGAGCAGCGGGTTCACGTCGAGCTCCGCGATCTCGGGAAAGTCGGTGGCAAGGCGAGAGAGCCGGAGCAGCACCTCCTCGATGGCGCGGCGGTCAGCCGGTGGGGCGCCGCGCACGGAGTCGAGCAGCCGCGCACCGCGCAGCCCGGCAATCATGTCGGCGGCGTCCCGCCGGGAAATCGGCGCCACCCGGAAGACCACGTCGCGGAGCACCTCCACGAAGATCCCCCCCAGACCGAACATCACGAGCGGACCGAAGGACGGCTCGCGCGTCACGCCGGCAATCGTCTCGCGGCCCCCCGTCACCATTTCCTGCACGAGCACGCCGTGGATCGTGGCGCCGGGCACCGCGCGCCTGGCGGACGCGACGATCTCCTCGAATGCGGCGCGGACCTCGGCCTTTCCCGCCACCCCGACCCGCACCCCGCCGACATCCGTCTTATGGATGATCTCTGGGGAGACGATCTTCATCGCCACCGCGCCCGGCGCGGCCGCGGCCAGCGCCACGGCCTCCTCGGCGGTCCGCGCCAGGCCGGCCCTGGCCGTGGGAATCCCGTAGGCCTGCAGGAGGGCGAGCGATTCCACCTCGCCGAGCCGTGACTGCCCCGCCGCCCGCGCCCCGGCCAGCAGGCGCTCCGCCGCCGGCCGGTCCACGGCGAGGTCCTCAACCGGGAGGATCGGCCGCTCGATCCATTCGCGGTGCCGGCAGAGCGCGCTGAGCGCCCGCGCGGCGGATTCCGGGAAGATGTAGGCCGGCACCCCGACTTCGTGCAGTTCCGCCTTCCCCTGCGGCAGCCCCTCCCGTCCCATCAGGACCGCGAGCACCGGCTTCTCCGGGTGCGCCCCGGCCACCGAGGCGATCGCCTCCGCGACGTCCGCCTGCCGGATCCCGAGAGGCGGCACGAAGATGGCCAGCGCCGAGTCCACACCCGGATCGTCGAGGAGCGCCGTCAGCGCCGCCCGGTACCCCGGGGGGGTGGCACTGGCGATCATGTCGAGGGGATTGCGCAGCGAGGCCTCCTCGGGGAAGAGCGGCCGGAGCCGCTCGACCGTTTCCGTCGCCAGCTCGGGCAGCTCGACCGCATGTCGCTCCAGCGCGTCGGCGGCCAGGATGCCGGGCCCGCCGGAGTTGGTGAGCACCGCGGTGCGCCGGGAGCGCGGGAGCCGCTCACCGGAGAAGGCCATCGCCAGGTCGAAGAGCTCCTCCACCGACTCGGCGCGGATGACCCCAGCCTGGCTCATCATCGCGTCCACCAGGGCGTCGCTCGCGGCGAGGGCGCCGGTGTGGGACGACGCGGCGCGCGCGCCGACCTTCGAGCGCCCCGACTTCACCACGATGATCGGCTTGGTCCGGGTCATGCGGCGGGCGATCTCGAGGAACTTCCGCGGGTTGCCGAAGTTCTCCACGTACATCAGCACCAGCCCGACCGTCGGGTCCCGCTCCCACTGCAGGAGCAGGTCGTTGCCGCTCACGTCGGGTTTGTTGCCCATCGAGACGAACTGGGTGATCCCGATGCCGTACTCCTTGGCGTAGTCGAGGACGCTCAGGCCCATCGCCCCCGACTGCGACACGAACGCCGCCCGGCCGAACGGGGGCATGCAGGGCGCGAAGGTGGCGTTCATCGACACCGCCGGGTCGGCGTTCAGCACCCCCATGCAGTTGGGCCCCACCATCCGCATCCCGTGCCGCCGGACGATCTCCACCAGCCGCCGCTCCCGCTCGACGCCCTCCCCCCCGACCTCGCGAAACCCGGCCGAGATCACCGTCAGTCCCTTCACCCCGGCCCGGCCGCACTCCTCGGCCACGCCGAGGACATGCTGCTTGGGCACGGTGATCACCGCCATGTCCACGGGGTCGGGGACGGCGGCGATGGTGGGATAGGTCTTGAGGGAGTGGATGGAGTCGGCGTTCGGGTTCACCGGGAAGACGCTCCCGGTGAACCCGTAGCCGACGAGGTTGGAGACGATCTCGCGGCCGATCGTGTTCGGCGTGCGCGACGCCCCGACGACCGCGATCCGCCGGGGGCGAAGCAGGCAGTCGAGTGGCCCGGTTACCTCAGCGGCGCCGCTGGCCGCCACGATCATCATCGCGCGGACGCGACTTGGCCCGCTCCGCCACTTCCTGCGCCGCCAACCGCAGCATCTGCTCCGGCGACTTCGGGTTGGCGCCGGGCCGCGCCGAGCCCGCCTTGAGCGTGATGGTGCCGTCGTCGTTGCCCACGGTGAGCGGCCGGCCGCCGCGCACCTCGTAGGCGCCGACCACCTCTTCACTCATGAACGCCGCGTTCTTGATCCGCTCGAGCAGCGCCTCACGCGTCGGCAGTCCCTCACAGGACGAGAGCGCGACCCCGCTGGCGGAGTTCACCTTGATCACGATGGCGTACTTGGCTCCCGCCAGGTCCTTGGTGGAGCGGAGCTCCGTGCCGGCCGCTTCCCGGGCCCAGCGCAGCGCTTCCTGCTCCTGCGAGCTCATCCCTTCGGCCTGGTTCCCTCCGCCCCCCAGCTTCCCCCCCTTGCCCCGGCGATTCTGCCGGAGTCGCTGCAGATACATCGGTTCGTCGCTCACCCTGACCTCCGTGCGCCTGAAGAATGCGTTCTGGTGGCGGCAGGATAAGCTGTTACCCCAAGAGGCACAAGGACTTGCGCCCGAGTTTGGGCGTCGATCCGGCCGCTCCGCCGCCCCTCGAGTGCTGCACTTCCGCGGCGACAGCACTTGCACATCGCCGCAATAAATTGACATAGCAAATTGCAGAGCATTGTAAACAAAGGAGTTATGACTGGCCTAACTGTTGCTTGTGTTGACGGTGCAGCAGATAAGTATAGAGGGCGTGCCGCAATTCCTTGGGGGCAGTCATGTACCGTATCCGGCTCTCGTCCGGCCAGGAGCAGACCTACCGCTCGATCCAGGAGCTCACCGCGGGCGTCCAGCGCGGCGAGGTCACTGGTGACGCGGAGATCTATCATCAGCGCAGCGAGCGCTGGCTGCCGATCGAAAGCCATCCCCATTACAAGATGGCGTCGGAGGGTGGCACGGCCACGCGCACCTCCTCGCGCCTCAAGTTCACCCGGCCCTCGAGTCCGGCGGTGCCGGCGACCGTCCTGCCCACGCCCGCGCCGCAGGCGCCCGACAAGAACGACCTGGAGGAGCTGAACCGGCTCCTCGTCCTGCTCGATCCCCTGCCCACGCCAGCCCAGCAGACGGAGCCGAAGCCGCCGGCGGTGACCTCTCCGCCCGACCTCACGCTCGTCCGGCCGGACCCGGTGGAACCGTCGTCGGAAGCCGAAGGCTCGGAGCAGCGCTTCGGGACGATGCTGCGCCTCGAGGACCTTGCGCCGGTGCCGAGCCCCGCGCCAGCCGCGCCGGAACCGGTGGAGCCGCTGGAAGTGATTCGCGACGAGCGCGAGCGCGTGGACGAGGAAGCGGACGCCCCTGCCGGCCATCCCGAGCCGGAACCGGTCGCCGAGGTGGTGGAGGAAATCGCGCCGACCGACCTCGGGCTCCCGGTCGAGATCGTCCTCGAGGAGATTCCCATCCCCGAGTCGGAGCCGGAAGAGCTGGTCGTCGAGTCCATCGTCGACGAGGTGCCGGTGGTCGCCGCGATCGATACCGTGGTCGGGGGGGACGAGCCCGCCGTCGCGCCGTTCGCGCCGCCTCCGATGAGCGTGGAGCGGTTCGGGGACCCGGAGCCCCTCACGGCCGCCGCACCGGCGGGCCAGCCCGCCCGGCGATTCCGGCCGATGCTCTACGTCGGCGCCGCCGCCGTGCTCGCCGCCGGCGTCTTTGCCCTCACCGGCAGCAACTCCGACACCGACCAGAACCTGGTCTCCCCGGCCGCGGCCATGGCGCCCCCCACCGCCGCGGTCGCGCCCGGGACGAACGATTCGGCGCCGGTGCCCGCCGCGCCCGCGGCCGCGGGCTTTCCGCTGCCCAGCGCCGGCCAGCCGAAGCCGGCGCCCGCCGCCACGGTCGAACCGGCGCCCGACACCGCGCCGTCAGCCATCCTCCCCAGCGCGCCGACGCTCGACCTGCGCGCAGGGGGCACGGCCCGCGTCGATGCCGGCACCGCCGCCGCGGGCGGATTTGCCGGCGCCGGCGCCGCGCTCGCGCGGTCCTACGCCACCGCCTACGATGAGCTGGCGGCCGATTTCGCCGCGCAGATGGACCGGAGCGGGCTGGTGCGCCTCTTCAGCCAGACCCAGATCACCACGACTGACGGGATCGCCGGCGCGCGACGCGCGCTCGATGCCGCGACGGCGGCGGTGAAGCAGTACCACTCGAAGGAGTCGGCGGTCGAACGGACCTTCCAGGATTCCGCGCGCGCCCTCGAGCGCCGCGGCGCCTCGTCCTCCGAGATGCGGGACTGGATCACCCATATCTCGCGCAAGGAATCACAGGAGGCCGCCGGCGAGGGCACCCGACTGCTCGGGCAGATCGACGCCGTCTTTGCCCTCCTCCAGGCGCAGTCCGGTCGCTATCGCGTCGCCGGAAGCGAAATCCGCTTCGACAACGCCGACGCCGGGGCCCGCTACGCCGAACTGCAGGGCTGGATCACGCGCCGCCTGGAGCACTGGGCCGGCCAGCCCGCGTCCTCCGTCCCGCTGACCGTGCAACCCATCCTCGAAGGCGTCGGACTCACGCGACTCCCCGTGTCGCGCTGACTTCCACGGCCGCCTCCGGGCGGCCGGTTCGTTTCCCCCCCTGCTTGCGCGCCGCAGTCCAAACCGTTTGTATAGTGCGTTGCGATTCGCGTAACCCGTTACAGGAGATTGTGATGCACATCACGTTCCGCCCCCGCGCGGTGGGCATGCTGACGATGGCAACCCTGATGCTGGGCGCGTGCATGTCACCCGCCGCCAAGAAAAAGCAGCAGGAAGAACTGCAGGCGCGCCTCGACCAGGTGACCGCGCTGTCGGCCGAGAAAGACACGCTGCTGCAGGCCGTGGCGGAGAATGCCCGACTGATGAACGAGATCAATACCGAGATGGCCAAGGTCAAGGACCTGAAGTCCGGGGTGGCTCCGGTGGTGGGCTCCGAAGGCGGTGACCAGCCGACCGCCGACCAGCGGGCGATCGTCCTGGCCCGGGTCAAGGAGATGACCGAGCGGCTGAACGACGCGGAGAAGCGCCTCGGCGCCAGCCAGGCGCGGATCCGCCGGCTCAGCCGGTCGTCGGACAGCATGAAGACCAACCTCGCCTCCCTGGAGACCGCGGTGGCGGAGTACCAGCAGATGATCGCGACGCAGCGGGTCGAGATCGCCACCATGAGCGAGGAACTGGCCACCAGCAAGCAGGAAGTCGCGCAGCTCTCGGTCGAGAAGGCGGAGCTCATCGACACGGTCACCGCCATGACCGACCGCAGCAACACCGTGTACTACGTCGTCGGCACCAAGGACTCGCTCAAGGCCAAGGGGATCATCGTCGAGGAGGGCGGGTCCAAGATCCTCTTCTTCGGCAGCAAGGCCCTCCAGCCGGCCCGCGTGCTGAACGAGGCCGACTTCACCGCCGTCGACCGGCGGATCGTGATGGAAATCCCGTCACCGATGACGACCCAGCGGTACAAGATCGTCTCGCGCCAGAACACTGACTACATCGAGAACAAGCCGGACTCGAAGGGCCGGGTCACCGGCGGGGTCAAGATCGCGTCGCCCGAGGGCTTCTGGGCGCCGTCGAAGTTCCTGATCCTCGTCCTCGACTGACGAGACGGGGGGATGAGGTGCGGCGGGGCGCGGAGCGATCCGCGCCCCGTCGGCGTTCCTAGCGCTCGAGCAGGAGCCGCCGGCGCCGCGGCGGGAGCCAGGAGGCCGGGAGCGCCGCCACCCCCTGTTCGATGGCGGCCACCGCCTCGTCGAGGGAGTCGGTCACGGTGAGGAGGTCGAGGTCGCCGGGCGCCACCATGCCGCGTGCCGCCAGGGTCCCGCGGAGGAACTCGAGGAGCGGCCGCCAGTACTCGATGCCCATGAGGACCACCGGGAAGGCGGCGATCTTCCCGGTCTGCACCAGCGTGAGCGACTCGAACAGCTCGTCGAGCGTTCCGAACCCGCCCGGCAGCACCACGAACGCCACGCTGTACTTGACCAGCATCACCTTGCGGACGAAGAAGTACCGGAACGTGATGAACCGGTCCACATAGGGGTTGGGGGCCTGCTCGTGCGGCAGCTCGATGTTGCAGCCGATGGATGCGCCGCCCGCCTCGTGCGCCCCGCGGTTGGCCGCCTCCATGATCCCGGGGCCCCCGCCGGTCATGACGGTATAGCCCAGCCCCGCAATGCGCCCGCCCATCGCCCGCGCCATGGCGTAGTGCGGATCGGCCTCGCCGACCCGCGCCGAGCCGAACACCGTCACGCACGGTCCGACAAAGTGGAGGGCGCGGAAGCCGCGCACGAATTCGGCGCTGATCCGGCCGAGGCGCGCCAGCTCGCTGAGGCGCGACCGCGGCCCGGCCAGCCAGTCGCGAACGTCGGGGAGGCCCGGCCCGGAGGTCCACTCGCCCGAGGGCCTGGCGCCGGGCGTCGGGGTGGTCTCTGTCATGCCGGAATCTTCCCCGGCACCCGGACCGGGCGCAAATCCCCGCCCCCTGCGCCCGGGCCGCCTCCCGGTGTATCTTGTGGCCCGGTCAGGGGGCCCATCGGGGGCCCGCACACTCCAACGCAGGGAACGCAGAACCCATGAAGGCAACCGACGTCCGCAAGGGCCACGTCATCCTCATCGAGGGACAGCCGTGCCGCGTGATGGACTTCACGCACCGCACCCCGGGCAACCTCCGCGCCTTTGTCCAGGTCCGCTTCCGGAACCTCATTTCCGGCAACACCTTCGACACCCGCCTGAACGCCTCCGACTTTGTCGACCAGGCCCGGCTCGACACCAAGGAGCTGCAGGTCCTCTACCAGGACGGCCAGGGCACCCACGTCATGGACCAGGAGACCTTCGACCAGTACACCCTCGACCAGGAGGTCACCGGCGACCAGACCCCGTGGCTCCAGGCCGAGATGAAGTTCATGGCGGAGTTCCTCAACGGCCGCCCGATCGCCATCAATCTCCCGAGCACCATCGAGCTCGAGGTGGTGGAGACCGCCCCGATCATGAAGACCGCCACCAAGTCGGCCAGCACCAAGCCGGCGGTCCTGAACAACGGCGTCACCGTCAACGTCCCCGAGTTCGTCAACCAGGGCGAGCGGGTCCGGGTCAACCCGAACACCGGGGAATACCTCGAGCGCGCCAAGTAGCCGCCGGGGAGGCGCCGGGACGTCCTGATGGCCTCGCACCCCGGTGCGGGGCCTTCTATCTTCCGGAACCCGCCCCTCCCCACGCCGGAGCCTCCGCATGCAGCTGGTGACGCTTGACTGGGTCATCGTCGTCCTCTCGATCGCGGTCTCCTTCCTCCCTGCCATCCTGCTGGCCCGCCGCGCCGGCACCAGCACCGCCGAGTTCTTCACTTCCGGGCGCGCCGCGCCCTGGTGGCTCATCGGCGTGTCGATGGTGGCCACCACCTTCAGCACCGACACCCCGAACCTGGTGACCAACCTGGTGCGGGAGCACGGCGTGGCCAACAACTGGCTCTGGTGGTCCTTCCTCCTCACCGGCATGGCCACCGTGTTCTTCTACGCGCGGCTCTGGCGGCGGTCCGGCGTGCTGACCGATCTCGAGTTCTACGAAATCCGGTACGCCGGGAGGCCCGCCGAGCTGGTCCGCGGCTTCCGGGCGGTCTACCTCGGCCTCTTCTTCAATTGCGTCATCATGGCGACGGTCAACCTGGCCGCGGTGAAGATCGCCAACGTGATCCTCGGCTGGCCGATGCTCCAGACGCTGGTCGTCTGCGCGGTGCTCAACATCGCCTTCGCCGCCACCGCCGGGCTCTGGGGCGTCCTCGTGACGGACCTCATCCAGTTCGGCATCGCGATGGCGGGCTCCTTCGCGGCGGCGTACTTCGCCCTCCGGCAGCCGGAGGTCGGCGGCCTCGCGGGGCTGATGAGCCGGCTCGACCCCGCCACGCTCAACCTCCTCCCCGATTTCGGCGACTGGAAGCTCACCCTCTCGGTGCTGATCCTGCCGATCACGGTGCAGTGGTGGAGCGTCTGGTACCCCGGCGCCGAACCGGGCGGCGGGAGCTACATCGCCCAGCGGATGCTGGCGGCCCGCAGCGAGCGCGACGCGATGGCGGGCACCCTGCTCTTCAACGTGGCCCACTACGCGCTCCGGTCGTGGCCCTGGATCATTGTCGGCCTCGCGTCCCTCCTGGTGTACCCGCAGCTCTCCGACATCGCCACCACCTTCCCGCACGTCGACCCGGCGCTCATCGGCCACGACATGGCCTACCCGGCGATGCTTCGCTTCCTCCCGGTCGGGTGGCTGGGGGTCATGGTGGCAGGCCTCCTGGCGGCGTACGTGTCCACCATCGCCACCCACCTGAACTGGGGCACTTCCTACCTGGTGCACGACCTCTACCGTCGCTTCGTCCGGACCGACGCCACCGAGCGCCACTACGTGGCGGTGGGCCGGCTCGTGACCGCCCTGCTCATGCTCCTCGCGGGCGCCCTCACCGTCGTGCTGGACACCGCCAGCCAGAGCTTCCAGCTCCTCCTCTCCATCGGGGCCGGGACGGGGCTCCTCTACCTGCTCCGCTGGTTCTGGTGGCGGATCAACGCCTGGAGCGAGGTCAGCGCGATGGTCTCGTCGTTCCTGCTCGCCGCGGGCTTTCTCGTCGCCCAGCGGACGGGGGTGGCGTTCGACGGCCCCACGCAACTGCTCCTGAGCGTCGCGATCACCACCGGCGTCTGGGTGGCCGTCACCCTGTCGACCGCCCCCACCGCGCGCGGCACGCTGGTCGCCTTCTTCCGGCTCGTGCGCCCCGCCGGCCCCGGGTGGCGCGCCGTGCAGGCGGAAGCCGGGGTCCCGGCGTCGCCGGACAGCCTGCCGATGGCATTCCTCGGATGGCTCCTCGGCTGCCTCGCGGTCTATTCCGCGCTCTTCGGGGTGGGGAGCCTGCTCTATGGCCGGACCACCCAGGGCGTCGTGTTCGTGGCGCTGTTCGTCGGGGCGTCGCTCTGGCTGGCGCGCCTGCTCCCGGCGATGTGGGGCGGCGCGGATCGGGCCGGATGAACCGGGCGGTCGTCCTGGCGCGCGGCCTCGGCCGCCGCATGCGGGAAGCGGACCCGGGCGCGCTCCTCGCCGCGGGGCAGGAGGAGGCGGCGGCCCAGGGCCTCAAGGGCATGATCCCCGTGGGACGGCCGTTCCTGGACTACGGCCTCTCCGCGCTCGCGGACGCCGGATTCGAGGAGGTCTGCCTCGTCATCGGCCCCGAGCACCATGCGATCCGCGAGTACTACTCCGCCCCCGGCCGCCTGCGGCGGCTGGCGGTCACCTTCGCCATCCAGGAGGAGGCGCGCGGCACCGCCGATGCCGTCTTGGCGGCGGAGTACTTTGCCGGCGGCCAGCGCTTTCTCGTCTGCAACGCCGACAACTATTACCCGGCCCCGGTCCTCGCCGCGCTGCGGGATCTCGGCGAGCCCGGACTGGCCGGGTTCGCGCCGGGCGCCCTGGTGGGCATGAGCAACATCCCCGTGGCCCGCATCCGCCAGTTTGCCCTGCTGGTGGAGGCGCCGGGCGGGATCCTCGCGGACATCGTCGAGAAGCCCGATGCGGCCACCGCCCAGCGCCTCGGTCCCAAGACCCGCGTGAGCATGAACGCGTGGGTGTTCGGACCCTCCATCTTCGAGGCGTGCCGCCGGATCACGCCCTCGGTGCGCGGCGAGCTCGAGCTCCAGGATGCCGTGCGCTACGCCATCCGCCGGCTCGGCGTCCGGTTCCGGGTGCTCCCCATCGAGGCGGGGGTGCTCGACCTCTCCAGCCGGCGAGATATTCCCGCCGTCACCGCCTACCTCGCCGACACCGAGGTCCGGCTCTGACCGAGGCGCTGGTCGAGCGGGTCCGGACCGCGCTCGGTGCGGGTGCCGGGCCGGTTGCCGTCTGGCGAGTGCCAGGGCGGGTCGAACTCCTCGGCAAGCACACCGACTACGCCGGCGGCCGCAGCCTCCTGGCCGCCCTCGACCGCGGGCTCGTCATCGGCATGGTGCCGCGCACCGACGCCCGGGTGACCTTCCTCGACACGTCGAGTCGGGCCCGGGCCGCCTTCGCGATGGACCCGGGACTCGTCCCCCTCACGGGCCGCTGGGCCGGATATCCGATGACGGTGGCGCGTCGGCTCGCCCAGAACTTTCCGGAGGCGCGGCGCGGCGCGGATCTCGCCCTGGCGAGTGACCTCTCCTCCGCGTCCGGCATGAGCAGTTCCAGCGCGCTGGTCGTCGCCACCTGCCTCGCGCTGGCTGAGGCCAGTGGCCTCCCCGAAACCGCCGAGTGGCGACGACATCTCGCCACGCCGGAAGCGCTCGCCGAATACTTCGGCTGCATCGAGAATGGCCAGGATTTCGGCCCCTTTGCCGGCGACCGGGGCGTGGGCACCTTCGGCGGGAGCGAGGATCACACCGCCATCATCTGCTGCAAGGACGGCTGGGTCAGTCGGTACGCCTTCGCCCCCGTCCGGTCCGAGGGCAACATCCGGTGGCCGGAGGGCCAGGCCCTGGTGATCGGGGTCAGTGGCGTGCGCTCGCGGAAGACGGGAGCCGAGCGGGAGGCGTACAATCGGCTTTCGCTCGCCGCCCGCCGGATCCTGGAGCGCTGGCGCACCGCCTCCGGGGCGGCGGCACCGACCCTTGCCGCCGCCATCGCCGGGCCGGGGGCGGCCGACGCCATCGGTGAATTCCTCGACGGAGAGCGGGATCCCGAGTTTCCCGAGGGATTCCTCGCCGCACGGTTCCGCCAGTTCGTATCGGAGTCGGAGGAGATCATCCCCCGCGCCGCGACCGCGCTTGCCGGCGGTGACTTGCGGGAGTTCGGGAGCCAGGTGGACCGCTCGCAGCTCGGCGCGGAAGTCGGGCTCCGGAACCAGGTGCCCGAAACCATGCACCTGGCCCGCCGGGCGCGCGAACTCGGGGCGCACGCCGCCTCGGCGTTCGGCGCCGGATTCGGCGGCAGCGTCTGGGCCATGGTGGATGCGGAGGACGCACGCGCGTTCGGGCAGGCATGGCTCGACGACTTCGTCCGCGCCTTCCCCGCCTCGTCGAGGCGGGCGGAGTATCTCGTGAGCCGCCCTTCGGCGCCGGCGCGCCGCCTGCTCTAGCGCTCGGTCGGGAGTTCCGATGCTGCGGCCGCCTGGACCAGGGCACGCACCCCGGCCGCGTCGGCCGGCGTGCGGCTGTGGATTTCTGTCACGCCGGCACGCCGGATGAGCGCGCCGACGTTGTGCGCCCTGATCGACCCTCCCGCGAGAATCCCGATTCGCCCATCGGCCAGGTCGACCAGCCCCCGCAATCGGTCGGCGCCCTCCGCCGCCGTCGCCGCTCCCCCCGACGTGAGGATGCGCGCCACGCCCAGGTCCACCAGCGCCTCGAGCGCGGCAGGCTGGTCCGCCACGGCGTCGAAGGCGCGATGGAAGGTGACGGGCGCAGGCCGGGCGGCCGCGACGATGGCCGCGGTGGCGGCCGCGTCCACCGCTCCCACGGCGGTCAGCGCGCCCGCCACCACGCCGGCCGCGCCAAGTGCGGCGACCCGCCGGACCTCCTCGAGCAGTGCCGCGAGGCTCGCCTCCCGCATGACAAAGGAGCGGGCGTCCGGCCGGACCAGGACGAAGACGGGCAGCGAGAGCGCCGTGACGCAGTCGGTGATCAACTCCGCCGGAGGGGTCAACCCGCCAACCTCCAGCGACACACAGAGTTCGATCCTGTTCGCGCCTCCCGCTTCGGCGGCGCGCGCACCGGCCAGGGTGTCGACACAGGCTTCAACCAGGATTCGCGACATGCTGCCAAGATCGCTCCCTGAGGCGCCGGCGGGGAGTCCCGCCCTTCCCTCCATGCTCGGCGCGCTGCATCTTCCCTTCGTTGCCGCTGCAGTCGTCGGCGCCCGACCTCACTCCCGGAGGCACATCATGTTCAGCCTTACCCTGCTGGCGCTGGCCGGCAGCCTCGCCGCCGCCCCGGCGGACACCACCTACACCGACGTGACGCTGCCGAGCACCGTGGAGGTCGCCGGGCACACGCTGGTGCTCAACGGGGTCGCGCTCCGCAAGAAGGCCATCTTCAAGGTCTACGTGGCCGGGCTCTACCTGCCGGCCAGGACCAGCGACGCCAACGCCGTGCTGGCGGCCGACGCCCCGCGGCAGCTCGTGATGCAGTTCAAGCGGGATGTGGGGAAGGACAAGATGTGCGAGGCGTGGGACGAGGCCCTCGAGAAGAACACCCCCGACGCCTCGGCGGAGCTCAAGGCGCAGTTCGTCACCCTCTGCGGGTACATGGAAGACATCAAGGACAAGCAGCAGTTCGTCTTCACCTACGTGCCGGGCACAGGGACCGAGGTCAAGGTGGCGGGGGTGTCGAAGGGCACCATTGCCGGCAAGAGCTTCGCGGACGCCCTCTTCAAGGCGTGGATCGGCCCGAAGCCGGGTCCAGGAGAGGGATTCAAGAAGGACCTGCTTGGAGGCAAGTAAGGCGGGGAGGCGGGCCGCCGGGCGCTCGCCCGGCGAGCGTGATGTGAAACGGGCAGTGGCCAAGTCGGTCACTGCCCGTCTGCCCGTCTGCCCGTCCGACCGTCCGTTCCCCTACTTCTCCCCCGCCAGCCCTGCCATGCGTGCCTTCACCTCGGCCACCTGCGGCTGCAGGACGGCGTCGGCCTCCCGCCAGAGGTCCACGAAGTCGCCATAGTACTTGAGCGCCTTGGTGCGGTCCCCCCGCGTCTCGTACATCTCGCCGAGCCGGCGATAGGTCGGGGCGACCTCGTTCGTTGCGTTGACGTAGTTGGTCCGGCTATCCGGCAAGGTCACGGAGCTTTCGAATCGCGCCAGGGCCGAATCCGGTTCCCCCGCCCGATCCCAGGCCCAACCGGCTTCCCAGAGTTCGCAATTCGGGCACCGGGCTAGCGCGCGGTGGGCATCGAACGCCATGGCGGCGTCGCGCCAGCGCCCCTCGGCCTGGGCCAGCATGGCCACCCAGTAGACCGAGTCCGAGGCGGTTCGCTGCTCGGCGGGGCGGACCCGCGTCCATTCGGTTCGCAGACGCCTGACATCGGCGGGACGACCCGCGAATGCATAGCCCGAGGCGAGACCCATATATGCTCGCTGCTCCTCGGGGAGCGAATTGAGAACCGCCGGTGCAAAGATGGTATCCGCCTGGTCGGCCCACGTCTTCCACTCCCCTAGGAAGTACCCCTTCTGGATGGCGGGAAGCGAGCGCAGGTACAGGGCCGTGCCCCGATCGCCGACCGCCGCCATCGTGTTCGCCAGGTCGGCAGCGAGGCGGCCCGCGTCTCCCAGCTTTCCAACCGCGGTCGCCAACCCCAACCGCTCCCACTGTTCATTGACTCGATCCGCTGGCGCGCTGCCCTGGACCCGACCCGGGTCCCGCAAGAGCGAATCAGCCGTCCGGAAATCCCGCCGCATGTAGGCACGCGCGCGCAGCATGTCGTCCGGGCGTGCCGATGCCGGATTCCGGCGGCGCAATTCTGCGAGCGCCGAGTCGGCGGCGGCGTCCTTGCCCTGCAGCTGGAGCGAGTGGACCAAGTTGATCAACCCGCTCTGGATTTGCGAGGTGGCCACCAGGTGGCGGAGCAGTACCTCTGCCTCCGCCGCCCGCCCCTCAGAATTCAGCTTCAACCCGAGGTTGTTGAGGGCGGTCGGCTCATCAGGATTCGCCGCCAGCACCGACCGGTACGCCGCCTCGACCTTCGCCTGGTCCTCCGTCACGATCTCGTGGTAGTACGCTTCGGTCAGCCCCCGCTCGACGGGAGGGAGGCGGTCGCGATATTGGTAGGCCCGCTTTGCGGCGTCGAGTGACTCTGCCCCGCTGCCCGGCAACGCCTGCGGGAGCACCACCGCCAGCTTCCGCCACGCCATCGCGAAGGTGCTGTCCACCGCCACGGCCTGGCGCAGCAGCGGAACCGCCCCTTCCGAGTCGCCATGGGAGTGCTTGTCAGTGGCCTCTGTATAGAGCCGCAGCGCCTCGAACGAGGAGGTCGTGACCTGCTCGAGCCGGTCGCCGGCCCGGATGTTTCCGAGCGACTCGCCGATCTTTTCCCGCAGCGCCTTCGACAGCTTGTCCACCGCACCAATGAGCTGCGAGGCGTCGTTGGCCGTCTCCCGGATCGGGATCAGCGTTTCGCCGGTGTTGGCGTTGATGACCCGCGCCGCCAGCGAGTAGCCGGAGCCGAGCGAGGTGATCTCCCCGGTGATGATCCCCTTGATCCCTTCGCGCCGCGCCACGTCGGTGGCCACCGCCTGCGTCACCCGGGTGTCGCCGGGGCGGCCCATCCGCTGCAACGCCGCCTGGAGGTCCGACGGCTCCACCACCCGCATGACGTTGGACTGCCCCAGGTCGATCCGCAGGGCCTCCGTCACGGACGCGCCGAGGGTGGAGTCGCTGGTGCGGTTCTCGAATTCGACGAGGATGATCCGGTCTTGCGCCGCGAGGACGCCAGCGCTCATCAGGGTGCTGCCCGGGCCGACCCCCAGCTTCTTCGAGATGACGAACCCCGCGCTGAGCAGCGCCACGAGCCCCAGCGCCAGGGCGCCGCCCCAGATGGTCCGCTTCCAGGTGAACCAGCCGTGGTGCGCCGGCTCCGGCTCGAAGCGCAGCGTCCCCATCGTCAGGGCCACCGCGCGCTTCCGCTCCACCCGGCCGGTATAGGCGATGATCGGCAGGCCGAGGGCCATCGCCGCCGCCGCGCCCTGCCAGATCCAGTCGGGGAGGTCGAAGATGCGGGTCATCGCGAACGCCGAGGCGATTACCGCCACCGACGCCAGCGCGAAGAGCCCCAGCACCCGGGCGGGCGCGGCGCGCCGGAGCGCGTCCGCCGCCTCGTGCCGCGCCGTGGAGACCGGCGCGGTGGAGATCGGAGTCGTGCCGCCGGTGGGTGTGGCCATGGCGGTCAGCCGGGCGGCGATCTCGTCCGCGCTCTGGATCCGGTCGGCGGGGTTTTTCTCGAGGCAGCGGAGCACCAGCTCGTTCATCGCCGGCGGGATCGTGTTCCGGTATCGTGAAGGCGCCTCCGGCCGCTCGGAGATATGCGCCGCCAGCATCCCCTGCGGGGTGGGGGCCACGAACGGCGTGCGCCCGCAGAGCATCTCGTACGCCATGGCGCCCACGGCATAGATGTCGGCGCGGTGGTCCACCCGCGGGTCGGCGGCCGCCTGCTCCGGCGCCATGTAGGCCGGCGTCCCCAGGGCGATCCCGAGGGAGGTGAGGTTGGTGTGCCCGTCCCCGCTGGAAGCGCTCACCGCCTTGGCCACCCCGAAGTCGGTGACCAGCGCGTGCTTCCCCGAGAGCATCACGTTGTCGGGCTTGATGTCGCGGTGCACCACGCCGTGCGCATGCGAGTACGCCAGGGCATCCACCACGTTGTGGAGGATGTGCAGGACCTCCCCCATCGGGAGGGCGCCCTCGCGCCCCAGGCGGGCCCGGAGCGACTCGCCCTCGATGAACGGCATGACGTAGTACGCCAGGTCGTCGTGGGCGCCGGCCGTCAGGAGCTGCACGATGTGGGGGTGCTGGAGGGAGGCGGCGAGCTGGATTTCCCGCTCGAAGCGGTCGGCGTTGACGCCGGCCGCCATGTCCGGGGGCAGGACCTTGATCACCACGCGGCGGCCGAGCCGGGTCTCCTCCGCCAGGAAGACACGGCTCATCCCCCCGCCGCCCAGCTCGCGGAGGATGCGGTAATTGTTGCCGAGTGCCGCGTGGAGGCGGTCCGACAGTTCGGCCATGCCAGCTCCGGAGAGGGGAATCCCGGGAATAATGACCCCGGATTCGCTCGCAGGGAAGGAACCCGCCGGCCGGCGCCCCGACCCTCCTTGCCAACGCGCGGCGGGCGGGGAATGTTCAGGCCAGAGGAGAACCTGAATGCCGGGAACCGATCCAGGCGTGCTGCGCCCGCAGCGGAAGGACGTGGACATCTTCGGGATGTGCCACCAGGGGCTGGTGCGGAAGCAGAACCAGGATCATTTCCTGGTGGCGAGCCTGCACAAGTCCATCCAGCTGCACCAGACCACCCTCCCGCACGACGGCCTGGGGTCGCTGGTGAGCGGGGCCCGGGGCTATGTCTTCCTCGTGGCCGACGGCGTCGGCAGCACGCCCTGGGGCGAACAGGCCAGCGGATCGGCGCTGCGGGCCATCGCCGACTACGTCATCCACGGCATGGACTCCGGGGAGGTCGACGAGGCCGACCATGAGCAGCGGGTCGTCGACCGGCTGCGCCGGTCGGTGGAGCGGGGGCACCAGGCGCTCCGGGAGGCCGGCGAGGCCGAAGGGAAGCGCGGGATGGCCACGACCCTGACGATGGTGACCATCTACTGGCCCCGCGCCTACGTGATCCACGTGGGTGACAGCCGGGGGTACCGCCTCCGGGGAGGGGTTCTCACCCAGGTCACCAAGGACCAGACCATGGCCCAGGCCATGGTGGACGCGGGGGCGCTCACCCGGTCGGCGGCGGAACACAGCCGGCTGAAGCACGTCCTCTGGAGCGCGCTCGGGGGCAAGGAGGCGGCCCCGGAGGTCACCACCCTCGACATCGAGTGGGAGGATGTGATGCTCCTCTGCAGCGACGGGCTGACGAAGCACGTCTCCGACGAGGAAATTCGCGAGCACCTCCTGCGGGGGGAGAGCGCCGAGGCCAGCTGCCAGGCGCTGGTGGACCTCGCCCTCTCCCGCGGCGGGAGTGACAATGTGACCGTCGTGATCGGTCGGCTTCGCGGGCCGCGCCCCGGGTGACCCGTCCCCGTCGGCGCGGCGCCCCATCCCCCACTCTCCCGCATACCCCTGAGGCACCCATGCGCGCCCCGATGCTGCTGCTCATCCTTGCGGTCGGTCCTGCTCCCGCCCTGGTGGCGCAGGGCACGCCGGCGGCTCCCGCCGCCGCCCGCCTCGATTCGGCGGCGGCGCTGGCGGCGGGCCGCAAATACACGGAGTGGTTCTACGGCGACATGGGCGACAGTCTCATCGCCCACAGTTCGCAGCAGGTGAAG
>DASUFQ010000032.1:0-12347 GCA_036274515.1 Gemmatimonadales bacterium | reverse complement strand
GGTGCTGTCGCCCGGGAAGGGGTAGATGGCGGTCGGGAAGAGGAACTCGGTCGGCCCCGATCCCTCGCGCGAGAGCTTGGCCGCCGTGCCGGTCTTGAGGTCGACCTTGAGCAGCGAGCGGTCGCGCATGTCGGCCACGATCACGTCGCCGTTCCGGAGTTCGCGGACGCCGACCAGCTGGGTGAACGGCTCGTCGTACGCGGCCTCGGGGTTGGTGAGGGTCTGGACCGGCACCTTCGGTTGCTGGGCGGCGAGGGTCGCCGCGCCGAGAACGGCGGGGAGGACGGCAAGGAGGGTGGGGCGCGCGATGGGGCGTCGGGGCACGGCACGACCTCGTTCGGGTTGGGTTCAGAGGTGGAGGATGCGTGGCGGGGGGCGGCGGTCGCAAGGGGGCACAAGAAACCCCCTCACGTCCTAGTGTACCGTGAGGGGGCTCCTGCGTGCCGGGGTGTCCGGACGGGTCCGCCGTCGCCACGGCGGGTCGCGCCGCAGGTAGATCGTCTCGGCGCCGGTCCCGCTGATCCGCTCCGCCACCGGGAGGACGATCCGGCCGACGGAATGCCCCTCGTCATCCACCAGGCGGAAGGTCGGGACCGGGCTGTCGGTTGCGAGCATCACCATCGGGTCCTCCCTCCTTATATGGTACCTGTTGAGATGCCGGCGGGGCGCAGATGGTTGCAGCCGAGGCCTGACCCCCTCCAGCACCGCGGTTAGATTCCCCGCATGCACCTCCCCACGGCCCGACTCGCGCTGACCGGGGCGCTCTTCGTGTCCCTCGGGTGCGGGAGCCGCGACGCCCCGGCTCCCGACCTGGCGCTCGTCCCGGCCGACACGATCCAGACCTCCCTGTACGAGGCCACCGCCGGCGCCTGGCTCGGCGGCGACCGGTGGGCGGTCCTCTCCCCCTCGGACAAGCGGGTCCTGGTCCTCGATTTCGGCGACCGCTCGGTGACCGACCTCGGCAAGGGCATGAAGCAGCCCTTCGAGGGGCCCTTCGCCATGTTCACGATGGGCGACGGGCTCTACGTGGCCGACTGGGCGCTCCGCCGGCTCACCGTCTGGACGCTCGACGGGACGTACGCCGCGATGGTCCGCACCCCCGACAACACCCGCGGGTACCTGCCGAGCGCCCGGGACGGCGCCGGCAACTGGTATGTCCAGTTCAATCCGCCCCCCGGCCCCGACGGCGGCGGCAAGCGGGATTCCGCCGCGGTGGTCCGTTACCCCCTCGACTTTTCCCGTGGCGACACGATCCTTCGCCTCTCGCCGCTCGACCTGGCGGAGGTGGACGGCGATGCCGGCCGCCGGTTCGAGCGCCGGGTCTTCAGCGGCGAGGACCGCTGGGGTGTGCTGCCCGACGGCAGCGCCTGGGTCGCCCGCGTCTACCCCAACCGGGTGGACTGGCTGGCCCCGGACGGCACGGTGACGAAGGGCGAGCGGCTCCCCGACCGGGTCTTCACCATCACCGTCTCCGACCGCGAGGCGTTCCTCCGCAAGTTTCCCGGGGAACTCCGCGCGGCCGCGGAGAAGATTCCGTTCAGCCCCGTGAAGCCGCCGTTCGACGACGCCTTCACCGGCGGCGACGGCAACGTCTGGCTGGAAAAGAGCCGGGTCATCCCCGACACCGTGCGGCGCTACCAGGTCGTGGGCCGCGACGGCCGCCTGGTCGAGGCGGTCTCGTTCTACGGCTACGGCTACGCGCTGGCCACGAGCCCCGACGCCGTGCTGGTCAGGGAAGTGCAACCGGAAGGGATGCGATTCGTACGGATGCGGATGCCGACGCCGACCGCCCCGACCCCCTGATCGCGTGAGCCGAAACCGCCACGACGGCCCGGGCAACTCGTGGGTAGCCGCCAGCGCCTACCTCCTTGCCGGCTGGCTCCCGGTCGTGCTGCTCACCTACCTGCTCCGCGAGTCCATCCTCGACGCCCGCGGCGGCGGCTACGAGTTCGTGGCCCAGGCGCTGGGCCGCCCGGAAGTGCCGCTGCTCCAGAAGCTGGCGCTCTTCCGGATGGACTTCCTCATCGTGGTCCTGGTCATCCCCCTCGCCGTGATGCTCCTCATCCGCCGCATGGGCCCGCGGGCGCGGGGGGTCGTGGTTGTGGCGATCGTGGTCCCGTTCCTGAGCGTGCTCGCGATCGAGCGCGCCTGCTTCATCGAGGTCGGGACCTTCCTCCCCATTGCCGTGCTGCAGGCGGGGACGACCGACGTCGGCCGGGCCTTCTTCCTCGAGTACGTGCCGTGGGGCTCGCTGCTCAAGTTCGCCGCGCTGATCGGCATCGCCTCGGTGCTGCCCACCCTCACCACGCTGCTCGACCGCCGGCATGAGCTCGACCACCGGCCGCTGGTCCTCGGCGTCGCGACGGCGTGGCTCGCCATCCTCGCCATGGCCGGCGCGTCGTGGCTGGTGCCGCTCCCCCCCAACCCGTTCCAGTCGAGCGCGCTGGTCGAGGCCACCGCCTCCTTTGCCGGCCTGACCCAGCAGCCCCTCCTCCCCCCGCGGCAGGGACCGAAGTCGGCGCCCCAGCTGGTGGCCGAGTACCGGGCGCTGACCCACGCGCCGATTCCAAACCGGGCGGATCCCTACACCGGGCGCGCCCGGGGCTACGACGTCCTCTTCCTCGTCCTCGAGACCGCGCCGGCCGAATGCCTCGACTTCGACCGCCCCGACGGACTGCCGCCCACCATGCGGCGGCTCGCGGCGACCTCGTTCGTGGCCACCGAGCACTTCACGACCTATCCGCTCACCGTCCGCGCCATCTTCTCGATCTTCAGCTCGTGGTACCCGTCGAACAGCCCGACCACCTTCATCAAGCAGCTCGGCAAGACGCACTGGGACCTCCTGGCGCCCGGGGTGGTGCGCAGCGCCAAGTCGGCCGGCTACCGCACCTCCGTCTTCGCGCCGGAGCCGGTCGAGAACTGGGAGCGCGACGACCTCCGGTACCACGCCCTCGGCTTCGACGACTGGTTCACCCCGCCCGCCCCGAAATTCTTCGAGTGGAGCGACACCACGGTCACCCGCCGCAGCATGGCGGAAGCCGAGGACATGAAGGCGCTGGCCCTGCTGAAGGACGAGATTGCGCGGGCGATCGGCGCCGGGCAGCGGTACCTCTTCAGCTTCCAGCCGCAGTACAGCCACGGCCCCTGGCCCGGCATCACCGCCACCTCCACGTACGACGACGTGACCGCTGCCTGCAAGCCGCTCTTCGCCACCATCGACGGCTGGCTCGGGCAGGTCACCGACCTCCTCGCCGCAAGGGACCGGCTCGACCAGACGCTGATCGTGGTGGTGGGCGACCACGGCATCCGCACCCGGAGCGAATACCCCGGGCTCGCCGCGGGGGTCCAGCACGACCTCACCTATCACGTGCCGCTGCTGGTCTACGTCCCCGGCGTCCTCACGGCGCCGGTGCGGATCGACCACCTCACCTCGCACATCGACATCGCGCCGACGGTGTCCGACCTCCTCGGCTTCACCGAGGACCGCGCCCTCGAGCAGGGCTCGCCGATCTGGAACCCGGCGATCGCCGGGCGCACCACCTTTCTCTTCGGGCGCAACTACGTCGGCGCGGACGGCTTCGTGGCGGGCGACAAGGCCGACATGTACAACTACGCCATCAAGTCGGCCTACAGCGCGCCCTGGAACGGGCACCTCGGGTTTTCCCTGCAGGACCTGGTGCCGCCGTCCAGCGACGAGGCCGAGCGGATCGCGGACACGATCGGAGAGATGACCAACCTGCAGCGGCGGTGGGCGGGACTGATGGTGGCGGAGAAGTATCGGGAGGCGATGGTTGCGCCCGCCCCGGGCGCCCGGTAGTAGATTCCAGCACGACCACGACGCGGAGGCACGATGTCCCGGAAAGACGACCAGCGTATCGCCCGGCTGGCCCAGAAGAACGCCGCCAAGATCAAGCCGCCGGTGGCGGAGCGCGCGGCGCAGTACGACGACACCCTGCGGCAGAAGCCGGAGGAAATGGACTCCGAGACCCGGCGGCTCTTCAAGGAAATGAAGAAGCGGGAGTTCTGACGATGGTCTTCGTGCCGGC
The DNA here is from genome assembly GCA_036274515.1 of Gemmatimonadales bacterium. Classification (GTDB taxonomy): domain Bacteria; phylum Gemmatimonadota; class Gemmatimonadetes; order Gemmatimonadales; family GWC2-71-9; genus SPDF01. Next base: position 8,301 of record DASUFQ010000032.1, on the reverse strand, counting down.
GCACCGGCCGGCGCCGCCGGCGTCTCCAAGGGCGCAGGACCTCGGCCGCCGGTTGCAGGCGGAGATCGCCACCTTCGAGGCCCAGTATCCCGGGACTAGCCGGAAGGACATCCTCGCCGCCGCGGCGCTGGCGGTCGGCGAGGAGTCCGCGACCGTCCCACCGCGACGGCGGGTAGCCGCCGTCGCCGGGAGCATACTCGCCGCACTCGGAGTGGCGGCAGGCATGACGATCCCCCTGGCGGAAAACGGCGTGCTCAAGAGCATGCCCCTCTGGCCCATCGGGGCGCTGATCTTCGCCTTCGGCATCGTGGCGGGCATGTCCATCAAGCGGTCGCGGAGCCGCTAGCGGTCGCCCGCCCCGGTGCGTACTATGAGGGCAACCTCCTCAGGAGCGCGCCGATGCCCACCGTCCGCGACCTGCTTGCCCGCAAGACCGGCGACGTCATCTCGATCGCCCCCTCCGACACCGTCCTCGCCGCTGCCCAGGTCATGAACCAGCACACCATCGGCGGCCTCGTGGTGCTGGAGGACGGCGCCCTCCTCGGCGTCTTCACCGAACGGGACATCCTGCGGCGGGTCGTGGCGGCGGGGCGGAGCCCGGCCGACACCAAGGTGCGCGAGGTCATGACTTCCCCGGTCATCACCTGCGTGCCGGAAACCAGCATCGACGAGTGCGGCGCCATCCTGAGCGGCAAGCGGATCCGCCACCTGCCGGTCACCGACGCCCGCGGACTGATCGGGCTCGTCACCAGCGGCGACCTCCTCGCCTTCCAGGTGGCGGAAAAGACCGCGACGATCCAGTACCTCAACAGCTACATGTTTGATGTGAGGTAGGGCGGGCAGACGGCACGACGGGCAGACGGCAAGTCGGCCCGGCGGCCAGGCGGCTAGGCGGCCAGGCGGGCAGGAGTGTACGGCCCGACTGCCCGTCTTGCCGTCCTTCTCCTACGCCGCCGGAGGCTCCCGGTCGGTGGCCCGGGTCCGCGCGGTCCGCCGGTGGCGCCGCTCCTCGTACCAGCGCCGGGTGATTTCCCCCGCCAGCCCGGTATTCCCGATCCCGAACGCCAGCCCGGTGGCGAGCGCCATGGCGCCGAGGATGAGCGTGAAGGCGGTGGTCACGATGTCCTCCGCCACCCCCACCTGCTGCACCGCCATGAACACCGCGATGACGACGATGACCGCCTTCGAGATCCGGGCCAGCGTCGGGACCCCCTCGACCCCGCCGGCGGAGGCCACGATCAGCCCCCGCACGAACTCCCCCACCACGATGCCCAGGATGACGATCACGATGGCGCTGATGAGCGTCGGGATGAAGCCGAGCATCAGGCCGAACATCTCGTTGATGCTCTCGAGCCCGAGCGCGGTGCTGGCGAGGAGGATCACCACGAGCATCACGAGCCAGAACGCGAGCTTGCCGACGGCGTGCACCGGGTCGAGTGACGGCTCCGCGCGCTCCATCGCCTCGGAGAGCCCCCCCTCCTTCGCCACGCGGTTGAAGTCGAGCCGTGCCAGGGTGCGGTCGACCCACTTCTCGACCTGCCGCGCCAGGAAGTAACCCGCCACCAGGAGGACGATGGCCCCGATGATGGCGGGCAGGAACACGGCCAGCTGCTCCATCCCGAAGGAGAGCCGATCCCAGAGTTCGGTCATGGTGCCACCTCGATCACGAGTTTGCCGAATTGTGCGCCGTCGGCCATCCGGCGGAACGCCTCCGCCCCCTCCGACAGCGGGACCACCGAATCCACCACCGGCCACAGCTTCCCGTCCCGGGCGTGCCGCGCCACCTCCTGGTACTCGCGGTCCCCGCCCATGGTGCTGCCCAGGATGTCCCACTGGTACCAGAACAGCTTGCGGACGTCGGTGGTGACCATCGGGCCGCTGGTGCCGCCGCAGGTGACCAGCCGGCCGCCCCGGCCCAGCGCCCGGAGCGACTGCTGCCAGGTGGCCTCGCCGACGTTGTCCACCACCACGTCGGCGTTGCGGCCGTCGGTCAGCGCGCGCACCGTCTTCGGCACATCCTCGCGCGCATGGTTGACGACGTGATCCGCACCGAGGGCGCGGGCGCGCTTCAGCTTCTCGTCGGAGGAGCTGGTGACGATGGCGGTGGCGCCGAGGAGCTTGGCGATCTGCAGGCAGGCCTGCGCCACCCCGCCGCCGATCCCCCAGATGAGCACCGTCTCCCCCGCGCGCACCCGGGCGCGCGAGGTCATCATCCGCCACGCGGTGAGCGTGGCGAGCGAAAAACCGGCGGCCTGGTCCCAGGGCATGGCGTCGGGCACGCGGGCCAGGTTCGTCGCGGGGACCACCACATAGTCGGCGATGGTGCCCGGAAGGTGCTCGCCCAGCAGCCCGTACCGGCGGCAGAGCGGCTGCTGGTCGGCGGCGCAGAGCTCGCACGCGTTGCAGCCGATGCCGGGGTTCACCATGACCCGGTCGCCCACCGACCACCGCTCCACGCCGGCACCCACCGACTCGATGGTGCCCGCCGCGTCGCTGCCGACGATGTGCGGGAAGGTGTAGGTGATGCCGGGCAGGCCGCCGAGCATGAAGAGGTCGAGGTGGTTGATGCCCGCGGTGTGCACCCGCACGCGCACCTCGTTCGGGCGGCCGAGCCGCGGTTCCGGCACCTCCGCCACCTCGAGATCCTTCCATCCCCCGATCCTCGGCAGGACCAGCGCCCTCATCGGCTCCCCTGGAAGGAGGCGGAAAGGACTTCACCGGGGAGGGGAACAACGCGCGGCGGCCGGTCTGGGGCCAGGCTCTTGAGCTGGAAGGTGTTCACCGGCGTCTTCCGGTCGGCGCCGGGCACCGAGAGCGCGAAGGCGAGGGTGGCGCCGTCGCGGGAGAGCGCGAGCGCGCCGACCTTGCCCGGCATCGACTGGAGCATGATCCGCTGGCCGTCGCCGGCGCGGATCCGGAGGATGTCGCTCCGCCCGCTCCGCTCGACCGCCACGGCGAGGTCGCCGTTGGGGAAGTAGGCGGGGTGCGACTCCGGTTCGTCGGTGCGGGTGATGGCGCGCGGGTCGGCGCCCTCGTTGCCCATCTCGAAGAGGTCGGCGTTGCCGTCGCGCGTGGAGATGAAGGCGATCATCCGGCCGTCGGGCCGGAAGGCGGGCTCGGTGTTGGCGCCGGGCCCGTCGGTCAGGGCGCGGACCCCGGTGCCATCGGCGTTCATCGCCCAGACCTGGTAGGCGCCGCTCCGGAGCGAGGTGAAGACGATCGTCCCGCCGTCGGGCGACCACGCCGGCTCCGAGTCGGACTCGGGCGCATCGGTGAGGCGCTTCAGGTTCCGGCCGTCGGCGTCCACCACGTAGATGTCGATGTTGCCCCCGTGCACCGCCGTGAAGGCGATCCGGGTGCCGTCGGGGGACCACCGACCCTGCAGGTTGAGCGCGCCGTCGGCCACGATCGGGAGCGGGGTCCCGCTGCCGTCCGCCGCCACCTGGACCAGATCGGCGGCGTCGCCCTTCCGCATGCCGAGGAGGAGCCCCTCCGTCACGTACACCTCCGCCTCGGCGGTCGTCCCCCAGGGAGTGCGGCCGGAGATTCGTGCACTCCCCAGCGCCACCGCCTGCACCACCCCCTCCAGGTCGACGGCCACGACTTCGGGCTGGTCCGACGCAAAGCTGAGTCCGCCCGCGGGGCCGATCGGATGCCCGCCGGGGTCGAGCAGCGTGGCGGCGAGCGTGTCGCGCGCGCCAAGCCCGAGGCGCAGCCGCGGGCGGGCGAACACGACGCCGCCGGCCACTACCTCGACCTCCCAGACCGCCGGGTCGAACTCGCGGGTGGTGAGGGTCAGCGTCGTCCGCCCGATGCCGTGCGCCGTCAGCTGGCGCGACACCGGGTCGAAGGCGGCCACCGTCGTGTCGCCGACCGCCCACCGGTAGTCGAGCTCGCCGATCGGCACCGAGTCGGCGGTGAGCGCCTGCAGCACGATCAGGGCGGTGCCACCCGGCGTCAGTCGGATCGGCGTGCCGGGGGCGGGGCTCATCCGGAGCCGGGCGGCGCGGGGGTGCACCGTGACGCGGATGGTGTGCTGCCGGCCGAAGCCGCTCACCAGGAGGTACGCCTCTCCCGGCGCCGCGCCGACGACCACCCCCTCGCCGCTGACGCGCGCCACGGCAGGGTCGCTGCTGCGCCATGCCAGGCCGGCGGTGAGCGGGCGGTCCCCCTGCGCCGGCACGGTGACCCGCACCGAATCGATCGCGTCGACGCCGAGGAGAAGACGGTCGGGCCGCACGGTGAGGGAGTCGTCGGTCACGTCGACGATGACGCTCGCGGTGAGTCCGCCGGGCCCGGTGGCAGTCAGTTGGGTACGGCCAGGCTGGAGCGCCTGCACCGCGCCGTCGCTGTCGACGCGGGCAACGGCCGGCGCCGACGATGCCCAGGTGACATGCACCTGCCCCAGGCCGGTGCCTTCGGGGGTGACGAGCGCCACACCGATGCGGGCCGCCTCGAGCCGGAGAAGCCGGAGTGAGTCGGGGGTCGGCACCAGCCGCGCGCCGGCGGGAAGCACGGGCGCCGGCTCGGGCGCGGGGGCGGGGGCGGGCGGCGCGGCGCCGGTCACCGTGATCGAAACGGATGCCTTGCCGGTGCCCGACCGGATTTCGAGCTGTGTGGTGCCCGGCGCCACCCCGATGACGGTGCCGTCCTTTTCCACCCGGACCACGCCGGCCTTCGAGGGCGCAAAGGCATAGGCGGGATCGGTGAGGAGGTTGCCGGCGGCGTCGTAGGCGCTGAGGAAGAGCCGCTCGCGCTGCGCCACCTTGAGCCGGAGGCGCGCCGGGGTGACCTGCACCTCGACCGCCCCCTGGGCATGGAGGGGGAGCGCGGGCGCAAGGAGGAGCGCGGCGAGGACCACCGGCAGGCGGAATCGGGGGAGAATCACGGGGGGAAGGTAAAGTGTGGAGGGGAAAGGAGAAAGAGGACTTGGGGACTTGGAGGGGCGGAGGGAAGAAGGAGAAACGAGGACTGAGGACTGAGGAGCGAAGACTGGGGACTGGGGACTGAGGCCCTGGGGCCTGGGGCTCTGGATCGATTCTCGGGGCGTGGTGGGACGATGGGGGCATGGAACTCCTTTGCAGGGGCGGGCATATGCCCGCTACTGCGAAGCGGTGCGGCCATCCATTGTCGACCTCAAGTTTTCGTAAATTGTTGATATCAAAGAGGTTAACCTTGATCGTTCAATCGGTTGGGTGCCGAGCGGTCCGTGCCGTTGGCGCGCCAGGGGCACCAACCCCTCCCCACCGCTTGCAGAAGGGCCGCAGAAGTGCGAGTAATTAGGGATGATTCTACGTCCGCGCGACGAGCGCGGTCCGGCGACGGGGGGCGTCGCACCAGCAGGCGGAGGAAGCCACGATGAGCGACTTGGAGATGGGCTGGTCCGGCGCGGGATGGATGGACCCCATGCCGATGTCACCGGAAAAGGTGCCAACGCCGGTTCCGCCGCCCCCTCCCCCGCCCCCACCGCCCCCGGCGCCGCCCAGGGCGCCCAAGCCGGCGGCGAAGAAGAAAGCCGCCAGGAAGCCGGCCAAGAAGAAGGCTCCCGCCAAGAAGAAGGCGGCCAGGAAGCCGGTGAAGAAGAAGGCGCCGGCCCGGAAGAAGGCCGCCGCGCGGAAGCCGGCCAAGAAGGCGGCGAAAAAGAAGGCGGTGAAGCGGAAAGCGGCCAAGCGGCCAGCCAAGAAGGCCGCCAGAAAGAGATCGCCGGCCAAGAAGAGAGGGAAGTGACGACCCCGAGCGCCCCGGTGACCCCGGGGCGCTTTTCCTCCGCGCCGGCCCTCGTGGCCGCGGTCCTCGTCGCGGCGCTGCTGGGCGCCTGCGCCGAGCAGGGACCGCCGCGCACCGCCCTGATGGGCGCCACGATCCTCGACGGACGGGGCGGCACCCCCCTGCGCGACGGCGTCGTGCTGGTCCGCGGCCGGACAATCGAGGCGATCGGCCCGCGGGAGAATGTGCTCATCCCGCGCGGCACGACGGAAATCGACGTGTCGGGCAGCTGGATCATCCCCGGGCTCATCGACGCCCACGCGCACGTCGAGCGGTGGGCGCTCCAGCGCTACGTGGCCTACGGCGTCACCACCGTGCGCGACGTGCACAACTTCCCCGACAGCATCTTCGCGCTCTCCGAGGCCGCCGATCTCGGCTCGGGCCTCCTCAGCCCGCGGATCTATGCCGCCGGCGCCATGATCGACGGCGTGCCCGCCACCTACCCGAACGCCACCGAGGTGACCGACCCGCGCGCCGCGCGGCAGGCGGTGGACCGGCTCTCGGTGGCCGGCGCGCACCTCGTCAAGGCGTACACCCGGATCACGCCGGAGCTGATGGAGGCGATCACCGACGAGGCGGAAACCTTCCGGATCCCGGTGGCCGCTCACCTCGGCCTCACCGACGCGGTCACCGCCGCGAAGCTGGGCGTGGCCTCGATCGAGCACCTGAGCGGGGTGCCCGAGGCGGCGGGCCGCGCCGACCCGCTCTTCGCCGCGCACCGGAACGGCTTCTTTGCCGGGTGGACCGCCTTCGAGCTGAGCTGGGCCACGCTCGACTCCGTCACCCTGACCCGGCTGGCCGGGCAGCTCGCCGAGTCGAAGGTGACGATGGTGCCGACGCTGGTGTTGCACGAGGTGTTCAGCCAGCTCGACGACACCGCGTCGGCCGCCAATCCCGACCTGCTGGCGCTGCCGCCGGGCCAGATGGCGGCCTGGAACGTCCAGGGGATGGTCGAGCGCGCCGGGTGGACGGCGGCGGACTTTGCCGGGTTCCGCCGCGGGCGCCCGATGCAGGATCTCTTCGTGCGGGCCTTCCGGCAGGCGGGCGGCCGGGTGGTGACGGGCACCGACGCGGCGAACCAGATGCTGGTGCCCGGCGCGAGCGAGCACACCGAGCTGGAGCTCCTCGTGCGGGCCGGGCTGACGCCAGCGCAGGCGCTGGCCGCCGCCACGAAGGACGCCGCCGCGCTCCTCGGCGCCGACTCGCTCGGCGTGCTGACGCCCGGCATGGCGGCCGACCTCGTGGTGCTGAGCCGGGATCCGATGGCGGACATCACCAACACCCGGTCGGTCACGCGGGTGATGGTACGCGGCCAGCTTATCCTGGCCGACTCGATCCGGAACCGCTGGTAGCCGGCGTGGCGCTCACCCGCATCGTCCTCGGCTGGATGGCCACCTGGATCCTCTTCCTGCTCTGGGAAACGGTCGAGGGGAAGGTGGCTGGCGGGCCGCGCGAGCCAGGCCGGAAGTTCCTGCGCCGCGCGCCGGGGGCCTACTTCATCGAGGCGCTCCTCTTCACCCTCATCGCGGGGCTCTGGTTCGCCAGCCTGGGCCATGGCGGCTGGTGGCTCCTCTTCGGCCTCCTCGGCCTGCTGGTGGAGTGGGCCGGCTGGATGCGCGTGGCCAACATGGACGACTCGCCCTTCCCCCCGCTCCTCCATGTCGTCCTCGGCGGCCTCCGCGGCGCGGCGGCGGGCGGCGTCCTTTCCCTACTCCTGGTATGAAGCAGGCCCAGGCCAGGGCCGCCATCGAGCGGCTCGAACAGTTCTTTGCCCCGCGCACCTCGCGCGCGGCGATCCTGGCGCGGGAGGCGCTCGGGCGCCCCGCCGCGGGAGACGACGCGGCGCGGGCGGGCATCGTCGCCGCGCTGCAGAAGGGGCTCCGGCCCGACGGCAGCGTGGGCGGCGCGGCGCTGCCCACCATCTGGCGCGCCATCGAACTGATGGAACTGGGGCATGCGGGGCAGGAGCCGGGCACGGCGCGGCTCGTCACCTGGGTGCTGGGGCTGGCGGGGAAGCCGGGGGCGTTCGGGGAGGGCTGTCACCCGGCGCGGCATGAACAGAAGGCGTGCGACCACTACCTGGCGGGCTTCTTTGCGCCGGCGCCCGACACCGAGCGGCTGGCGCCGATCTCGCTTCCCTGCGGCAAGACCTTCCGCGCGGAGGCGGCGGCGCGGTTCGCCGTGAGCTGCCTCGGGCTCCGCGCGGTACTGATGGCGGGGCTGGCGGGGCGGGCCAGCGTGAAGAAGCACCTGACGAGCCTGTCCCTCCTGGCCAACGAGTGGACCGACTGGGGCGGGTACTACGCCCCCGACCTCATCGTCTCCGCGCTCCATCCCCTGGCCATCTCCCCACCGGTGCACCGGGGCGCCACGCTGAAGACGGCGGCCTTCATTGCCGACAACCAGGAGAGCGACGGCACCTGGAAGAACGCCGACTTCTTCCATGCGCTGGAGTCGCTGATGGCGGCGGGGACGCCGCCGGCGGTGAAGGCGGTGGCGAAGGCGGCGCCGGCGCTGGTGGCGATGCAGCGGAAG
>DASUFQ010000031.1:0-6681 GCA_036274515.1 Gemmatimonadales bacterium | reverse complement strand
GGCGCTCGCCGTGGCGCTGTGCTACATCGGATCGATGTTCGTGCTGGGGCGCCTGACGGCGTCGCAGGTCCGCTTCGAGCTCACCGCCGCCGGCGTCCAGGTGCGGCGCGTCCTTGCCGCGCCCCTGCCGCTGCGGCCGCTGGCCCGCGAGATCGTGGTCGAGGAGGGGAACTCATTCCTGGTCGGCGAGATCCGGACCGGCGGGCAGCTGCAGGCCGTCGGGCACTGGCCGAAGTGGCCGGCCCCCGGGGATCTCGGGGACCCGGCGGTGGCGTTCGCGGCCACCACGCCCGACGCGGCGACCTTCCTCGGGTGGGCGCGCTTCCCCACCTATCTCGTCGATCGCCGCGGCGGCGCCACGGTCGTCCACTTCATCGACCTGCGGTACGCCCGGGAACCGGAGGCGCGCTTCGGCACCCTCTCGGTGCTGGTCTCCTCCGGTTCGCTGGTCTTCGGCGCGCCGCCACCTCCCCGCTAGCCCCCTTCGGTTCGCCCCGCTCCCTGCAGGATCGGAAGCAGCGCCTGCCACACCAGGTTTGCCACGAGACGCTGCCCCGCAGCGGTGGGATGGATGCCGTCCGACTGATTGAGCGAGTCGACGCCGCCGACATCCGTCAGCAGGAACGGCACAAGGGGCACGCCGAGGTCACGGGCGGCGTCCCGATACGCCTGGCGAAAGGCGGCGGTGTAGCGCGGACCGAGGTTGGGGGGCGCCTCCATCCCCAGGAGCAGGACCGCCGGCGCCGGATGCGCGGCCTTCGCCCGCTGCACGATGGCTTCCAGGTTGGCGCGAAGCGAATCGGTCGACAGTCCCCGAAGCCCGTCGTTGGCCCCCGTTTCCAGCACGAGCACCGCCACCGGCTGGCGGAGCAGCCAGTCGACGCGCTGCCGGGCGCCGGCGGAGGTCTCGCCGCTCACGCCCCGGTTGACGATCTGGAAGTCGAGCCCCGCCGAATCCACCTTTTGCTGCAACAGCGCCGGATAGGCTTCAGAGGGGTCGAGCCCCAGCCCCGCGGTGAGGCTGGTCCCGACGACCAGGACGAGCGGCGCGCTCGCGGCGCGCTCGGCCGGCTGGTCGGCGGGGGGAGGCCCGTCGGCCCTTCCGCACGCCGAGTGGGCGAGGGCGACACCGGCGACGAGCAGGAATGGCGGTATCATTCGGGGCATGGAACAGACCATTGGAGTCCAGGTGCTGCGCTGTGAGGGCCTCACGCAATCGTACCGGTCCGGCGCGGGCAGGCTGACGGTCCTGCAAGATATCAGCTTCTCCGTGGCGGCCGGCGAATTCCTGGCGATCGTGGGCCCGTCGGGCAGCGGCAAGACGACGTTGCTCGGGTTGCTCGCCGGGCTCGACCGCGCGGCGTCTGGCCGGGTCTGGCTGGACGGCGACGAACTGGGAGGCCTCGACGAGGACGCGCGCGCCGCGGTCCGCGGCGCCAAGGTCGGCTTCGTCTTCCAGTCCTATCACCTGATCCCGACCCTGACCGCCATCGAGAATGTCCAGGTGCCGCTGGAGCTTCGGGGAGAGCGCGACGCCGGCCGGGCCGCCGAACTGCTCGCCCGCGTCGGCCTGGGCGACCGCACGGGTCACTACCCGGCGCAACTGTCCGGCGGTGAGCAGCAGCGGGTGGCGCTGGCCCGCGCCTTCTGCACCCGCCCGAAGATCCTCTTTGCCGACGAGCCCACCGGCAACCTGGACCAGCGTACCGGCGGGGACATCATCGACCTGATGACGGCGCTCAACCGGGAGGCCGGAACGACGCTCGTGCTTGTGACCCACGACGCCGACCTGGCGGGCCGCGCGCGCCGCACCCTGCGGCTGGCCGACGGGCGGCTGGTGTCGGACACCGCCGCGTGACCCTGCCGGCACTCCTGCGCCTGGCCTGGCGGGAAGGGCGGGCGTCGAGGCGACGCCTGGTCCTGCTCGTGGCGGCGATCGCGACGGGCACCGCGGCGCTGGTGGCGATCAACACCTTCACCGCCAACCTGCGGACCTCCGTCGCCCGCGAGGCTCGGGCGCTGCTCGGTGCCGACCTGGCGTTCATGACCCGCACCGCGCCGACCGACACCCTCCGGGCGCTCGCCGATTCCCTGGCCTGCCCCGGCACCACCGCCTGCGCCGATCGCGCCCTCGTCACGACCTTCGGCGCGATGGGGTACGTGCCGTCGCGGACCGGCGTCCGCCTCGTGCGGGTGACAGCGGTGGACGGCGCCTGGCCGTTCTTCGGCGACATCCGGACCTCCCCGGAGGGCGCGTGGTCCCGCCTGCAGAGCGAGCGGATGGCGCTCGTGGACCCGGCGTTCCTGACCGCCCTGGGCGCCTCGGTGGGCGACACCCTCGCGCTGGGCGAGCTCCGGCTCCCGATCAGGGGCACCGTCGATCACGTCCCCGGCGACGTGGGCATTTCCACCGCGTTCGGCCCGCGCGTGTTCATCCCCGGATCGCTGGTGCCGGCCACCAACCTCCTGGGCTTCGGGGCGCGCGCGGAGTATGACCTCTACCTCCGCCTTCCCGCCGGATCCGCGGTCGACGCCCTTGCAGACTCGTTGCGACCGCGCCTCCGCGCCGAGCGCGTCCGTGTGCGCACGGTGGAGGACGAGCAGCGGAATCTCGGGAACGCCCTCGAGCGGCTCGGCCGCTTCCTCGGGCTGGTGGCCCTCGTGGCCCTCCTCCTCGGCGGACTCGGCGTGGCCAGCGCCATTCACGTCCTGATCCGGCAGAAGCTGGAGACGATCGCGGTCCTCCGCTGCCTCGGCGGGAGCAGCCGCACGGTGTTTGCGCTGTTCCTTGTGCAGGCGGCCGGCATCGGTCTGCTCGGGAGCGTGCTGGGGGCGTCGCTCGGCCTGGCGGTGGAGCAGGCGCTGCCCCGCGTGCTGGGAGAATTCCTCCCCGTGGCGGTGACCCCCACCGTATCCTGGCCCGCGCTCCTCGCCGGTGTCGGCCTCGGACTCTGGACGGCGCTCGGCTTCGCGCTGATTCCCCTCCTCGGCATCCGGCGCATCTCCCCGCTGGCCACGATCCGCCGACCGTATGAGACGGGCACGGAGCGGCGCCCGCGGGACCCGTGGACGATCGCCGCCGCCGCCCTGCTGATGGGCAGCGTGGTGCTGATGGCGGTGCTCCAGGCCGGCAATCCGGCGCGCGGCATCGCGTTCGCTGCCGGGATCGCCGTCTCCATCCTGGGACTCTGGGGAGCCGCCCTCCTGCTGGTCCGCGTCCTCCGCCGCTGGTTTCCGCACCGGCTGCCGTACGTGTGGCGGCAGGGGCTGGCCAACCTCTACCGCCCCGCCAACCAGACGGTGTCCGTGGTGCTGGCGCTGGGGTTTGGCACCTTCCTCCTCGGCACCCTGGTCCTGGTGCAGCACAACCTCCTCCGCACGCTCCGGGTGGACGGCACCTCGCGGCGCCCCAACCTTGTCCTCTTCGACATCCAGCCGGGCCAGGCGGCCGGCGTGGATGGGCTCCTCCGCGGCCGCGGCCTGGAGCCGACCCCCGCCGTGCCCATCGTGCCGATGCGGATCCAGTCCATCGGCGGTCGGACCGTGGCGGAGTTTGCGCGCGACACGACCGAGGGAGAGGACCGCCCCGCGGGGTGGGCACTGCGCCGGGAATACCGCTCCACCTACCGTGATTCCGTCGTCGGCAGCGAGCGACTCGTGGCGGGCACCTGGTGGGGGGCGGGGCCCGACTCGGCGGGGGCACCGGTTTCGATTTCGGTGGAGGTGGGGCTGGCCGAGGAACTGGGGGTGAGCCTCGGCGACGAGATCACCTGGGACGTGCAGGGGGTGCCGATCCGGAGCCGGATCACCAGTTTGCGTGAGGTGGACTGGGCGCGCTTCGAGACCAACTTCTTCGTGGTCTTCCGCCCCGGCCTCCTCGAGGAGGCCCCGCAGACGCTGGTGACCCTGGTGCGGGTGGACAGCGCCTCGGAGCGCGGCCAGGTCCAGCGCGCGGTGGTCGACCGATTCGCGAACATCTCCGCGCTTGACCTGTCCACCGTGCAGCGCGCGATTGATGATATCCTCGGCAAGGTGGGTGCGGCCATCCGGTTCATGGCGGGGTTCACGCTGGTGGCCGGGCTCGTGGTGCTGCTCGGGGCCCTCGCCACCAGCCGAGCCCAGCGCCTCCGGGAAACGGTCCTCCTCAAGACCCTCGGTGCGAGCCGGGCGCAGGTGACCCGCGTCGCGATCTCGGAATACCTGGCGCTGGGTGCCCTCGCGTCGCTCGTGGGGCTCTTGCTGTCGGTGGGGAGCGGGTGGGCGCTGGCCCACTGGTTGTTCGAGACCCGGTTCGCCCTCCCCACCGTCCCGCTCGCGTTCCTCGCCGCCGGGGTCGTGGCCCTCACCGTCGGGGTGGGGCTCTGGCATTCCGTGGAGCTCTTCCGGCGCACTCCGCTCGACGCGCTGCGGACCGAGTAGCGGCCTTCTTACCTCCCCCACGGGCCGGGGATAGATTACCGCATCCTCATTCCACGGAACGTCCCGCATGCTCCCAATCGACCTGCGCGGCAAGCGCGCCTTCGTGGCCGGTGTCTCGGACGACGGCGGGTTCGGGTTCGCCATCGCCAAGGCGCTCGCCGAGGCCGGCGCCACCATCTGCCTCGGTTCGTGGCCGCCCGCCCTGGGCATTTTCGAGAAGCTCCTCGAGCGCGGGAAGATGGACGCGTCGATGACGCTGGCCGGCGGCGGCAAGATGAGCTTCGAGAAGATCTACCCGCTCGACGCCGCCTTCGACTCCATGGCCGACGTGCCGGCCGACATCCGCGAAAACAAGCGGTACAAGGAGCAGGGCGACTTCACGATCCAGGGCGTGACGGCCCAGCTGCGGCAGGACTTCGGTGAGCGCCCCCTCGACATCGTGGTGCACTCGCTGGCGAACGGCCCCGAAGTCAAGAACCAGCTCCTCGACACCTCGCGCGCCGGGTACCTCTCGGCCATCGGCGTCAGCGCCTACAGCAACGTCTCCTTCGTGCGCAACCTCGGCCCCCTGATGCGGGACGGGGGCTCCTTCCTGTCGCTCACCTACATGGCCGGGGAGCGGGTCATCCCCGGGTACGGCGGCGGGATGTCCACCGCCAAGGCCGCGCTCGAGGCGGACACCCGGACGCTGGCCTATGAGGCCGGGCGCCGCTTCGGCATCCGGATCAACACCATTTCCGCCGGCCCCTGGGCGTCCCGCGCCGCATCGGCCATCGGCTTCATCGACATGATGATCGAGTACTGCGCCGCGAACGCTCCGCTCCCGCGGAAGATGGAGCCAGGCGACGTGGGCAACACCGCCGCATTCCTGGCCAGCCCCCTGGCGGCCGCCATCACCGGCAGCGTGGTGTACGTCGACAACGGCTACCACGCCATGGGCATGGCCGTCTCGCCCGAGTCACTGAAGACGACGGACGCCTAGGCGCATGTTCGTCGGCCACTACGGGCTCGCCTTCGCGCTCAAGCGTGCGGAGCCGAGGCACTCGCTCGGCACGCTGTTCATCGCGGTGCAGCTCGTCGACATCGCGTGGGGCGCCACCATCCTGCTCGGGTGGGAGCGGGTCCAGATCGATCCAGGCTGGACCGCGGCCACGCCGCTGCGGTTCCTCTCCTACCCCATCACGCACAGCCTGCTCGCCGCGGGACTCTGGGCCGCGGTCGCCGCCAGCGCCTGGTACACCTGGCCCACCCGCGACACCAGCCGCCACGGGCGCGCCGCCCTCATCCTTGCGCTCGCGGTGGCGTCGCACTGGTTTCTCGATGCGGTGGTGCACGTGCCCGACCTGCCGCTGGCGGGCGACGAGACGCGCAAGGTCGGTCTCGGGCTCTGGAACAGCATCCCGCTCACCTTCACCGTCGAACTGGCCCTCCTCGGGTCGGGGCTCGCCCTCTACCTGGGCGGCGGGAGTCGCAAGCATGCCGTCCGGCCGGTGTGGGCCGTCGGCTTTACCGTCGTCCTCGCCGCCGCGTACATCGCCACCACCCTGGGCCCGCCCCCGCCAAGCGTCCCCGCCGTCGGGGCCGGCGCGCTTGTCACACTCCTCCTCATCGCATTGATCGGCGCGTGGATTGACCGCGCCCGGCCGCCCGCCCCGTCGTGACGGGGGGCGTCGACCGCCGGTTCCTCCTCCTCGGCGCCTGCTCGGCGTTCGTTGCCGTGGCCGCCGGGGCCTTCGGGGCGCATGCCCTCCGGGCGCGCCTCACCCCCGAGATGCTCGCGGCCTTCGAAACCGGCGCGCGCTACCAGATGTACCACGCGCTGGCGCTCCTCGGCGTGGCGGGGGCCGCCGCACGGTGGCCGGACCCGCTGATCCGGCTGGCCGGCTGGTCGTTCATCGCGGGCACCGTCCTGTTCTCGGGGAGTCTTTACGCCCTGGCGCTGACGGGGGTGCGCGGGCTCGGCGCCATCACGCCGCTGGGCGGAGCGGCGTTCCTCCTGGGCTGGGCGGCGCTCGCCACGGCGGGCTGGCGCGCGCGGTGAACCAGGCGGCGCGGCGCTACCAGGCGCTGCTCGGGACACTGGACCGCTGGGCGGCGGAGGTGCGCCGCCGGCATCCGGGCGTGGTGCCGTGCCGAGCGGGGTGCACCGCCTGCTGTCACGGCCCCTTCGACATTACCGTCGCCGATGCGCTCCTGCTCCGGGAGGCAGTGGCTGGACTGCCTGCCGACGCCCGAACCGCCCTCCTCGCGCGCGCCGCGGCG
>DASUFQ010000030.1:0-2028 GCA_036274515.1 Gemmatimonadales bacterium | reverse complement strand
CGGCTCAGGAGATCCACCATGCCTTCGGCGAGGTAGCCGAAGGGTCCCGCTGGTACGGCGAAGGGACGCACAGCCAGCCGGCTTGCCGACGTCGGGGCGGCGCCGCGCCAGCGGTCGAACGCTAGCCAGCCGAGACCCAGGGTCAGGATCGACACGACCACCCCTGCAATGACAGCCGGCCCGAGCCGCCTCGTCGGGGCCGCCCGGGGCTCCAGTCGCGGCAGGGTTGTCATGCGGGGCGATACCGCGGCATCGGCCAGCGCCCGCGAGAACTCCTGGCCGGATGCGAACCGGTCCGCGGGATTCCGGGCGAGGGCCCGGTGAATCGCCTGCTCCAGCGCCTCCGGCACGTCGCGCACGGCGCCGAGCGGCGGGGGCGGTCCGGTGAGGCGCTTGGCGACGATGGCCTGCGGCGTCGGTCCGGTGTAGGGCGGCTCCCCCGCCAGCATCTCGTACACCACACAGCCGAGGCTGTAGAGATCGCTGCGGCGATCCACCCGGGTGTCGCCCAGCGCCTGCTCCGGGCTCATGTACGCGGGCGTGCCCAACGACAGGCCGGTCAGGGTGAGGCGCTCCTGGTCGGCCGCGTCCACGGCCAGGGCGATGCCGAAGTCGGCGACCATCGGCTCGTTGCCGAAGAGAAGGATATTCTCCGGCTTGATATCCCGATGGACGATCCCCTGACCGTGGGCGAAGTCGAGCGCCTCCGCGACGCTTCGGCCGATCCGGACCGCTTCGTCCAGGGGGAGCGGGCCCTCGCGCCGAAGCCGGGCGCGGAGACTCTCCCCGTCCACCACCGGCATGGTGTACCAGAGGAGGCCCTCGGCGTCGCCGGAGTCGTGCACCGTGAGGATGTGGGGGTGGGCGAGCCGGGCCGCGACCCGGATCTCCCGGAGGAAGCGCTCGCCCAGCGCGGCCCCGAGCTCGGGATGGATCACCTTCAGGGCGACCGGCCGATCGTGCCGCAGGTCGTGGGCGAGGTACACGGTCGCCATGCCGCCGCGGCCGAGCTCGCGCTCCACGCGGTAGCGGTCCCCAAGAGAGGTCTGAAGGCGACTGAGGATGTCGGTCGGCATGAGACCACCGTCCTGCGCTGAGGCTACTGCCCCCGGGTCTTCAGCTCCTCGGCCCAGTTCTGGATCAGCACCAGCTCGGTCTCGGCCGAGGGCGCCACGCTCCGGATCATGACGAATCGGCTGTCGTCAGGCGCCACATCGTAGGTCGGGTAGCCGCCGCCGAAGCTGTACGTCGCCGCCGGGAAGAGCACCTTCTGACCGGTGAAGGTGAACGTGGCCCCCAGCTGGACCGTCACGGCGACCAGCGCGCGGCTGTCGTCGAGATAGAACAGCTCCTTGCCGCTGTGGGCCCACATCGGGGTGAAGCCGCCGCTGAGCGAGACCTGCCACTTGGCCGAGCCGACGTCGGGGAAGGGCCGCACGTAGACTTCGGGTTTCCCCGATTCGGTGGAGACGTAGGCCAGCCACTTCCCGTCGGGAGAGAGCGCGGGGCTGACCTCCCGCGCGGACGTGGTGAGCAGAGGGGTGAGCGTCGAGTCGCCCGCCGGGAGGGCGTAGATGTCTCCGTTCCCGGCCTCACTCACCACCCGGCGAAGCAGGAGCCACCGGCCGTCGCGGGACGCTACCGCCTGGCCAAACCCCATCGGGCCGTGATAGAGGATCCGGGGCGTGCCGGTGCCGTCGGCCCGGGTGACCGCGGGGATCCCGCTGCTCTGCGACCCGACCAGGTACAGCACCGAGCGTCCGTCGGCCGCCCAGCTCACCCGGTTGTGAATGCTGTCGCCGAACGTCACCCGGGAGAACGTCCCCGCCGGGAGCTGCTTGACCCAGATGTCCTCGGCTGCGCCGCGGACGAGGCCCACGGCAAGCGCCTTGCCGTCGGGTGACACCGACACCGAGTTGAGGATCCCCTGGGGATCCCAGGCCGAGTCCACCGGCGACGCCGCTCCATCGCGGCCGACCCAGAAGGCCCGCTCCAGCCCGGCCGACCCGCCCGAGACGTAGACCAGCG
>DASUFQ010000029.1:0-34124 GCA_036274515.1 Gemmatimonadales bacterium | reverse complement strand
AGCACCGAATTGGCGGTGGGAGAACTCATGCGGTTCCTGGCCGAGGCGGTCTGGTACCCGACCGTGCTCGCCCCCGGCCACGGGGTACAGTGGACCCCGGCCGGCGACCAGTCGGCGCAGGCCATCCTCACGGATGGGGAGGCCTCCGCGGCGCTACGCTTCACCTTCGGGGAATCGGGGCTCGTGCAGTCGGTGTCGACGGAAGCGCGCCCCCGCGCGGTGAAAGGGGAGTTCATCCCGACCGCCTGGGAGGGGCGTTTCTGGGACTATCGGCGAGTCGAGGGCATGACCATCCCGCACAGCGGTGAAGTCGCGTGGGTGATCCAGGGGGAGCGGCGTCCGTACTGGCGGGGTGAGGTCGAGGACGTCGGGTACACCTTCGCGGAGTGAGCCGGTCGTGCCGCCGGATGGCGAGTCAGGAGTCGGCCCGGGCCCACGCCAGCGTCGCCTTCACCGCGCGTTCCCACCCGGCACGCCGCTCGGCGCGGACCGCCTCGGTGGTGTCCGGGTCGAACCGGACGAAGGTCCGGCCTGCCAGGAACGCCTCGGTGTCCGGCCAGACCCCGAGGGCGATGCCCGCCAGCCCGGCGGCGCCGAGCGCGGTGGTCTCCACCATGTCGGGACGTTCCACCGGTGAGCCGAGCACGTCGGCCAGGAACTGCATCAGCCAGTCGTTGGCGCTGGCGCCCCCATCCACCCGCAGCGCCCCGATTTCCAGCCCGGCGTCGTCGCGCATCATCTCGACCAGTTCCGTGCTGCTGAACGCCATCGCCTCGAGCGCCGCCCGGACGATGTGCGCGCGCGTGGTGCCCCGCGTCAGCCCGGTCAGCGTCCCGCGCGCCTCGGGCTCCCAGTGCGGCGAGCCGAGCCCGACGAAGGCGGGGACGAAGTGGACCCCCGCCGTGTCCTCCACGCTCCGCGCGAGTGCCTCCGACTCCGCCGCGCTGCCAAGGAGGCCGAGCCCGTCCCGAAGCCACTGGATCGCCGCCCCGGCGATGAAGACGCTGCCTTCCAGTGCGAACGCCGGCTCGCCGCGGGGCCCGCAGGCTGCCGTGGTCAGCAGTCCGTGCGAGGAGTTGGGCCGCCGCTTCCCCGTGTGCATGAGGAGGAAGGTGCCTGTCCCGTAGGTGTTCTTGGCGCTGCCCGCCGAGACACACCCCTGCCCGAAGAGGGCCCCCTGCTGGTCGCCGGCAATGCCGGCAATCGGCATCGCCCGCCCGAAATGCTCCGGACGCGACTCGCCAAACAGGCCGCCGGACGGGCGGATCTCGGGAAGGACCGCGGGCGGGATCTCGAACAGTGTCAGCAGTTCGGTGTCCCAGGCGCGTTCCTCCAGCCCGTAGAGGAGGGTTCGGGACGCATTCGTGTGGTCGGTGACGTGCGCCGCCCCGCCCGTGAGGCGGGCAACGAGCCAGCAGTCCACCGTCCCCGCCGCGAGTTCCCCGCGCTCCGCCCGCCGGCGCACCTCGCGGCTCTGGAGCAGCAGCTCGAGCTTGGTGCCGGAAAAGTAGGGATCGAGGAGCAGCCCGGTCCGCTCCCGCACGAGCGGCTCCATCCCTTGCGCCCTCAGCTCCGCGCAGCGCGGGGCGGTCCGGCGATCCTGCCAGACGATGGCCCGGCCCAGCGGCTCGAGGGTGGCGCGATCCCACAGCAGGACAGTTTCCCGCTGGTTGGTGATACCGATCCCGACCGGCTGCTCCCCGGCTGCCTTGATCGCATCCCGGCCGGCCTCGACGGCGCCCCGGATGATGTCCAGCGGATCGTGTTCCACCCAGCCCGGCCGGGGGAAGTGCTGGGGCAGCTCCCGATAGGCGCGGCCGATCACCGTGCCGTCCTGGTGCAGGACGAGCGCGGTGGTGCCGGTGGTACCCTGGTCGATGGCGAGGATGCTTGGCATGTCAGGTCAGCGAGGAAGCGGGGAGGTGGCGGGCACTCGGCCTGCCGCGGGTTGCCGGCGGGAAAACAGCACCCCGCCGACGATCAGCGCCGCCCCGCCCAGCTGCACCGGACGGGGATGCTCTCCCAGGAGCGGCCACGCCACCAGCATGGCGATCAGCGGAATCATCGAGTTGAAGATTGCGGTCCGCCCGCTGCCGACCACGCGCACCGCATTGTTCCACAACAGGTAGGCCACGACGATGGCCAGCAGGGTCGAATAGGCCACGCCGATCCAGGCCCGACTCGTCACCCCCGCCCAGTCGAGGTCGACCAACCCTTCCCCACCGAGCAGCAGGAGTCCAGGGGCCCCGGTCACCATGGTGAGCGCGGTGAGCCGGAGGGTCGAGATCGGCACCTTGAGGGCCCGGACCCCGAGCGTGAACACCGCCCAGCAGAGGGTGGCCCCGAAGATGGCGAGGTCGCCGAGCAGGCGCCCGACCCCGAGTTCCACTCCCTTGCCGATCAGGATCAAGGCCACGCCGGCAAACCCGAGCAGCCCCCCCAGCACCACCGGGCGCCGCAGCGCCTCCACCCCCGACACCGCGCCGAGGAGCGCCACGATCAGCGGGGTGGTGGCGATGATGAGCGAGGCGTTGGCGACCGAAGTGTGCGTGAGCCCGTACATGAAGCACACCTGGTAGAGGGTGTTGCTGAGCACCCCCATCCAGATCAGCGGCCACCAGGCCTCGCGGGGCGCGCCCACCGACCCCTCCCGCCACCGGAGCACGCCGAGCAGGATCACCGCCGCCAGCGTGAAACGGAGGCCGGCGTAGCTCAGTTCGGGAAGCTCGGCGAGCGCCATCTTCATGAAGCTGAAGTTGCCGCCCCAGATGAGGACCACGACCACCATGGCGACTTCCGCCCGCGCCACCTGCCGTGCGTCGCTCACGCCGGGGACGCCATTCCGACCCGTGAGGGTACCGGCCTCCGCTCAGGCACAGGGTGCGTCATGGCATTAAGATGCTCTCGTTCCGGACGGATGGCCACCGACCCCAACCCGACTCCCCGCCCATGGACTTCCAGACCCTGCTCTTCGAGGTGCGCGACGGCGTTGCCTTCGTCACCATCAACCGCCCCGACAAGCTCAACGCCCTCAACGACGCCGTCATCGAGGAGCTCGACCGGGCGGTGGCCCGGCTCGAGTCCGACGCGTCGATCCGGGGCGCCATCCTGACCGGCGCGGGCCCCAAAGCCTTCGTCGCCGGCGCCGACATCGCCGAGCTCTCGACCCAGAACCAGATGTCGGGTAAGGCCCGGGCCATGCGCGGCCAGGCAGTGTTCCGGCGGCTCGAGCGCTGCGGGAAGCCGGTCGTGGCGGCGGTCAACGGCTTTGCGCTCGGCGGCGGCTGCGAGCTGGCCATGGCCTGCCACCTCCGGGTGGCCAGCGAGGGCGCCAGGTTCGGGCAACCCGAGGTCAAGCTGGGCATCGGCCCCGGCTACGGCGGGACCGTTCGGCTCCCGCGCCTGGTCGGCAAGGGTCGCGCGCTCGACCTCCTCCTCACCGCCCGCATGGTCGGCGCCGAGGAGGCGCTGCAGATGGGCCTGGTGAACCGGGTGGTGCCCGCCGACAAGCTGATGGCGGAATCGGAGGCGCTGCTCGCCGGCATCCTGGCCAACGGGCCGCTGGCGGTCCGGCTTTGCATCGAGGCGGTCGATGCCGGGCTCGAGATGAGCCTGGACGAGGCGCTTCTCCTCGAGGCCAACCACTTCGGGCTCATCGCCTCCACTGACGACATGCGCGAGGGGACGAAGGCGTTCCTGGAGAAGCGGCCTGCCGAATTTCACGGACGCTGACGCCGAGTGCGCCTGGACCGCCTCCAGCTCCGCGGATTCCGCAACCTCGGGGCGTTCGACCTTCCCCTGCCCGCCGAGGGGATGGTCCTGCTCGGACCCAACGCGCAGGGGAAGACGAACCTCCTGGAGGCCATCGGGTACCCCGTGCTGTTCCGCGCCCTCCGCGGCGCGGTGGATACCGATGTCGCGGCCTTCGGCGGCCCGGGCTTCAGCCTCGAGGCGGCCTTCCACGATGGCTCCCGGGACCGCACGACGCGGGTGACCTTCACCGCGGGGAATCGTCAGAAGCGGATCCTGCTGGACGGCGCGCCGGTGACCCGCCTGTCCGAGGCGGCCGGCGCCTGGGCGGCGGTCGCCTTCCTGCCGCGCGACGTGACCCTTGCCGGCGGGCCGGCCGCCGAGCGGCGGCACTTCCTGGACCGGATGCTGTCGCTGGCCTCGCCGGACTACCTCTCGGCGCTTGCCCGCTACCGCGCGGCGCTCGCGCAGCGGAATGCCGCGCTGCGCCAGGGCCAGGAGGCGATGGCACGGGTCTTCGACGCGCCCCTCGCGGTGGCCGGGAGCGAGATCACGGCGCGGCGCCAGCGCTGGGCCGCCGGAGCGTCCGAGCGGTTCGCCGAGGGGTTCGCCTCGCTGGGCGAGGCCGGGCCGGTGGGACTGTCGTACCGAAGCGACGCCGCCCTGGCCGACCCCGCGGGATGGCAGGATGCGCTCCACCGGGCCCGGACCCGAGACCTCGGCCGCCGGATGACCACGATCGGTCCCCACCGGGATGACCTGTTGCTGACCGTGGGCGGCCGGCCGCTCCGTGAATTCGGCTCGACCGGCCAGCAGCGCAGCGCCGCGGTGGCGCTCCGCCTGCTGGAGCTCGCCACCCTGCGAGAAGCGCGGGGAGTCCCGCCCGCGCTCCTGCTCGACGACGTCTTTGCCGAGCTGGACGCCGACCGGCAGGCGCGCCTGGCCGATCGGCTGCTGTCCGGGAAGGTCGGCCAGGTGTTCGTGACCGCGCCGCGCGAGGACGAACTGCCCAAGGGGCTGAGGCTGCCGATCTGGTCGGTGAACGGAGGAGTCGTGAGGACATCCCGATGAGCCGGGAGGCACGCGCAGGAGACCGGAAGCGTCCGCTGACGCCGCTGGCGCAGGCGCTCGAGGAATTCCTCGCCTCCTCCGGCCTCGGCAAGGGGGTCGAACGCGCCGAGGTGATCGAGCGATGGCCGGAGCTGGTGGGTCCCCAGATCGCCGCGGTGACGCAGGCGGAGTCGGTATCGGCGGAGGGGGTGCTGCGGGTGCGGGTGGCCACGGCTCCCTGGGCCACCGAACTGAGCCTGATGACGCCGCGCATCCTGGCCCGGGTGAATGCGGGCCGGACGGGCCGCATCCACTCGATCCGGTGGATCGCGGGGCCGCTGGACCGGAGAGACTGAGGACTGCAACAGCGGCCATCCCGGGCCCATTTTCAGCCCCATCTGGACCCTGCCTAATATCTTGACCCGCAATAGCTTACCGCCTATTTTCAGTGGATAGCCGGCCCCCATCCCGGCCCACCCTGAACCAGGCTTCACACACATGGCAGACGCGTCATTGGCGGGATCGAAGGGGCAGGACTACGGCGCAGGTTCCATCCAGGTGCTCAAGGGGCTGGAGGCCGTCCGCAAGCGGCCCGCCATGTACATCGGATCCACCGGCGAGAACGGCCTGCACCACCTGGTGTACGAGGTGGTGGACAACTCGATCGACGAGGCGCTGGCCGGCTTCTGCGACCAGGTCTCGGTCACCATCCGGAAGGACAACGTCATCTCCGTGGCCGACAACGGCCGCGGCATTCCGGTGGACATTCACCCCGTCGAGAAGATCCCCGGCGTCGAGCTCGCGCTCACCGTCCTGCACGCCGGCGGCAAGTTCGACAAGTCGACCTACAAGGTGTCCGGCGGCCTGCACGGCGTCGGGGTGTCGGTGGTCAACGCCCTCTCCGAGCGGCTCGAGGTGGTGGTCGACCGCGACGGCCAGCGGCACCACATGGCCTTCGCGCGGGGCAAGACGACCAAGCCGCTCAGCGTGCTGGGCAAGGCCAAGGGCACCGGCACCACCGTCACCTTCAAGCCCGACGCCGAAATGTTCTCGGTCCTCGAGTTCAGCTACACCACGCTCGCCGACCGCCTCCGGCAGCTCTCCTTCCTGAACAAGGGCATCACCATCACGCTGCGGGACGAGCGCAAGGAAGAGCCGAAGGAGGACGTCTTCTTCGCCAAGGGCGGCCTGGTCCAGTTCGTCGAGTGGCTCAACCGGAACAAGAAGCCGCTCCACCCCAAGGTCATCGCCTTCTCGTCGGTCAAGGACGACGTCGAGGTGGACGTGGCGCTGCAGTATGAGGACGGCTACAACGAGAACACCTTCACCTTCGTCAACAACATCAACACCCACGAGGGCGGGACCCACCTGACCGGCTTCAAGTCAGCGCTGACCCGCACCGTCAACGAGGCGGCCAAGCGCGCGGGCGCGCTCAAGAAGGCCGACTTCACCCTGTCCGGCGACGACGTCCGTGAGGGCCTCACCTGCGTCCTCCACGTGAAGGTGCGGGAGCCGCAGTTCGAGGGGCAAACCAAGACCAAGCTCGGCAACTCCGAGGTCGAGGGCATCGTCCGCCAGGTCATCAACGAGCACCTGGGCAGCTACCTGGAGGAACATCCGCCGGTGGTGCGGGCCATCCTCGACAAGGCAGTCAGCGCGGCGCTCGCCCGGGAGGCGGCGCGCAAGGCGCGGGACCTCGTCCGGAAGAAGTCGGGCCTTGAGAACGCCGTCCTCCCCGGAAAGCTCGCCGACTGCTCCCTCGACGACCCGGCGCTCTGCGAGATCTACCTCGTCGAGGGCGATTCCGCCGGCGGCAGCGCCAAGCAGGGGCGCAACCGGGCGTTCCAGGCCATCCTGCCCCTGCGCGGCAAGATCCTGAACGTCGAGCGGGCCCGCATTGACAAGATCCTCAGCAACGAAGAGATCCGGTCAATGATCACCGCGATCGGCGCCGGGGTGCGGGAGGAGTTCAAGCTGGAGGACGTGCGGTACCACAAGATCATCCTGATGACCGACGCCGACGTCGACGGCGCCCACATCCGGACGCTGCTCCTGACGTTCTTCTTCCGGCAGATGCCGGAGCTGATCGACGCCGGGTACGTGTACATCGCGCAGCCGCCACTCTACCGCGTCGCCAAGGCGAAGGAGGAGTACTACGCGTACAGCGACACCGAGCGCGACGACTACGCGAAGCGGCTGGGCGGGGGCGACGGCAAGGCCGGCATCATGATCCAGCGGTACAAGGGCCTCGGCGAAATGAACCCCGAGCAGCTCTGGAACACGACCATGGACCCGGAAAAGCGGACGGTGCTGCGGGTCAAGCTGGAGGACGCGGTGGAGGCCTCGAACCTCTTCGAGGAGCTGATGGGCGACGAAGTGGAGCCGCGCCGCGCCTTCATCGAGCGCAACGCGCACTACGTGACCAACCTCGACATCTGAGGCCGGTCAGGCCGGCACCACCCGACGCCCCTCGCGCGCCGCGCGGGGGGCGTCGTCGCGTGCGCAGACCTCCCGGTAGCTCGCGTCGAGCCGGTCCAGCTCCCGCCGCCACGACATCGCGTCGGCCGTCCGGCGAGCCCCCGCGCCAAGCTCCCGGGTGAGCGCCGGCGAGCGCGCGAGCGCGGCGATGGCGGCCGCCATGGCCCGCACGTCGCCCGGGGGATAGGCCAGGCCATTGACCCGATCCCGCAGGTGGTCGGCGACCCCTCCTGCCGGCGCCGCGATCACCGGGAGGCCGCTCGCCATCGCCTCGAGGATGACCAGCCCAAGCGTCTCGGTGTGGGAGGAAAAGAGGAAGGCGTCCGCGCTGGCGTAGAGCGTCGGGAGCATGGCGCGCCGGTCGAGGTTTCCGAGGAAGCTGACCCCGTCCGGCGCGGCGGCCCGCAGCGCGGCCTCCCTCGGTCCCACGCCGGCCACCACCAGCCGGATGTCGCGATCCGGCATGGCCTGACGCGCCAGCGCGAATCCTCCCAGGAGGCGCTCGACGCCCTTCTCGGCGGCGAGCCGCCCGACGTGCACCAGCAGGAAGCTGTCCTCCCCGCCATAGGCCTGGCGGAGCATCTCGCTCCGGTGCCGGGGATCGAAGACGTCGGTATCCACCCCCCGCCCCCAGACCTCGACCTCCGACACGCCGAGCGCGTGCAGTTCCTCGCCGGCAAGCAATCCCGGCGTGTAGACCCGCACACTCCGGCGATGGAACCGGCCGATGTAGTTGCGCACCGCGGGCCGGAGCCGGGGGACCCCGTACGATTCGGTGTACCGGGAAAAGTCGGTGTGGTAGGAAGACACGACCGGGATGCCGCGCCGGATCGCCTCCCGCTGCCCCAGCCGTCCGATGACGAATTCGGTGGCGCTGTGGACGAGGTCGGGCCGGAAGCGCGCGATCGCATCACGCA
This sequence comes from Gemmatimonadales bacterium, assembly GCA_036274515.1. Classification (GTDB taxonomy): domain Bacteria; phylum Gemmatimonadota; class Gemmatimonadetes; order Gemmatimonadales; family GWC2-71-9; genus SPDF01. The sequence goes on along the minus strand of DASUFQ010000029.1, from coordinate 25,929 downwards.
CCGTCCGCCACGCCGGCAGCGCAAGGCGAATGTCGGCATATCCAGGCAGCGCGGTGCTCGGGAGGGTGGTTTCCTGGGCGACGTGGAGGCCGTCGCCCGACGAGGCGAAGGGGTCGAAGCCACCCTCAGGGTAGCTCGGGCGGATGACCGCCACTTCCCAGCCGCGTGCCTCCAGGCCAGCCGCCGAGAGGGCGGTGACCACCGAGACGCCATTCACCTGGGGAGGATAGGTATCGGTGCAGATCAGGGCCCTGGGGGCCGGACGCGGCTGGGACATGGCCAGGAAGCTCACCACCCCACGCCACGAATCTGCGACAATTGCGTCACGAACCTGTCCTGCCGCCAGATTTTCCCTCTAGACGGGGCCGTTACACGAGCGTGACGGGCCGGTGGCCTCGGGTCGGCACCTTTGGGTCGACTGATGCCACTCCACCGGCCACCGGAGGCCAGCGTGCGCACTGCCAGCGGAATTGCCCGCGCTATCGTCGTGATTCTGGATGGGCTCAGAGCCGACGCCGTCCCGCTCTTTCCCCTGCCCCACCTCCGTCGTCTCGCCGAGGCGGGCGCCTACACCCTGGCCGGACAGACGGTCCAGCCCAGCATCACCCCGGCCGCGCTCGGCTCCTTCCTGACGGGCATGGCGCCCCGGCTCCACGGCGTCGAGAGCGACCGGATCCTGGCGAGCCGACCGCGCCGGGAGCTGACGCCCCTGCCGACACTCCTGCGCCGCCACGGCGTGCCGGTGCGCGCCTTCCGCGAGACCCTTCCCCCGTTCACGCGCGGCGTGGCCGCGAGGGTGACGAAGCGGCTGGAGATCGAGGCGACCTTCGCGGGGGCCACCTCCGACCAGGTGCTCGATGCGGCGCTCCCCTCCCTCGTGCGGCGCGATCCCGGGCTCTCCATCCTGCACTGGCTGGACGCCGACCGCGCCGGGCATGCGCGGGGCTGGGGATCAGCGGACTACGCGGCGGCGGCGCGCCGCCTTGACGCCACCCTTGGCCGCCTGCTGGAGCGGGTGGCCCCGGACCGGGATCCGGCGACGTTGCTCATCGTGTTCGCGGACCACGGCGGCGGCGGCCGCCGGGCGCGCGACCACGACAGCACCCACCCGCTCGATACCACCATCCCGATCATCCTGGCCGGGGGGCAGGTGATCCCGCAGGTCCTCGGCTACGGGGCGTCGCTCCTGGATATCCCCGCGACGATTGCCTGGGCGTTCGGCGTGCACCGCCCCCCGACCTGGGGAGGGCGGCCGCTCGCGGAAGCGCTTCAGCTCCCGGGCCGGCCGTCCGCCGTACCGCCCGCCGTGGCCGCGCCGAGGCAGGCGGCGTGACGGTCGTCGTGCGGATGATTGATGCGCTCTCTGCCCGGGACCGCGGACTCTACTCACGCTGGGCGCTCCACGAGGGTTCTGCGCAGGCCGTCCGTCGGTGCTGGATCGGCGTGACCCACGCGGGGGGCGCCGCCGCCACCATTACCGCAGCGGTGGTCCCGATCGCATTGCAGCTGCGGGGCGGGCGCGCCAGCTGGCTGGCCGCCGGCAGCCTGGTCCTCTCGCACCTGGTGGTCCAGGCGATCAAGCGAACGGTTGGTCGGCCGCGGCCCGAGGCCCCGGCCGGCATCGCGGCCCCGGACCGCTTCTCCTTCCCGTCCGGGCATGCCACCGCCAGCATGGCCGTGGCCCTCTGCTACGCGGTCGCCGTTCCCACGATCGCACTGCCACTCGTCGGGTTCGGGCTGCTGGTGGGCTGGAGCCGGGTCGTCCTCGGTGTTCACTACCCCGGCGATGTCGTGGCCGGGCAGCTGATCGCCGTGCTGACCGTGCTCGCCCTGCGGCCGCTCGCCTGACGCACGCGGCGCGTGCTCACGCCCGCAGGTGATCCCCCCGCCACGTCCTGACCGCCCCCTTGATGACCTTCTTGTCGGTGATCCCCTCCGCGAGGACCCGGCGGGTCAGGTCCGCCAGCTCCTCGTCGGACGCGAACCGCAGGGCGACCAGCTGCTCGGGCGTGAGCTCGGCGATCCTGGCCTGGAGATCCGCCGGAAAGAGCGCCGCCATGCGCAGGCGCTCCTCGAGGCGGATGACGCGATCCTGCACCCGGACGGCAAAGGCCCGCAGGTACCAGTAGATGAGGATGAGCGTCACCGGCAGAGCCAGCCCGATCAGTGAGCCGGCGCCCGGCTGCGTGGCGAAGGAATAGACCTGCCACCCAAGCAGCAGCAGGAGCAGCGGGGGCAGGACGAAGTGATAGCCGGTGACGTATCGGGCGTGGCGCGCAAAGCTCTGTGGCTGGGAGGACATGCGGACCCCGTGCGGAAGGTGGGACTGCGCTGATTCACGTGGCGACCGGCACGATGCCGGACGCCGTGACACGATGCGAGACGAGCGGGCGTGGGGCAGGCGTGCGAGGGCCGATCACGATCGCCTCGGCGAGGGCCGCGGCGCCGGCCTCGAGCCCCGCCTCGTCACGGGCGTAGATCGTGGCCAGGGGAGTGCCGGCGGAGACCTGGTCTCCCGGGCGCGCCGTGACGACGAACCCGACGGCGTGGTCCACCCTGTCCTCCACGCGATTGCGGCCGCCGCCCATCGCGATGATGCCGCGTCCGATGGGCCGCGGGTGCACCGCCTCGACCCGTCCCCCCACCGAGGCCGTGTACACCTGAGCACACGGCGCCTGCGGCAACAGCGCGGGATCTTCGGCCACGGCCGGGTTGCCGCCCTGCTCCTCGATGATTTCCGCGAACTTCTGGAGCGCCTCGCCGGTGGCGATGCTGGCCTGCAGGCGGCGCCTGGCCGAGGAGGCGTCCGTCTCGACCCCCGCCGCCAGGAGCGCCTCGACCCCCAGCGCCAGCGTCACGTCCAGGAGGTCCTCCGGCCCTTCTCCCTGCAGCGCCAGCAGGCACTCCTCCACCTCCAGCGCATTCCCGCAGGCGTGGCCGAGGGGCCGGTCCATCGCCGTGACGAGCGCGACGGTTCGCACCCCGTGGGCCTCGCCGAGCGCGATCATGGTGGTGGCCAGCTCGAGGGCCGCCGCCTCGTCGGGAAGGAAGGCCCCGCTGCCGGCCTTGACGTCGAGCACCAGCGACCCGAGCCCCTCCGCGAGCTTCTTCGACATGATGCTGGCCGCGATGAGCGGAATGGAGGGGACGGTGCCGGTCACGTCGCGGAGGGCGTAGAGCCGGCGGTCCACCGGGGCGATTTCGCCGGTTTGGCCGAAAAGGGCGCAGCCGACGCGCCGCACCTGGGCCACGGCCTCGGCCAGCGACAGCTGCGTCGAGAATCCCGGGATGGACTCGAGCTTGTCGAGGGTTCCACCGGTGTGCCCGAGTCCGCGACCCGACATCATCGGGACCGCCACGCCGGAGCAGGCAAGCATCGGGGCCAGGAGCAGGGAGGTTTTGTCGCCCACGCCGCCGGTCGAGTGCTTGTCGACTCTCGGGACTGCCCACGCCCCGAAATCTAGGCGCGCCCCCGAGGCCAGCATGGCCCCGGTCAGCTCCGTCAGCTCGGCGGGTGACATCCCCCGCCAGACCACCGCCATGAGCAGTGCCGCCATCTGATAGTCGGGGACCGCCTCCGCGGCGTAGGCCTCGACGAGGGCGGACCAGGACCCGGCAGGCAGGGCGTGCCCTTCTCGCTTGCTTTCGATGAGCGATGGAATCACCATTATGGACACCCTTCCGAGCCGTGGGCCCCCGCATCCGGAGCCGTCTTGCGTCCGTTGGCCGTAGCCCTGCTCACCGTCCTGTGCGCCGGGCCCCTGGGGGCCCAGACCGTGCCGGACCTGGTGGCCAAGGGGATCGCCGCGGTGGATGCCCGGACGCCGGCGGCGGGACTCCGGGAGTTCCAGGCGGCGCTGGCGCTCGATTCCACCAGCTATGAGGCCAACTGGCGCGCCTCGATCGCGGCGATTGACATCGGCAAGCAGACCCCGGACAGCATCCCCGACCCGACGCGGGATTCGCTCTTCCGGCTGGCCGAAAGGTACGCCACCCGGGCCGTCGCGGCGAACCCCGACGGCGCCGACGGCTACTTTGCGCTCGCCAACGCCGTCGGCCGGACCTCCCTGACCCTCGGGGCGAAGGCGCGGGTGCGCCGCGCGGCCGAAATCCGGGACGCGGCGCTCAAGGCCATCAGCCTCAATCCACAGCACGACGGCGCCTTCCACGTCATGGGCCGCTGGAACGCGGAGATCATGCGCCTGTCGGGCTTCCAGCGGTTCTTTGCGAAGAGCTTTCTCGGGGGTGCGGTGTTCGGGGAGGCCTCCTGGGGCAACGCGGTGGCCTACATGCAGAAGGCGGTCGAAATCCGGCCGCAGTTCATATATCATCACTACGATCTGGCCCTGATGTACGTGGACATGAAGCAGTGGGCGCCGGCCCGGCAGCAGCTGGCGGCGATTCCCCCGCTCCCGCTCATTGACGTGATGGATCCGGTCTGGAAGTCCGAGGCGGCCGGCCTTCTCGAGTCGATCGCGAACAAGCGCTGACAGGACGGTATCAATGATTCAATCCGCCGGCACGTCCCCCGAGGAACTCGAGCGCCTGTCGGCCCGGGTCCAGGCGCTCGAGCACGAACGGCGTCACCTCCTGGCCGTCATCGAGATCCTCGAGGAAATCGGGGGCTCGCTGCACTTCGCGGACATCGTCCAGTCCATCGCCAAGAAGCTGGGCGAGGCGTTCGGGCTCGACCGCTGCGCCATCTACCTGTCGGAACGCGGGGGCCAGGTGGTCCGCCTGGTGGCGAGCTTCGAGGACCCGAGCATCCGCAACTACGTGGTCGACCTCGACCGCTATCCGGAACTCAAGCGGGCCATCCATTCGGGACAGACCGTCTTCATCCCGGACGCCGTCAACGACCCGACCCTCCGCCATGTCCGCGGCGCGCTGACGCACCGCCGGGTCAAGTCCATCACCGTCGTGCCGATCACGTGGCGGGGCACCCCCATCGGGGCCATCTTCCTCCGCACCTTCCGCGACGGCCCCAGCTTTTCCGACGTGGACGTCAAGTTCTGCCAGGTGGTGGCAAGCCTCACCGCCAAGGCGCTGCGCAACGCGCACCGCTTCGAGCGGCTGCAGTCCCGCCGCGGGGAGGAGGGGCCGGGGCGCCAGGAGGACCGCGAACGGGTGGCGCTGCTCGGCTTCATCCGCCGGCTCCTCGAGGCCTACGCGCAGAAGGAAGGTCCGTGGGAGGAGGGGCAGCTGGGCCGCGCCACGGCGGAGGAGCTCGACCGGCTGGTGGGCGTGGCGCGCACGGTGCTGGCGCAGGAGGCCGCCGGACGGTGAAGCCGGCGGATCGCGCGGCCGAACTGCGCCGGCTCATCGACCGCGCCAACATCGCCTACTACGTTCACGACGCGCCGGACATCCCCGACGCGGAATACGACCGCCTCTTCCGCGAGCTCCAGGAGCTGGAGGCGGCCCACCCCGCCCTCGTCACCCCCGACAGCCCCACCCAGCGGGTCGGCGCCGAACCGGCCGCCGCCCTCCAGAAACACACGCACCGCCGGCCGATGCTCTCGCTGGCCAACGCCTTCACCGACGAAGAGCTCGTGGCGTGGGAGGACCGGAACGCCCGCCTCAACGCCGACGCGCGCGCAGGCGGCTACACCACCGAGATCAAGATCGACGGCGCCGCCGTCAACCTGACTTACGCGGAGGGGCGGTTCGTGACCGGCGCCACCCGGGGGAACGGCACCGTGGGCGAGGACGTCACTGCCAACCTCCGGACCATCCAGGGGCTTCCCCTCGTGCTCCAGGGCGCCCGCCACCCGGCGCTGATGGAAATCCGGGGCGAGGTCTACTTCTCCACGGCAGCCTTTGCCCGGCTGAATGCCGACCGGGAGGAGGCGGGCGAGCCGCTCTTCGCCAATGCGCGCAACGCGGCGGCCGGCGGCCTCCGCCAGCTCGACGCCCGCGTCACCCGCAGCCGCCGGCTCGGACTCTTCGCGTTCCATGTCGAGGTCATCGAGGGCCGGCTCGGTGTCGCCACCCAGTGGGAAGTCCTCGACCTCCTCGAGTCGTGGGGCTTTCCCGTGGCGCCGCATCGCCGCCGGCACCCCGACCTGGCGGCGGTGCGGGACGCCGTGGCAGCGTACGAGCCGCAGATCCGCGGGCTGCCTTTCGACGCCGACGGTGTCGTGGTCAAGATCGACCGGCTGGCCCTCCACGACGACCTCGGCGTGGTGGGGGGCCGGGAGCCGAGGTGGGCCATCGCGCGCAAGTTCGCCCCCGAGGTGGCCGTCACGCGGCTGCTTGACATCCGGGTCAACGTCGGACGAACCGGCGCGCTGACGCCGTACGCCGTCCTGGAGCCGGTCGAGGTCGGCGGCGTCACCGTCAGCACGGCGACCCTGCACAATGAGGACGTGATTGCCGAGAAGGACATCCGGGTCGGGGACTGGGTCGAGGTGGTGCGCGCCGGGGAGGTGATCCCGAAGGTGGTCGGGCCGCTGGCGGCGCGGCGCGACGGGACGGAGCGTCCCTTCACGCCACCGGCGGCCTGCCCCGTGTGCGGCACGGCGGTCGAGCGCCCCGACGACGAGGTGGCGCGCTACTGCCCCAACATCGCCTGCCCGGGACGGGTGCTGGAGGGGATCGTGCACTTCGCCTCGCGCGGCGCCATGGACATTCGCGGGCTGGGGTACGAACGGGTGCGGCAGCTGCTGGACGCGAAGCTGATCGGCGACGTCGCCGACCTGTACGACCTGACGGCGGCGCAGCTGGAGCCGCTGGACCGGTTCGCGGCCCAGTCCGCTGCGCTGCTGGTCAAGGGCATCGAGGACTCCAAGGGCCGGCCGCTGTCGACGCTGCTCTTTGCGCTCGGCATCCACCATGTCGGGAAGACGGTGGCGGTGCTGCTGGCGCGACGCTTCGGCTCGATGCAGGCGCTGCAGGAGGCGGGTGAGGCGGAAATCGTGGCCGTGCCCGGCGTCGGGCCCATCATCGCGGTGGCCGTCCGGCGTTACTTCGACGCGCCGGCCACCCGCACCCTCATCCGGCGCCTCGATGCCGCAGGGCTCGGGATGACCGAGCCCGACGCCGCCGATGCCGAGGGTCCCTTCGCCGGACAGACGGTGGTGCTCACCGGCACCCTGCCCACGCTCTCGCGGAGCGAGGCGACCGCGCTGGTCCAGAAGGCGGGCGGCCACGTGGCCGGCTCGGTGACCAAGAAGACGTCCCTGGTCGTGGCCGGCGCCGACGCCGGCAGCAAGCTCGAAAAGGCCAAGGCGCTCGGGATCCCCGTGATCGACGAGGCCGAGCTCTTGCGCCGCCTCGGCCCGCGCCCGTAAGCTTCCTGCGAGGAGAATCCCATGACGAGTCCCGCGCCATTCTCGCAGTACCAGTGCCTTGGCCTCGGCCGGCGGGCGCTGCATCAGCTCCGCGCCAGCCTCGACCGCGACCGTGGCGTCCAGACCGCCGCCCTGCTCCAGGAGGCGGGGGTGGCCGGCGGCGAAGGGCTGTACAGCGCCTTCAGCGCCTGGCTGCAGACGGCGTACGGCGTCGTGCAGCCCGGCGACCTCGACGCCGCGTACCTGCCGGAGGCGCTCAAGGGGTTCTTCGGGGACTACGGGTGGGGTACCCTGACGGTGAGCGAACTGGCGCCGGCGGTCATGGCGCTCGACAGCGAGGACTGGGCGGAAGCCGCTCCCGAACAGGGCAGCTCGTACCCCGCCTGCCACCTGACCAGCGGCATGCTCGCCGACTTCCTGGGGCGGATGGCGCAGAGCCAGGTGGCCGTCATGGAAGTGGAATGCCGCACCCGGGGCGACAAGCAGTGCCGTTTCCTGGTGGGCGCCCCCGATTCACTCTCGGTGCTGTATGACCGGATGTCCCGGGGTCTGACCTACGCGGAGGCGCTCGGGCCGGTGCCGAGCGCCTCGTAGGGTCGTCTAGGGGCGACGCCGCAGCGTCACGTCGCCCGAGGCGGTGTCGATCAGCAGCCGACCCTGTCCGTCGCCGATCTTCCCTTCCAATCCGTCCCGACCCTTCCGCGTCACCTGGAGCGGGAATTCGGTGTTGATATCCCCGCTGCTGGTCTCGATCTGCACGGTGGCGCCCAGCGAGGCCGGGGCGGACAGGGTCACGTCGCCCGAGCCGGTGTCCACCGACAGGTCGTCGATATCGCTGGTGAGCCCCAGCCGGATCTCGCCGCTGCCGGTGTCGATGGCGATCGACCCGACGCTCGCCTCCGAGATGTTCACGTCGCCCGAGCCGGTGTCCACCGACAGGTGCGTGGCGGTGAGGCCGTCGACCGTCACGTCCCCGGAGCCGGTGTCGAAGGAGGCGCGGTCCGACTTGACGGCGCTGAGCTGGATGTCGCCCGAACCGGTGTCGATGGACAGGCCACCGTCGTGCTTCGTGAGGCGCACGTCTCCCGACCCGGTGTCGATCGAGAGCCCGCCGGAGGTGGCGGTCCCCTCGACGTCGCCGCTCGCGGTATTCACCGCGATGGTGCCATTGACGTTGGCCAGGGTCACCTTCCCGACGCCGATGTTCAGCTCGGCCCGGGTGCCCGCCGGCAGGAGCAGGCGAATGTCGGCCCGCGCGTCGAGGCCGCCGCCCCTGCTGGTGATCCTCACCTTCCGACCACCGCCGTTGTCCCAGTCACCCCCGTGGAACGTGCCGTCGTCCCGGACGCGAAGGGTCGTCTCCTGGCGGCCGCCATTCCCGCTGGTGGGGTACACATACTCCGAGCCCGAATACAGCACCTTGAGGGTGCCCCCGGCGTTCTCGATGGTCAGCGTGGCGCCGTCGCCGCCCCGCCTGGTGACCTCGGCGGTGGCTCCACCGCCGGTGGCCGGTCCGACCTCGAGGGTCCCGATGAGGTTGTAGAGCTTGATTGTGGAGCCGGCGAGGGTGAACCGCTCCGCCTGCTGGGCGGCGGCCGGCGTCGACAGGACGGCGAGGGAGAGGGCGGCCGACAGCAAATGGACTGGTCGCTTCACGAGGGGACTCCTGAGTGAGGGGATCAGGAGGTTGGACGGACGCGGCTCCCGAAAGGTTGCAGGGTGCTACCGGGGGGCGACCGACACCCCCTCGAGGAGGATGGCGGGCATGCTGAGACTGCCACGCCGCTCCACCTCCCGCCCCAGCCCCGCCACCCGGCTCAGCAGCTCGAAGGCATTGCCCGCCACCGCGGCATCCTTGACACGCCCCACGACCTCGCCGCCGGTCACCCGGTACGCCAGCGCCACCGGGTGGGAAAAGGCGCCGCTGATGACGTTCCCCTGCCCCACCCCGATCAGGTCGTCGATGATCAGCCCGTCGGGGATCCGCGCCACGAGCTCATCCCATGAGTGCGCACCCGGGGACATGACCAGGTTGGAGTAGCCCGCCGACGGCTTGCCGAAAGTGGTGCGCCGCGCGTGGCCGGTCGCCGGCACGCCGGCCCGGGCCGCCGTCTCAAGATCATAGATGAATCCCATCAGCACGCCGTCACGAATGAGCGCCTGCCGCCTGGTGACGACCCCTTCGTCATCGATCGCGCGCGAGCCGGAGGCGCCGGCCAGCCAGGGATCGTCCGTCAGCGAGAGCGCCGGGTCGAAGAGTCGTTCGCCAACCTTGCCACCGAGCGGCGACACCCCCTGCAGGACCGCCTTGCCGAGGCAGGCCTGCCGCACCGGGAGGAAGAGGGCGTTCGACCCGGCGGGAGTGAAGAGGACCGGCAGCTCGCCGCGCGGCGGCGGCGCGGCGCGTTCGGCCCATCCGACGCGGCGGCGGATCGAATCCGCCAGCCTGGCCACCACCGCTTCATCGGGGAGGTCGGCGGCGGCGTAGTGGTCGCCGACCATCAGGATGTCGTCGCCGGTGACGCGGGTGACCTCCGCGCCGAGCCAGACGCCGGTCACGTCGTAGGCCGCCTCGACCCCTCGGCTGTTGGCCACCCGGACGGAGCCGGCGCTCCGTTCGACCGTCGCGCTCACCTGCCAGCCGTCGCGGGACAGGCGCTCCACGAGCCGCTGACCCAGCGCGGCGAGATCGGCCACCGACGCGGTGGCGGCGGCGGGCGAGTGGGTCCGGACCGGGGGCAGCGGGGAGGGCGCCGGGAGGACGAGGTCCGATGGTTCCCCGACGGCGGCGGACGCGAGTGCCGCTTCGACCAGGTGATCCGGCCGGGCGGCGGTGGTGCCGGCCACCCCGAGCCGGCCCTGCGCCCGGACCCGGAGGCTGACGCCCCGTTCCTCCGTCCAGCTGGTCCGCTTGAGGCGCCCCGACTCGAAGAGGAGGGTGAGGGTCTCGTCGGTCTTGACCGAGGCATCGGCGAGTTCCGCCCGCCGCGCGGCCTGCTCCAGCAGCTGGACGATCATGCGACGCTGCCGCCCACCAGGGCCTCGCTGATCCGCACGTGGGGCGCCCCCTCGGTCACGGGAAGCGGCCCCTGCCCCGCCTTCCCGCACCCCCCGCCGAGCTCGTTCCACTGGAAGTCGCCGGCGACCCGGTCGATCCGGTCCATCGTCTGGAAGAGGTTTCCGGCGATCACGACGTCCTTGACCCGCTCGGCGAGCTGCCCGTCGCGGATCATGTAGCCGTGGCCCGCGGTGAAGGAGAAGTCCTCGAGGTAGGTCTGGCCTCCCTGGGCGTCGCAGGCGTAAATCCCCAGCTTGATGTCGCGGAAGAGGTCGTCGCGGGTGCCCTCGCCCTTCGCGATGTAGGTGTTGGTCATCCGGACGATGGGGGGATGGCGGAAGGAGATGGCCCGCGCGTTGCCCGTCGGCGCCTCGTTCAGGCGGGCGGCGGTTTCTCGCGAGTGCAGCCGCCCGACGAGGACGCCGTTCTGGATCAGCACGGTGTTGCGGGTCGGGGTCCCCTCGTCGTCGAACGGCAGGGTGCCGCGCAGCGCCGCCGCGCTCCCGTCGTCGCCCACCGTCAGGTGCTGGCCCCCGAAGCGCCGGCCGAGGGTCATCATCTCGCGGGCGGGGCGGTTCTCGTAGACGAAGTCCGCCTCGCTCAGGTGGCCGAATGCCTCGTGGATGAACACCCCGGCAAGCTTCGGGTCGAGCACGACGGGATAGGTGCCGCCCCGTACCCGCGGGGCGTCGAGGAGGGCGACGGCGCGGTCGGCGGCGTCGAGAAACTGCGGCTCGCGGCGCTGGACGGCGTCCCACCCCGCGCGCCGGCCGAGGGACTCGAGGGCGCGCTCGATGGTGCCCTGGTCGCGCGCCACCGCCACGGCGGAGAGGTTCACCTCGGGGCGGAGCACGGAAAGCAGGGTGCCCTCGGAGTTGGCGTACCAGTACTCCACGACCTCGTCGCGGTAGCTCGCCTGCGTGTCGACAATGCGACGGTCGCGGCCGAGCATCAGGGCGTTGAGCGACTCGAGGTGGCGCTTCTTGACGTCCAGCGGGATGCCGCGGACGTCGCCGCCGAGCGGCAGGGCAACATCCTCCTCCCGCACCGGCACGTCGGCGAGCAGGATCGGGGCGTCGAGGCGGACGGCCCGCGACAGCTCGTGGGCGCGCGCCACCATGGCGGGGAGGTCATGCAGCGAGGTGAAGCTCGCCATGCCCCAGCCGCAGCCGCGGTTGAGGCAGCGCACGAAACCACCCTCGTCGGTGCTGACGGTGGCGCCCTCGAGGCGCGGGCCACGAAACGTCACCGCCGTGGCGACGCTTCGCTCCAGGCGAATCTCGGTATAGTCGGCCCTCGACGACTTCAGGGCGTCGCGGAGCCGGTTCTTCACGGGCGTCGGGCGGCGTACTCGGGGTGCGGAACCAGCTCGCCGTCGACCACGATTTCCCGGTCCCAGGGGAGGATGATGAACTTGTCGGTCTCGAAGGCGTGGAAGTCCGGGAGGTAAGGGCCGGTCTTGAAGGAGACGGCGGTCCGCACCTCGGCGGGCTGCAGCAGCCGCACCTCGCTGAGCGCCAGCTTCATGGTGCTGCCCGACTCGCAGGTTTCGTCCACCACCAGGACCCGGCGCCCGCGGATCGTGGCCGGCGGCCCCGCCACCAGCACCGGCTCCCGGCGCGCGCTCCGGCGCGTCACCACCATCGAGGCGAACTCGCGCTGGAGGATCGAGGCCACCACCACGCCGGGCATGACCCCCGCCTTGGCAATGCCGAGGACGATCTCGGGGTCGAACTCGCGCGCGACCTTGAGCGCCAGCGCGCGGCAGACCTCGCCGAAGAAGGGCCAGTCGATTTCCATGACATCGCGGGGATCCGGCTGCGGGGCTCGGGGCATGCTGCAAGCTACCCCGCCGCCCGGGGGCCAGCAACCGCATTGCGACCCCAAAATTTCCGGGCTATCTTGCGCGGACACCACGACTTGAGTCCCCTCTCCCTCCCCGTCAAGGAACTGCCGACCGCATGAGCTTCTGGCGCCGGTTGCTCGGCAAGGGCAAGTCCTCCACGCTGCGGCCGCAGCGCCTCGATTACTTGAACGAGGCGCTGGCGCTCGAGCGTCAGGGCGACTTCGAGGCGGCGCTCACCTCCTACCGGCTGGCGCTGCGCGACAACGCGCAGGACACCCGCATCCTCCAGAACATGGCCATCGCGTTCACCAAGACGGGCCAGCCCGACGAGGCGATCCGGCACTATCGGCGCGCCATCGAGCTGGACCCGACGCTCGTCGGTGCACATTACGGGGTGGCCTTCCTCCTCCTCAAGCGGGGCGATGCCGGCCTCGCGGCCGATCACCTCCGGACCTTCCTGGCCCGGCCGCCGAAGGGCCCCGATGCGGAGCGCTGGGTCCGGCACGCCGAGTCGGCGCTGGAGGAGGCACAGCGCGCCGTCGAGGGCGGGGCGCCATGACCTGGTGGCGGGCCGGCGCGGCGCTGCTCGTGCTGGCGGCGTGCAGCGACCTCAGCTCCAACGACGAGACGGTGGTGGCCATCCAGGTGACGGCTCCTCCGGGCGCGGTGGTGGAGGTCGGCGACACGGTGCAGTACACCGCCATCGCGCTCAACCGGAACGGGGACGTGATTCCCGCCCCGATCCGCTGGGCCACCCCCGACACCGCCGTCATTGCGGTCGACAGCCTGACGGGCGTGGTGCTGGGCAAGGTGCCGGGGCCTGGCCGGGTCCAGGCCACGGTGCAGGGCCTCATTTCCCCGCTCAATATCGTGACGGTCGTCGCCACGCCGGACACCCTGATCCTGGTGCCGCCCGACTCGATCCTGGTGGACACGACGGCGGCCACCACGACGCCCCCGCTGGTGGCGCGCCTCGAGGCACTCGCGCCGGCGGCGCCGGTCGTTGGCTGGCCCATCATCTACGAGGTGGTCGAGCCGCTCTTTGCCGACCCTGCCGACCGGACCATCGAGTTCGGGAACAGCGCCCTGGCGGACACGGCGACGACCGGGTCGAATGGCGAACCGGTCAACCCCGTGGTGCTCGCGCGGATCAACGGCGTGACGCCGCCGGACAGCGTCATCGTCGAGATCCGGGCGACGCGGTACAAGCAGTCCCAGCCGGTGCCCGGCTCCGGCCAGCGCTGGATCATCCGGTTCGGCCCCTAGGACAGACCCTCTCGGAGGTCCCGTGACGAACGCGCCTCGCACCCTCACCGAACTGTTCTTCGGGGCCATGGACCGGTTCGCCTCCCGCCCCGTGGCCCTCCGGGCCAAGCGGGGCGGGGCCTGGCAGGACATCAGTCACGCCGAGCTGCTTCGCCAGGTGCACGGGTTCAGCGCGGGACTGCTGGAGCTCGGCGTGCGGCCGGGCGACCGGGTCGCCATCCTGTCGGAGAACCGGCCCGAATGGGCGGTCACCGACTTCGCCTGCCTGGCGGCGCGGTGCGCCGACGTGCCGGTCTACCCCACCCTGCCCGCCCACCAGATCGCCTACATCCTGCGCGACTCCGGCGCGGTGGCCGTCTGCTGCTCCACCGCCGACCAGCTGGCCAAGATCCTCGAGGTTCGCGGGACCGTCCCGTCGCTCAAGCACCTCATCGTCTTCGACCCGGACGCCGCGCGCGACGGGGCCGTCACCTTTGCCGCGGTGCTCGCCAGGGGCGAGGCCGCCAAGGGAAACCACCCCACCTGGCGGGCGGACGCACTGGCGGCGGGCCCGGACGACCTGGCCACCCTGATCTACACCTCGGGCACGACGGGCGACCCGAAAGGGGTGATGCTCACCCACGGCAACATCACCTCGGATGTGATCGCCGGGCTGCAGGTGCTCGACCTGCGCGGCACCGACGAGTGCCTCTCCTTCCTGCCGCTGTCGCACATCTTCGAGCGGATGGCGGGCCACTACTGCATGACCCAGATGGGGGCGGTGATCAATTACGCGACGACCATCGAGAACGTGCCGGCGGAAATGGGGGAGCTGCGCCCAACGGTGGTCTGCTCGGTGCCGCGGCTGTACGAGAAGATCTACGCGCGGGTGCTCGAGAACGCGATGGCCGGCTCCCCGCTGAAGCAGAAAATTTTCCGCTGGGCCAAGCGGATCGGGGAGGCCTGGGCGGAGCTGCACATCGAAGGGAAGCCGATCCCGACCGGCCTCGCGCTCAAATATGCCGTGGCCCACAGGCTGGTGTTCTCCAAGCTCGTGGCGCGGGTGGGCGGCCGCCTCCGGTTCTTCGTGAGCGGCGGCGCGCCGCTCTCGGCGGACATCGCGCGGTTCTTCTACGCCGCGGGGCTCCCGATCATGGAAGGGTACGGGCTGACCGAGACCTCCCCCGTGATCACCGTCAACGGGTTCGGCCGGGCGCGGTTCGGCACCGTCGGCAAGGTGGTGCCGGGGGTGGAGGTGAAGATCGCCGCCGACGGCGAGATCCTGACCCGCGGCCCGAACGTGATGAAGGGGTACTTCAACAAGCCGGAGGCGACCGCCGAGGTGCTGAGCGCGGACGGGTGGTTCAGCACCGGCGACATCGGTGAACTCGACGCCGACGGGTTCCTGCGGATCACCGACCGGAAGAAGGACATCATCGTCACCGCCGGCGGCAAGAACATCGCCCCCCAGCCGGTCGAGAACCTCGTCAAGCGAAACCCGCTGGTGCTCAACGCGGTGATGATCGGTGACAAGCGCCAATACCCGATCATGCTCGTGGTGCCGAACATGGAGGCCCTGCGCAAGTGGACCGAGGTGGAGGGGATGGCGGACTGGACCGACGGCGCCATCCTGGGGAACGCCGCGGTCCAGACCAAGCTGACCGCCGAGATCCGGAAGACGCTGCGGGACCTGGCGCACTACGAGACGCCGAAGAAGTTCCTGCTCCTGGACAAGGATTTCAGCATCGAATCGGGGGAGCTGACGCCGACGCTGAAAGTGAAGCGCCGGGTGGTCGAGCAGCGGCACCAGGAACGGATCGAGGCGCTCTACAAAGCGGGCGGCGCCGAGACGATCTACTAGCGGGCCACCGTCCGCGCCACCCAGACCCCGTCCGCGCTGGCGAGCACCTCGAGCTCCGGCGCGGACGGGGTCGTCCCTTCCCCGACGACCCGCCCCCCAGGCAGCAGCGCGCGCACCGCCTCGGCCCGCCAGCCCGCGTCGTCGGCAAAGCCGGGGCCCAGGACCACGCCGCGGAGGTGCCGTCCCTTCACTGGCAGGCGCGCCGCCGTGGCGAGGCTCACGCCCGGTCCCCCGGGGGTGCCCGGCGGGGCGTTCACCGCGAGGACATGCACCCCTTCCGTCACCGCGGCGAACGCCGCCCACTCCGCGGCCGCCGCCCCCACCATGGCCACGTAGCCCCCCGGTCCGCCGAGACCGAGGAAGGCCGCCATGGCCGGCCCGGTGAGCCGCTCCGAGGGCGGTACGGCAACGGGCGCGGGAGCAAACTCCGCCGCGCCACCCCGCACCTCGTACACCTTTCCGCACTCCATGCAGCCGAGGTGGCCGCTCTCCACCTGCCGGCCATGGACGCCGTCCGGGAGCAGGACCAGCACGGACTCGTCATGCTCGGCGGGACAGCGCAGGATGTCGGTGAGCTCGATGAACATCAGGGTCGGAAGACCACCCAGGTGAGCTTCCCCTCCTCCACCGTGACCCGGCGGAACACCTTGCGGCCGTCGATTTCGGTTCCGAGCAGGTAGGTGCCGGGAGGCACATCGCTCACGGCGAAATGCTCGCCATACAGCGGGTGGGGATGGTTCCGCGGGCCGTACGTCTCGGCGAAGGAGTAGGGCGTCTCGGCGGGCTCCGGCTTGATGATGCCGTAGATCCGGGCCTGCTCGACGGCGCGGCCGGCCCCGTCGAAGACCTGCCCCGCCACGATTCCGGTGCCGGGCAGCGGATCGATCCAGAGCTCTGGGTTGGTGGTGAAGGCGGGATAGCGCTGCAGGGAGTCCACGATCACGCCGACATCCTCCGTCGGCGCGGCGTGCACCTCGAGGTGGAGGTGATCGTTGGTGGCCCGGCCGGTGTTGCCGACTTCACTGATGACCTGCCCGGCGGTCACCCGCTGTCCGACCTCCACCAGGATGGCCGAATTGTGGTAATAGACGGAGAAGAGGTAGTTGGCGCCGGCGGCCGGGAGGATCGAGTCGTGCCGGATGGCCACCGTCAGGGCGCCCGCCTCGGCGGGGCCGGCATAGACCACCGTCCCGCTCCCGATCGCGTGGACCGGGGTGCCGTCGGGGTTGTTGAACTCCACCCCCTGGTGCGGCTGGAAGTTGCCGCCCATCGTCGAGCCGTACCGGTAGGTCTGGTCGATGTAGCTGTTGTCGGCGAGGGAAATCGGCCGCTGGAACCAGGTGGTCTTGGGGACGGCCGGGGGCTCCCCGGCCCGCGCAAGCCGGCCCTCGCGCTCATAGCAGGGGGTGGTGTCGTTCACCTCGCGGATCCCGCAGAGCGTGCCGCGCCAGTTGCCCAGGCGGGCCAGGGGCGGAAAGCCGGCGTACCCGCGCTGCGTGAGCGACACGGCACCGTCCGGGCTCATCGTGAGCGCCACCGACCCCCGCAGGGTCGAGAGCAGGATCCCGGTGCGGGAACGGGAGATTCGCCGAACGTACTCGTTGGGCAGCACGGTGAGGGCGCTGTCCGCCGGCCCGCGCGCCGCAGCGCCGGTCCCGTCCACGAAGGCGGTCCAGTGCCATCCGCCGTCGGTGGTCAGCTGCAGGCCGTCCGCGGTGCCGATCCAGGTCGAAGCGCCCCGCACCACGATCCCGGCCGGCGCCACGTACTGCCACTCGGGACCGAGTTCCCGCAGCGTCCAGTTCTGCCAGGTGTGCCCGCCGTCGCGCGACACCCCCCACCCATTGCCGACAGTACCGTACCAGACCTCCCCCTGGGTCCCGAACGCGATGGCGTGGACGAAGTCCCAGGAGAGCGATTCGGGGGCGGAGTCGCTCCGGATCTGGCGCCAGGCGAGTCCGCCGGCCGGCAGCACGAAGATGCCGTGACCGTAGGTGCCTGCCCAGATGCCGCCGGACGGATCACGCGCCAGGGTCAGCACATGCACCCCCCACCCCGTCGAATCGGGGAGGGGTGGCAACTTCCCCTGCGCCGCGAGCGGCGACGCGAGGAGGGTACCGAGCAGGACAAGCGATCCACCGAGCTTCATGGGACGCACCGGTGCCGAGGGTGAAGAGAGAGTCGTCATGCCGGCCCGAGCCGTACCCACTCGAGCTGGACGTTCGCGGGGCGGGTGGCGGCGAAGAGTACCGCGTCGGCCACGTCCGCCGGGCGGAGCATCCGGGCACGGGGAGTGAACCCCTCCCGCGAGTCGGGATCGACCGGGTCCCAGGCGGCGGTGTCGGTAGGGCCCGGGGATATCAGGGTGAAGCGTAGCCCGGTGCCCCGGTATTCGGCCAGCAGCGTTTCGTGGAGCCCGCGGACGCCGAACTTCGCCGCGGCGTAGGCGGCGTTGCCGGGAAAGGCGTGGTGGTCAGCCACCGACCCGATCGTCACCACCAGGCCACCACCCGCGGCCCGCATGCGGGGAACGAACGCCTGGGCCGTGAGCCACGGCCCCTTCACGTTGACCGCCAGCTGGGCGTCGAAGTCCGCCTCGGCGGTCTCGTCGAAGGGCGCGAGGTGGAAGGCGCCGGCGTTGTTGACGAGGAGGTCGGGCGCGCCCCATTCCTCCTCGATGCGTGACGCGACGGCCTGGAGCCAGGCGGCGTCGGTCACGTCGCACCGGATCGAGAGCGACCGTTCGCCGCGCCCCTCGGTGATGGTCCGCGCCAGGCGGACGACCCGTGCCCCCTCGCGTTCGAGCAGGTCGGCGGTGGCGGCGCCGATGCCGCGCGAGGCGCCGGTCACGACCGCCAGCGTTCCGGAGAGGGCGCTCACTCGGATTCGGCGTTCGACCCGTGGGCGAGCCGCAGGAACTCCGCACGGGTCTTGGGGTCGGTGGTGAAGATGCCCCGGAGCGCGCTGGTCACGGTGCGGGAGCGCTGCTTCTCCACCCCACGCATCATCATGCAGAGGTGCGACGCCTCGAGCACCACCCCCACCCCGCGGGGCGCCACAACCTCCATGATGGCGTTGGCCACCTGGTCGGTGAGCCGCTCCTGCACCTGCAGCCGGCGGGCAAAGACATCCACGATGCGGGGCAGCTTCGACAGCCCCAGGATGCGCCCGTCGGGGACGTACGCCACATGCGCCACCCCGAAGAAGGGCAGCAGGTGGTGCTCGCAAAGCGAATAGAACTCGATGTCGCGCACCATGATCATGCTTTCGTGCGCCTCGTCGAACAGCGCCCGACCGACCGCGTCCTCGACAGTCAGCGCGTAGCCGCGCGTCAGGAAACGAAGGGTGGCCTCGACCCGCTCGGGTGTGCGGAGGAGGCCCTGCCGATCCGGGTCCTCGCCGATCCCGGCCAGGAGCGCGCGCACATGGGGCGCGAGCGGCGCGTCAGGCTCCGTAATATTCGACATAGTTCCTCGGGGTTTCCCACAGGCGGATGCACTTCAGCCGGCCGGCGGGGAGGGCGGGCGCCAGCGCGCCCCAGCAGAAGACCGCGATGTTCTCGGCGGAGGGGATGTGTTCCCGGAACCAGGGCACGTCGAGGTTCAGGTTCCGGTGGTCGAGAACCGAGCAGACGTGCCGGTCCACGAGCTCCTTGAGGATGGTGATGTCCATCACATACCCGGTGCCCGGGTCGATCGGGCCCTCGACCGTCACCTCGAGCTCGTAATTGTGACCGTGAAAGTTGGGATTGTTGCACGGCCCGAAGGTGGCGCGGTTCCACGCGTCCGACTCGGCGGGGTTGTGCAGGCGGTGGGCCGCGTTGAAGTGGACCCGCCGGGTGACGGCGCAAGTGGGCATGCAGCTTCCCGGATAGGGATGACGGAAGTTGGATGATTCCGAGGCGAGGTCAAGCGCCGACCCGGCGGCAAGCACAAAGCGCCGACGGCGGGCGTCGGCGCAAGGGTGCGGACGGCAGTGGGAAGGGTGTCTTGAAGCCCGAAGGAAAATCGCGGAATCCTCGCCCGGACCTCTGCCTTCCCCGAGGGGCATGGCATCAGCCAGAGTATGCGGACCCTGTCTACGGACCTGTTGGCTCAAGCACGTGGTTCCCCACCACCGCCCGACTCCGCTAAGATACGGAACGGCCCCGATCTGGTCAACAACTACGGCGGAGACCCCCGATGTCGTCGCGCCTCTCGCTCCTGCTGTCGCTCATCCTGCTCGCCGCCTGGTACCTGCTGGCGTTCGTGGCTCGCGTCGAGGCCGGCGCCGTCCACCTCCTGTTGGGCGCCGGCGCCATTCTGGCCGTCCGCTGGTGGGCATTGCGGCCCGACTGATCCCGCTCCGGTCAGATTTCCCAGTTCGAGAAGAGGACCCCCGACACCTCCGCCTCTCCCGACCCCGCGAGGGTCATCCGCAGGTCAGTCCAGTGCGTCTGCCACCCGCCGGCCAGCAGCCCGGCATAGGCCTCCTCGTGCCGGGTCTCGCAGCGGACCGTCACCCGTTCCGTTCCCTCCGCCGCCCCCACATCCACCACGCCGGCCAGCACACCGTGCATCGCCGACAGGTCCGCGGCCACGAGCTTCAGGACGCGGAGGTCCTCGCGGGGCCTGCCGAGCGCCAACGGCGCGGCGTGCCACAGGGCGTAAGCGGCGAGCGCGCCGTCCCGCCGGTAGAGAGTGGTGTCGCCGAGGCCGAGGTCGGCGGTCAGCGCGAGCTCGCGCCCGAAGTCGACGCCGGGCGCCACGCGACTGTTGAGGGCGGCACACTCCGCGGCGGTTTCGGTCCTCGAGGCGGCCAGGGAGAGCCGGCTGCAGCCGGCTGCGGACCCCGGCTCGGTTGGCCGGGTGACCGTGACGGTCAAGTGGCCTGGCAGGAAGCCGAGCCGGCTGTAGAAGCCGATATTTTCCACGGTGCGGGGCATGGTTTCCAGGCCGATGGTCCGGGCCCCGCGCGCCTGGAGCCACGCGACGCCGGCGTGCACGATCTCCTTGCCGAGGCCCTCGCCCTGCCGATCGGGCCGGACGGCCAGTGGCCCCATCCATCCTTCGAGGCCGGAGCGGTGCGCCAGGTTGAACGCGACGATCTCGCCGGCGCCGTCGCGCCAGACCATGGCGCCGTCGCCCGCCGATTCGAGGGCAAAGCGCCAGACATCGGGATTGAGGTGCGGCACCCGCACGCCCGGCATCCCATCCCGGCGATAGCGGTCGGTGAAGGCCTGCGAGAAGACGCGATTGAGCGGGTCGATGTCCGCCAGGCCGGGCCGTTCCGGCCCCCGCACCGCCTTGTCACGCCGCCACATGCCGGCCCCCGGCGTCCACCAGGTCCTCACGCACGATCGCGACCCGCCGCCCCGGATCCCGCTCCACCCGGATGATCCGGTCGAACCCCTCGCGAACCGCCTCGATATGGGTGATGAGGATCACCTGGGGAAAGCGATCGGCCAGGCTCCGAAGCAGGGTCATGACCGCCACGCGGCGGGCCTCGTCGAGTGAGCCAAAGATCTCGTCGAGCACGAGCAAGGAGAGCGGTTGCCCGGCCCGTTCGGCGATCATCTGGCTGATGGCGAGCCGGAGCGCGAGGAAGGCGATGTCCTCCTCGCCGCCGGAGATGACCGGCTTGGCCTCGCCGTCGTCCACCAGGGTCGGGGTGTAGCTCTCGTCGAGCTCCAGGTCGGTGTACCGGCCGTCGGTCAGGTCGCGGAGGAAGCCGGACGCGAGCTCGGAGAGGTCGGGACGCAGCTGCGCGTTGAGGTCGGTCCGGAGATCGGTCAGGGCCCGGTCGAGTTCCTGCGCCACCAGGAACCGCTGCTCCAGCCGCTGCACCTCGGCCTGCCGGGTGGCCCGCTCGGCACGCCGCTCCGCCGCACGACGCCCCGCCTCGTCCGCCATCGCCCGCTCTCCGCGCGCCTCCACCACATGCAGCTCCGCGCGCCGGCGCTCCTCCTCGGCGGCGGCCATCCGGGCACGGACCTCCTCGAACTCGGGCTCGGAAAACCCGAGCTCCTGCCGCTGGTGCAGGAGGGCCTTCAGCACTTCTTCCCTGGTGCTCACCGCCTGCTCGGCCGCGAGCAGCTCGGGTGCCAGGCGTGCCGCGCGTTCGGCGAGGCCGCGGAAACGCTCCGCCTCGAGCGCCTTGCCCTCCAGCGCCTTCAGCTCGGCCTGCACCACCTTGTGACGCTCGGGGTCGTAGGTGCCCTCGGCCGCCACGAGCGATTGCTCCAACTCGGTAATGTTCGCCACCAGGCTCGCACGCTTCTCCTGCAGCGCCCTGGCGCCGCGGAGCGGCGCCTCGAGTTCGCTCACCGCGGCGGCGGCCGCCTCCGCCGCCGCCTTGGCCTGCACCCGCTGCTGCTCCGCATCCTTCACGTCGGCCGGTTCCGTTACCAGCTGGTCGAGCCGCTTCCGGTAGAAGGTCCCGTTGAACTTCACCTCTTCCAGCTGCCGGCCGAGCACCGCCAGGACCGGCTCGAAGTCGGGCCCCAGCGGCCGGGAACAGGTCGGGCAGGCCCCGTCCTGGCCGGCCTTGGTGATCCGCTCGAACTGTTCCTGCAGCTCCTCGTACTGGTCGAGCAGCGACTGGCGCTTCGTCTTCGCGTCCTGGAGGTCGCGCACCCAGGCGGTGTGGCGGTCCTCGGCGACTTCCGTCGCCACGGCCGCCGCGGCGCGCGCCGCCGCCGCCGCCCCGCGGGCTTCCTCGAGTTGGGCCGCGGTCGGGAGCGCGGCGATGCGCTGGTCGAGGTCCGCGAGGGCGGCGCGCGCCGCTTCGAGGCGGGCGTGAAGCCCCGCCCGGTGGGAGGACGCGGCGTACCGCTGCTGGAGCACCTCGAGCTCCGCACGCAAAGCCGCCAGCGGGGCGAGCTCCTCCGAAAGCGCGACCAGGTGCGCCTGGGCCTGGAGGGCGTCGGCAATCTGGCGGTCGAGGTCTCGGGTGCGCTCCTGCGAGGTCGTGACCTGGTGCTCCGCCACCCGGATATCGGCCTCGAGCGACTGCACCCGCGTCCGGAGCTGCTGCATCGTGTCCCAGCGCGGCGCCAGCTCCCCCAGGTGCGACACCGCAAGCCGCACCGCCTCCTGCGCCCGGGTGTCCCGTTCGGCGGCGGCGGCGGTGAGGCCCGCCACCCGCGCCTCCTCCGCGTCCAGCTCGCCGGGGTCGGCCAGGCCGGCCTGCAGCGCCTGGAGCTGGGCGCGCAGGGTGGTGCGGGTCTCCTTCAGGCGTTCCTGCGCCACGCGCAGCTGCTCGAAGCCGAGCACCCGGGACAGAAACTGCGCCCGCTCCGGCGCGGTCATCCGCGCCATGACCATCAGGTCCTTCTGCCCGGTGAAGTAGGTGTTGAAGAACTCCGCCCGCGTCATGCCGAGGAGGTGGGACAGCTTCTCGGTCACGGTCCCGAGGCTGTTGGCGATCGGGGCCGGGTCGCCGTCCTGGAAGAGCTCCGCCTGGCTGAGGCTGCGCGTCACCCGGAACTCGTGGGCGCCGAGGGCAAAGTCGAGCTCCACCCGCACCGGCGAGCGGGGCGGCGCGCCGCGGCGCCGGATCGAGTCCTTGCTGCCGCGCGCCGCCGGCGTGCCGTACATGGCGAAGGCGATCGCCTCCAGCAGCGTCGACTTGCCGGCGCCGTTGTCGCCCACGATGCCGGTGAGGCCGGCCCCGAGGATCAGTTCGGAGTCCTCGTGCTGCCGGAAGTTGACGAGGCGGAGCCGGTGGATCTGCATCAGTCCTCCACCAGCTCGCGCTCGGCGGACGACACCAGCGCCACCCCCTCGCTCACGAACGCGGCGCGGTCCATCCCCTGGGGGATCGACCGTGCGGCGAGATAGCTCTCGACGATTTCGGGAAGGGTCTGCCGCCGGCCCGGCGCCCCGACCCCGACGATTCGGGCCGGCTCAGGGCGGCGGAGGTCGAGCTGGAAGTGGAGCGCTTCTGCCTTCCACGCCCGGATGGCGGCGTGGTCGAGCTGGCGACCGACATGCCGCGGCACACCCGTCACCACCAGCCGCACCACGTTGTTCGCGATGCCCCCCTGCACCGCCGTGACCCGCTCGGTGATGGCGGCCTGCAGCGCCTCCGGGTCGAGGCCGGTCCCATCCAGCCTCGGCAGGTCAAGCACTTGCCGGGCAGGTGCGATCGGCTGGGGTGTGACGAGACCGGTCTCGAGGTCCGCGAGGAGCCACGACTTTCCTTCCACTCCCTTCGACGCCTCGTCGCGAAGTTCGCCCCAGGGGTTGGTGCTCACGTACTCCAGCGACCCGCTGTACCAGGCGCGGGGCCCGAGCTCGGTGCGCACATGGTAGTGCCCGAACGCCACGTAGCTCCATTCGCCGGGGCCGAACTCCTCGGGGCGCACAATGGCGCCGCCGTACTCGACGGTGCTCCGATCGGAGGGGAAGACCCCGTCCACCTCGCCGTGCGCCACCAGCACCTCGTAGCGCGTGCTCCCGTCGGGCCGGAGCGCGGGGCGTTCGGGCTGCACCAGCGCCTCGTGCGGCACCGCGAGCACGCTCAGGTCGAGGTGGGGGTAGGCGAACCGCCTCGCCTCGTTGGTGGCGACGTCCACGCCCAGTTCGTCGAAGAGCCGGAGGATGCTGCCGGTCTCGGTGGAACGCGGGGTGTCATGATTGCCGGCAATCAGGATGACCGGGACGTCGGGCAGCTCCGCGCGGATCCGCTGGAACTGCCGGAAAGCGAAGACGATGGCGGCGTTGGTCGGCCGCACCGAGTGGAAGAGGTCGCCGGCCACGACGACGACGTCGGGGCGCGCCTCGAGGAGGCCGTCCACCGCCTGCCGGAAGGCCTGGCCGGTGTCCGCCTCCCGCTGGTTGATGCCCGCGGGTGTCTGGCGATGATACTGCCGAAAGCCGAGATGCAGGTCGGCAAGGTGGGCGAGTTTCACAGGTAGGAGAATGTCCCGCCCGGGGGCGGGGGGCAAGGCAGGAAGATGAAAAAAACTCCCTTGTCCTGCTCGGGTTCACCGCACCCCCTGACCCCCTCGCTGCCTTCACCTCACCCCCTGTCCCCCTCTCCATGATATGGAGAGGGGGGACGCGGGGTTACGACGAGTAGGGATCCGCCGCGCCGCGCAGCGGAAGCACCCCGCTCCGCCGGCCCGCAATTTCCGGCTCGACCCGCCGCCCCAGGGCCGCCGAGAAGTAGGCAAGGACATCGTCGGGACGGCCCTGCCGGGTGCGGGCCAGCGCGCGGCGCACATCGTCCTCGCGGCGGCCGTCGACAAGCGCCCGGACACGGTCGGTGGTCACCTTCGGGTCGAGCGCGCGAAGCTGGCGCGCCACCGCCTCGTCGAAGGGCAGGTCGGGCGAGGGCGGAAAGCGCTCGACGCCCTCCCGCCCCGAGAGCACGCAGGGCCGGGGAAACCGGAGGAACACCGGCTGGGTGAAGTGCGGGTGGCGCACCATCAGCTCGCCCTTGGGCAGCGTGGCGAGCTTGATCTTGATGGCTGGCGAGAGGGTGGCGTACCCCGCCGTGGCGAGCTCGTCGGGATCCATCCGGCCGTAAATCGTGGTGCCGGCGTTGCCGACCACACGCCGCATGACCTGCGAGCGAAACTGCTGCGCCGAGAAGAGCACCAGCCCCAGGTAGCGCCCCCGCTCGGAGAGGTCGAGCAGCATCTTCCTCACGTAGGTGTCCTGGCCGTCGGCGGGGGCGTACTTGTTGAGTTCGTCGACGAACACCACGACGTGATCCACGCCGAGGTCGCGGCGCTCGAGGTGCTCGCGGAGCTTGCTCACCACCCGCGCAAAGACGAGGTCCTGTGCCAGCGGGTCCACCCCGGCCACATCCACCACGTACACCGCACGGTCCTCCATCGCACCCCAGGGGAGGTCGCTGGATGTCCCGTCATCGGCCACCAGCCCCTTGGCGCGGGTGGTGATGTTGCCGAGCCGGTTGCGGACCTTCCGGATGGTGGCGATGTGGTGGGTGCGCCAGATGTCGCCGCGGTGGTTGTTCTCCAGCGCGTCGAAGATGGCGCGGAAGAAGGCCTCGAGATCGGCAAAGGTCAGCACCCGCCACTCCTGCGGCGACAGCTCGGGGGCGTGGAACTCCCGGCCCACCACCCGGTCGGCCAGGAAATCGACGAAGGCGTCGGCCTTGGCGTCGAGATCGTCGCGATTGAGCACCACCTCGGCGTACTCCAGCACCTCGCGAAGGCCCCAGGTGAGCGGCGCGGTGTTGGCGGCCAGGTCCGGGTGGGTGCGGAGGGTGTTGAGGTTGACGCCATCCGCCTTGCAGGGGGCGAAGTAGTGCACCGCCCCGAACGGCGTCGGCTCCAGCTTCAACCGCGCATAGGCCCTCAGGTCATCGGCGGACAGCTCGGCCGGCTGGTCGAGGAAGCAGAGATCGGGGCCCTTCACGTTGAAGCAGACGGCGGCGACCGACCCCTTCTGCGCCGGGAAAGTCTGGAAGATGCTCGAGAGGATGAACTCGACGGCGCTGGTCTTGGTGGCCAGGCCCGACACGCCGGTGATGTTGAGGTGGGCGGCCTCGGGGCCGAGGAGGAAATCGGCGTCGAGGAAGACGGGGGCGGAGAGCCCCGCGGCGCCGTAGGTGCCGGCGGGAATCCCCGTTGGCCGCTCGCCGGTGACGTAGCCTTCCATCCGGAGCGCCATCT
>DASUFQ010000028.1:0-2493 GCA_036274515.1 Gemmatimonadales bacterium | reverse complement strand
CTCGGGCGTGAGCAGATCGTAGCTCCAGGCGATGGCGTTGCGGAGGGTGTGCTGGCGGGACGGCACGTCGCGGTCCGGGCCGGTCAGCAGGCGCAGCGGCGAGGCGTGGACGCTGCCGGCGCCGCCGGGGTCCATCCCGGTCAGGCGCCGCACTAGCGCCACCGGCGGGAACAGCTTGACCCGCGCGGCAGCCAGCTCGATCGCGAGCGGCAGCCCATCCAGGAGCGCGCAGATCTCGGCGACGGCCGCCGCTTCGGCCTCGCCAAGCGTGAAGCTCGGGACGACGGCCTGGGCGCGCTCGACGAACAACTGGACGGCCGGCGAAGCGGTCAACGCCGCCCTGGTCTGCTGTTGCTGCCGGCTCGGGAGCTCCAGCGGCCGGACCGGGTGCTCGCGCTCCCAGCGGAGATGCAGGGGCGTCCGGCTGGTGACGAGCACCTTGAGCTTAGGGCAGGCGACCAGCAGCCTTGCCACGAGGTCTGCGGCGTCCAGCACCTGCTCGAAGTTGTCCAGCACCAGCAGCAGCGACTTCTGGCGCAGGGCGTCTTCGAGGGCGTCAGCGGAGCTCTGGCGGCCAATATCGCCGAGGCCGAGACCGCGCACGATAGCGTCCGGAACCTGGCGCGGATCGGTGATCGGCGCCAGATCGACGAACCAGGCGCCGCCATCGAGCTCGTCCAGCACGTCGGCGGCGAGCTCCACGGCGAGGCGCGTCTTCCCGACCCCTGGCGGCCCGACCAGGGTGAGCAGCCGGGTATCAGCGCGCAACAGTCGCTGGCGGGCCTGGGTGAGATCCCGCTCGCGCCCGACGATCGATCTGGGCTGCGGCGGGAGGTTGTGGGTCACCATCAACTCGCTCCCACCGGCCAGGGTCGTGAGAGCCACTGCCCGCCGGACCGCCCCGTGCCCCTGCGGGCCGCCCAACGGGAACGCTGGACGGATGGTACACAAACGGAGCGCCTCGGCTCCGGGTCTCTCACGTTACCGTCATGATTGCGAGTTGCGAGTTCTCTAGTTTCCGGTAACTCAGGCGACTGCGGCGGCGGGAGAGGGCTGTGGAGAAGTGCCCGAAGCGTGGGTGGCGGGCGTTGGACGGCGTCGTTGTCCCCAGAAGCCGGTGGGTAAGTGGGCGGTGACGGAGGCTTTTTGTCGAAGACGCTGCGGCAGGGGAAAGGAAGTGGGGAAAAGTCCGCGGTTGAGGAGGCGTCGGAGGCGGCCCGGAGTTGGGCGTGGGCGGCGGTCCCAGGAGCCGGTGGGCACCGGAGGCAGGGTGGCAGCGAGGATGGAGAGGATCGAGCCGGCCAGCAGGGCGAGCTCCGGGAGGCGCTGGCAGGTCTCGTCGGCCGAGACGAAGGCGCGGGCGGCGCCGAGCATCTGCTTGGCGGCCAAGGGGAGCTGTTCGATCGGCCACCGATCGAGGTAGAGGTCGCGCAGGACGCGGGCCGCAACGTCCAGGGTGGTCGCCAACACCAACGGGTCGGTCCAGCGCGGATCGTGGAGCACGACCAGGTGAAAGGGCACGGCCCCGGCCACCGGGGTGTTTGGCAGCACCAGCGTGTCCCAGTGCTCGGCCCGGATGACCGCGTCGCCCTCCTGCCAGCGGGTGACGCGGTCGGGTGGCGTCGCCGCCACGACGCGGCCTTGATAGGTGCGGGCCAACGGACGGACGAGCTCGCCCCGCGCGTAGGGCCGCCCATGGCCCGCATACGCCGGCAGGGCCACCCGCCGCGCCGTGACGTTCTTGGCCGCCCGCACGAGGTAGCGCGTCGCCCCGGCCTGTTGGAGTTGCCGGAGCTCGAAGCCGGCGTCGAACACCGGCACGTCCTGACCGGTGGCGGCCTGGACCGCCGCCCGCACCAGCGCGTCGGTGTGGGCCACCGGGCGCGGATCGTCTGCGGGCGCCCGGACGAACGCCAGCGGGACCCCGAGCCGCTGCGACCCGACGCTCCCGACGCGGGCTATGATCCCGAGCGGGATGGCCGGCAACGCCTTCCCGGCCGGCCCGTGATAGTGCGTGGTCGCACATCCCCGCAGCCGAGGCCGCCAGAACCCGGTCACGTCGACCGCGACCGGCCGATACCCCGCGTGCTCATGCACCCGCCACTCGCTACGCTGCTCCACCTGCTGTCGCCACTGCGCCAGCAGCTCGGCACTCGTCCAGTCACCCTGCCCCAGCGCCGCCCACGCCCGACGCACCGCGGGATCGGACAGCCCGGTCGCACTCAGCCCGGGAATCACCGCTCCCCGCGTCTCCAGCAGCCGCCCACTCACCAGCATCCACAGCAGGTGCACCAGCCCCAGATTCGTCCCGATCGGCGCCGTCGCCACCACCGCGCACACGATCTCGATCACCCGGTACACGGTCTCTTGCATCGAGCCACCCCGGTCGTGTCGTCGAGTCTCAACACCCCGACGGTACACCACGCGGTGGCTCGTTTGCTGCCCGGCCCGGCTGACCCCGACCCGCTCCCCCTCAGTTACCGGAAACTAGAG
>DASUFQ010000027.1:0-34207 GCA_036274515.1 Gemmatimonadales bacterium | reverse complement strand
CGCTGCCGCGCGCCAGCAGGAGGCGCGCGTAGAGCAGCCGGTCCGGCGCCATGGACTCGCCGATCCCCCATTCCAGTCGATTCCGATCGACCGCGCCGAAGGCCCCGACAAGCGTGGCGAGGGTGGCGGCGGTGTCGCCCCTCGCCAGTTGCAGCCGTGCGGTCAGCGCCGCTGCATGCCGGGCATCCGAGGGATCTCCCCCGCGCGCCGCCCGGGCTGCGAGCGTATCCCGGGCGCGCCGGGTGCCCGCGGTGTCCCCTGCGCGGGCAAACCAGAGTCCGGCGAGCCAGAGCTCGTATGGACGGATGGCCGGGTCGGTGAAGTCGAGCGAACGGGTGACGACATTCCCCGCCTCCGCGTCGACCCCGACACCCGCCAGGGCGTCAAGCACGAACAGCCGATCCGCGATGCCGAGCCCGAATGCGGTGGCGGAATCAATCACCCGTCGCAGTTCCGGAACGCGCCCCTGCGCGGCGAGGACGCCCTGGAGTCCGAGAAAGGCCCCCCAGCGATACCCGAGGGGGGTGGCCGGATTCTCGAACACGGCGCGGAACGCCCCCTCGGCGCAGGTGGGCGGCAGCGCGCTTCCGGCGAGCAGGGACGCCGCCCGCAGGACCTGGAGCTGGCTGTCGACCGGCATGGCGGTCCATCGGGCGCCGGCGTTTCCCCGGCGCATGCAGCTCAGCATCAGTTCGAGCTCGGTGCGCTGTCCCGCGCTGGCGTCCCTCCGGGCGAGGTGCAGAAACGCGTCGACTGCACGAATGGCGCGCGCGGTGTCCCCGCTGCGGATCGCGAGTTCGGCGAGGTGATAGCGCGCGGGGGAATAGCCGGAGTCCAGTGCGGCCGCCGTGAATTCCGCCTCGGCGAGCGAGTCCAGACGCCCGACCGTCACCGGCAGCAGGTGGTAGTACACCTCCCCCCGGGTCATGTGCGCCTCCGTCCAGTCGGGACTGGCCAGCAGCGCCTGCCCAAGCCAGTACAACGCGGAATCCGCCTGGCCCCGGACTTCCGCGTCCAGGCCGCGGACAAAGGGTGCCATCCGTCCCGGCAACAACGGGAGGTTCTTCAGGGCCAGCGCCGAAAGTTCGCTGGACCCTGGGCCGCCGTGCAGCCAGCTGGCCGCCTGGGCCCCGCGGATCGCCGCCACCGCGAGCGACGAGTCCTCCTCGATGGCACGCTGCAGGAATTCGAGCGCGTTCGCGAAGTTGAAGCTTCGGTATTCCCGCTCCCCCTGCAGCCACAGCGCCACCGCCGCCGGGCGCCGGTCGGCCAGGACGGAGAGGTCGGCCATCTTCTGGCCGGGCGAGAGCAGGCGCGGGAGGACCTGGGTGACGGCCACCAGCCCTGCCTGGGCCGCCTCCGCGGAGGCCCGGGTGGCGCTCGCTCGCGCCACGACCGAGTCGCCCGCCGCGTCGTTGAGCCGGAGGATGACGGTGACCGAGTCGCGCCGCCGCACGACGCTCCCGTCGAGGTACCAGCGGGCCCCGGTCTTTCGCGCGACCCGCCGCGCCTCGGTCGTGGTGAGGAGGCCCGGATCCCGTCGCGCGGCGACGTCGATCCGGGGCAGGCCGTCGATCCACTCGAGCGGCTCGGTGTACTCGAGCGCCGTGCCGATCATCAGCGCCACCGCCACGCCGGTCTCGTCGCCGGCGGAATCGCGGGGCGTCTCCCCGAGCGGAAACACCACGACCTTGTTCAGGTTCAGCGGCGGGGCCCGTCCCTCGAGGGCGCGCCAGGCGAGCGCCGCCGCCAGGAGCGCTGCGCCCGCCAGCGCGACGCGGACGGTGCGGGTTCGTGTGGGCGCGCGCGCCGTCGCCGCCGTCGGCTCGCCGTCGAGCGCCGCGACGAACCGCCCGGCCGTGGCAAAGCGGTCGCCCGGGCTCTTCTCCAGCGCGCGCCGGATGGCCCGCTCGACCGACTCGGGGATCGCGGGGCGCAGCGTCCGGAGGGTCGGCACCGGGTCGAGGCGATGCCGGGCCAGGATGGC
Source organism: Gemmatimonadales bacterium (assembly GCA_036274515.1). Classification (GTDB taxonomy): domain Bacteria; phylum Gemmatimonadota; class Gemmatimonadetes; order Gemmatimonadales; family GWC2-71-9; genus SPDF01. The sequence goes on along the minus strand of DASUFQ010000027.1, from coordinate 32,220 downwards.
CTGGGCGCTCGCGCCCGTGAAGGGCGGCTCCCCGCCGAGCATCTCGTACACCACGCAGGCCAGGGAGTAGATGTCGGTCCGCCCGTCGAGCGACTCCTCCCCCGCTGCCTGCTGGGGCGACATGTACGCCGCGGTGCCGATGACCATCCCGGCGCTGGTGATGGCGTCCGGATCCACCGCCTCCTTCAGGGCGCGGGCAATCCCGAAATCCGCCACCAGCGCCTGCCCGCCGGCGAGCAGGATGTTCTCCGGCTTGATGTCGCGGTGAATCACGCCGCGGGCGTGGGCGTAGTCCAGCGCCTCCGCCACGTCGCGGGCGATGTGCACCACGTCCTCGAGGGGTAACTCCCGCTCGCGGCGCAGCCGCTCACGCAGCGACTCCCCCTCGATGTAGGGCATGGTGTAGAACGGGAGTGTCTGCTGGTAGCCGGCGGGCTCGGCGTCGCCGGAATCGAGCAGCGGCACGATGTGGGGGTGGGCGAGCGAGGAGGAGATGCGAATCTCGCGCAGGAATCGTCCGCGGGTCATGACCCCGGCGAGTTCCGGCCGGAGCACCTTGATCGCGATGTCCCGGCCATGCTTCAGTTCCCGCCCGAGGTAGACCGTAGCCATCCCACCGCGTCCCAGCTCACGCTCGAGCTGGTACCGGTCGGCGAGCGCGGCTCGAATAGCCTGGAACAGGTCTGGCATCGGGGACCTCCGTCCCGGCATACCATACCGCACGCCGGAACAAGGGGCAAGCGAGTCGCCGGGAGGGAAATGGGACTTGCCGGGCTACCGAAGATTTCCCGAAGCCGGTATATTCAGGGGATGGCTACCACGCTGTTCAAGGTCCAGGCGCCCTTTTCCCCGGCTGGCGATCAGCCCCGCGCCATCGAGCAGCTCACGGCCGGGCTCCGCCGCGGCGACCGCTACCAGACCCTCCTCGGCGTCACCGGCTCCGGCAAGACGATGACCCTCGCCAACGTCATCGCCGCCTATGGCCTGCCCACCCTCGTCCTCTCCCATAACAAGACGCTCGCGGCGCAGCTGTACGGGGAGCTCCGCCAGTTCCTCCCCACCAACGCGGTGGAGTATTTCGTCTCGTACTACGACTACTACCAGCCCGAGGCGTACGTCCCGAGCTCGGACGTCTACATCGAGAAGGACGCCTCGATCAACGAGGACATCGAGCGCCTGCGCCTCCGCGCCACCTCCAGCCTGATCGAGCGCGAGGACGTGGTCATCGTCGCCACCGTCAGCGCCATCTACGGCCTCGGGGATCCGGTGGAGTACCGGGCGCAGATGGTCACGGTGGAGCAGGGCAGCGAACGAGGTCGGGACTCCATCCTCGAGGCGCTCGTGGCCATCCAGTACGGCCGCAACGACGTCAGCTTCGAGCCCGGCACCTTCCGGGTTCGCGGAGACACCGTCGAAATCTTCCCGGCGTACGAGGAGCGGGCGGTCCGCATCGAGCTCTGGGGCGACACCGTCGAGCGGATCACGAAGATCAACCCGCTCACCGGCGAATCCCTGCAGGCCATGCCCCGCTGCGCCATCTACCCCGCCAAGCACTTCGTCACCCAGCGCGCCAAGATCGAGCGGGCGGTCCGGCTGATCCGCGACGAGCTGGCCGGCCGGCTCAAGGCGCTTCGCGAGGCAGGCAAGCTCCTCGAGGCCCAGCGGCTCGAGACCCGCACCCACTTCGACATCGACATGCTGCTCGAGGTCGGCATCTGCGCCGGCATCGAGAACTATTCCCGGCACCTGAGCGGCCGCGCCGAGGGCGAACGCCCCGCCTGCCTCTTCGACTACTTCCCGCCCGAATTCCTCGTGGTGGTCGACGAGTCGCATGTCACCCTCCCGCAGATCGGCGGCATGTCCAACGGCGACCGCGCCCGCAAGGAAACGCTCGTCGAATACGGCTTCCGCCTGCCGTCGGCGCTCGACAACCGGCCGTTGCGGTTCGACGAATTCCTCGCGCTGGCCCCGCAGGTCGTCAACGTCTCCGCCACACCCGGCGACCTGGAACTGAAGCTGTCCGACGGCGTCATCGTGGAGCAGATCATCCGCCCCACCGGCCTTATCGACCCGGTGGTGGAGGTCCGGCCGGTCAAGGGGCAGGTGGACGACCTGCTGCACGAGATCCGGGCGCGGGCGCGGCGCAAGGAGCGGGTGCTCGTCACCACCCTCACCAAGCGGATGTCGGAGGACCTCACCGACTACCTGCAGCAGGCGGGCGTCCGGGTGCGGTACCTGCACTCCGACATCGACGCGATCGAGCGCATCGAGATCCTGCGCGGCCTCCGGCTGGGAGATTTCGACGTCCTGGTCGGCATCAACCTCCTGCGCGAGGGGCTCGACCTGCCGGAGGTGTCCCTGGTGGCCATCCTGGATGCCGACCAGGAAGGGTTCCTCCGGTCGGACCGCTCGCTGATCCAGACCGTCGGACGGGCGGCCCGGCACGTCGGCGGGCTCGGGATCCTGTATGCCGACCGCATCACCGGCTCCATGGAGCGCGCCCTGGCCGAAATGGACCGGCGCCGGGCCATCCAGGTGGCCTACAACACCGAGCACGGGATCACCCCCCGCTCGATCGTGAAGTCGCTGGAGCAGGTGCGGCTCTCCACCTACGTGGCCGATGCCCGGACCGAAAAGCCCGAGCCCATCGAGGCCGGCTCGCTGGTGAGGGAGGACCTGCACGATCCCGCCGTGCGCGCCCGGACGATCGCGGCGCTCGAGCAGCAGATGAAGGAGGCCGCCGCCAACCTCGAGTTCGAGCTGGCGGCGCTCCTGCGTGACCAGGTCAACGACCTCAAGGCCACCGGCGCCCCCAACGTCCGGCGCGACGGCGGCCGGCGGAAGCGGTTCGCATGACCCGCGCGCTCACGGAAGCCCAGCTGGTGGCCGAGGGGGAGGAACTCGGCCGCACCCTCCCTCCCGGGGCCATCCTCCTCTTCGAGGGAGATCTCGGTGCCGGCAAGACCACCTTCGTTCGCGCCATCGCGCGCGGCCTCGGCGTGGCGACGCCCGCGACCAGCCCGACCTACGCGCTGGTGCACCGGTACGCCGGCACCCGCGGGCCGGTGTTCCATCTCGACTGCTACCGGCTACGGATCCCCGACGAGGCCGCCGACCTCGACTGGGAAGCCCTCCTCTCCGAGGGCGACGCCGTCCTGATCGAATGGCCGGAGCGCGCGGGCGCGTGGGTGCCCGAGCCCACCATGCGCTTTCGGCTGTCGCACCTCGACGATCCTGGTCGTCGCGCCCTGGAAACCTTCTGATGTGGCTCGCGCTCGAAACCTCCTCCGACCGCGCGTCGGTCGCCGTGGGAGAGCCCGGCCGCGTCCGTGCGGAGGCGGCGCTCGAGGGCGCCCGCAAGCATGCCGGCGCGCTCCCGGGCCTGGTCGACCGGCTGCTGCGGGAGGCCGGGGCGGGGCCGGAGGCGCTGACCGCCGTCCTCCTCGGCGACGGCCCCGGGAGCTTCACCGGCCTCCGGGTGGGCGCCTCGGTCGCCAAGGCGCTGGTGCGGTCGAGGGGCGTCTCCTTCCATGTCGCGCCGGCCCTGGCCGCGCTGGCGTGGAACGCCCGCCCGGCGGAGGACGATCGGGTGCTGGCGGTGTCCAACGCGCTCCGCGGCGAGGTCTACGCCGCCGAGTACCGGTTCCGGCTCGGGCGGCTGGATGTCCTCCAGGCGCCCACGGTCTGGCTGCCGGAACGCCTCCTCGCCGACTGCCCCGTGCCGGACGTCCTCGCCGGCTCGCTGCCGCCCGGGCTCACCGAACGGCTCGCCGAGTGGCAGGGTGGGCGGCATCCGAGAATGGTGGCGTCCGTCGCCACCGCCGGAGCACTCCTTGAGCTGGCTGAATTGGACGGTGGGGTGGCGAAGGTTGCCGATCCCGCAGCGTGGGAGCCGGAATATGGTCGGCCGGCGGAGGCGCAGGCCAAGTGGGAACGGGATCATGGACTCACCCTTCCCGATTCGCCCGGCCAGTTTCGCTGACGCGGCGGCCATGGCCGCCGTCGAGCGCCGCTGCTTCTCGGATCCCTGGCCGCTGGAGGGATTTCGCGAGGTGCTCGGCATGCCCGGCACCGTGGCGCTCGTCATGACGGACGCCGACGAAACCATCGCTTACTTCATGGCCCGGGAAATCCTCGGCACCGCGGAGGTCCTGAACCTGGCGGTGGTTCCGGAGTACCGCGGGCGTGGACTTGGCGCCGCGCTGCTCGACGCCGGCCTCGCCGCCGTCAGCGCGCGCGGCGGTTCCGAAATCTTCCTCGAAGTCCGGGCGTCCAACGCGGTGGCGCAGGCGCTGTACGCCCGTCGTGGTTTCCGGACCGCAGGTCGGCGCCGCGGGTATTACCGCCGACCGGACGAGGACGCCCTCGTCCTCCGGCTCCTGATCGATCCGCCGCGCTCGAATGATGAGCGTGGCGGCACACTGGTGTAGATTTGGACTGTTCGCGGCGGTACTGTACGGCCGTCCGCAGTCCCGAACCCTGTTGAAGCGTGGGAGGTCATCGTGAGTCGCAGTCTGAACAAGTGCCAGCTGATCGGGAACCTCGGGAACGATCCGGAGGTGCGCAGCACCAACAACGGCTCGCGCGTGGCCACCCTCTCGGTCGCCACCAGCCGCCAGTGGACCGGCAAGGGCGGGGACAAGCAGGAAAAGACCGAGTGGCACCGCGTCATCCTGTGGAACTCGAACTACAGCAAGCTGGCCGACATCGCGGAGAAGTACTGCAAGAAGGGCGACAAGGTCTACATCGAGGGAGAAATCGAGTACCGGACCTGGCAGGATCGCGAGGGGCAAACGAAGTACACCACCGAGATCCGCGCCCGCGAGCTCATCCTCCTCGGCGGACGGGGCGGGAGTGGCGGCTCGGACAGCTCGTACGATGCGTCCAAGGTCGGTGCCGGTGCCACCGCCCAGAAGAAGGACGAGTCGTTCGACGATTTCCCCGAGGCGCTGGATGGCGAGGACGACGACCTGCCCTTCTAGCCCCGCATCGGTTCCGACCAGCCCAGATCCGGCCGCCGGGGTGCTCTCCGGCGGCCGGCGCCTATCCCCCCAGAGGGCACAGCTCTTGCTTTTTCGTCCGGCGTCTCCATTTTGGCGCTTAGGAAGTGGAGCAGGTCCGGGCCTCTTAGCTTTTACGCCACAACATGTTACATTGTGGTCGACTGGGCTGGCCGGCCGCCGGGGCGGGCGTTGCAATACACCGCAACCCTTTCCGGAAACCGAAGTGCCTCAACACCACAAGGACACCCATGGCTATGCGCAATGCGTCGAGCGGGCAGTTCTCCGTGAGGGCTCTGTTTCTGGCCGCTGGCCTCCTCGCCGGTGCGCCCGTCCTTGCCCTTGCCCAGGGCGGTGCCGTCCCGGAGACCCACACCGTCCGCAAGGGCGACACTCTCTGGGACCTTGCCAAGACTTACTTTGGCGATCCCCTCGTCTGGCCCCAGATCTACAAGCTGAATACCGCCGTGGTCGAGGATCCGCATTGGATCTATCCCGGCGAGGTCCTCCAGCTCGCCGGCACCGGTGCCGGGGTCATCCCGACGCAGCCGGCCGCCGACCAGGTGGCCCCTGTGGCCGTGACGCCCGAGGCCGCGCCCCCAGTGGCGGTGGCGCCGGCCGCCGAAGGCCCGCCTCCGGTAGCCGAGGCTCCTCCGGCCGCCGTCGAACCGGAGGTCTACGCCGAAGCGCCGACCCAGGCCCCCGGCCGGGGTGTGCGGGGCCCGGGGCCGATCCCCGGCGACCCGGTCGCGCTCTTCGGGGTGGTCGGTGAGGTCAAGGCGGAGGAATTGCTGGTGGTCCTGTCCGAGGGGGCCTACCGCGCGCTCCGGCCCGGCGAGTTCTACTCCGCCGGCTTCCTGACGGAAAACCAGAAGCTGCCGTTCGGCGAGGTGCTCGGCGACGTCGAGCCCCCGCAGGTGGCCAACCTCGAGCCGCCCACGACCGCCTCCCAGTTCTCGCGCATCGGGGTCATCCCGCCGAAGGGCGCCACCTATCAGGTGGGCGACTCCCTCCTGATCGCCGAACTCAACACCAGCTACGCCGGCTACGGCAACGTGGTGTGGCCGACCGGCATCGCCCGCGTGGTGGAGGTCGGGCCGAACCAGACGACCGCCTTGATCCTCAACCAGTTCAAGCGGATCCGGATCGGCCAGGTGGCGCTCCCCCTCGAGCGCTTCGTGCCTGGCAGCCCCGGCCGTGCCGTGCCGGTCTCCGATGGCATCGAGGCCGAGGTGATCCAGGCCCGGTCGCAGAACGTCCTGACGGAACAGCAGAGCATCCTGTTCCTCAACAAGGGCCGCGCCGATGGCGTGGCGCCGGGTGACGTGTTCGAACTCTGGCGGACGCCGGAGGCGCGCTACGACGCGGCCGCCACCGTGGCCGAACCGATGGCGCGGGTCCAGATCGTGCGGGTCGGCGAGCACACCTCGTCCGCGCTCGTGGTCCGCATCATCTCGTCCAACATCAAGCCCGGCACCCGGGCACAGCAGGTGGCCCGGCTGCCGAACTGACCGTCGCCGGACACTTCAACCCCGAGCACGCGGGGCCACCCGCCCATTCCGGGTCGGCCCCGCGTGCTTCGTTTTACCCTCACCCCTGGGGCAGGACATGGCTCGACGCGCGCTGGTGACTGGGGGGGCCGGATTCATCGGCTCCCATATCGTGGAGGCCTACCTCGCTGCCGGCTGGGAGGTCACCGCCCTGGACGACCTGTCGCGCGGCAAGGCCGCCCAGGTCCCCTCGGGGGTGCCCCTGGTGGTCGCGGACATCCGGTCCGACCTGGCGCGGAACACCGTGGCCACCGGCAAGTTCGACGTCCTGAACCACCACGCCGCGCAGATCGACGTCCGGTTCTCGGTCGAGCGCCCGGCGGCCGACGCCGACATCAACATCGCCGGGTTCGTCAACCTCCTCGCGGGGGCGGGGCAGGGGGGTGTGCGCCGCGTGGTCTTCGCCAGCAGCGGCGGGGTGGTGTACGGCAACCCCGACGTCATCCCCACCCCTGAGACCGCACCCAAGCGACCGGTCTCCCCGTACGGCGTCAGCAAGCTCAGCGGCGAGCACTACCTGCGCGCCCTGGGCGACCTGCACGGCTTCGAGGGGGTGGCGCTGCGCTACGCGAACGTCTGCGGCCCGCGCCAGGACCCCAAGTCCGAGGCCGGGGTGGTCTCGATCTTCGTTTCCCGGCTCCTGGCCGGCCAGCCGCTCGCGGTCTTCGGCGACGGAACGCAGACGCGCGATTATGTTTCGGTGCGCGATGTGGCCCGGGCCAACGTCCTCGCCAGCACCGTTGCGCTCGACGCCGGCGAGGACCACGACACCCGGGCGTTCAACATCGCCACCGGCGTCGAACGGACGGTGCTCGAACTTGCCGAGGCGGTCGGCCGCGTGACCGGCCGCAGGCCGGAGCTGCGGATGGAGGCGCCGCGGCCGGGGGAAATCCTCCGGAGCGCGCTCGATGTGACGAAGGCCGCAGACAAGCTTGGCTGGAAGCCCGAGATTGCGTTCGATGATGGCCTGGCGATGCTCATGGAATGGTTCCAGACGGAGGGGTAATGCTCCTGCAGGTGGGTGGTGCGGTTCCGAGCTCGCTGTTCGAGCTGTTGCAACAGGCAGGCCCCGAGACCCAGGTCGTCCTCGCGATCACGGCGCTCTTCTCCATCGTCTCCTGGTTCATCATCGGGCTCAAGTGGTGGCAATTCCGCCGGATCCGCCAGCAGGCGGACAAGTTCTTCACCGAGCTTGAGCGCACGACCCGGCTGCAGGAAGCCTACGCCATCCTGATGAAGCAGCCCCCGTCCCCGTACAACCGCCTCTTCCGCGAGGGGATGAACTTCTACAGCGAGCTCCGCCCGGGGGCGCTGCGCGAGGAGGCCCCCGCCACACGGGCCTCGCTCACCATGACCCAGCTCGAGGCGCTCAAGATGGTGCTCGGCAAGGAGGTCTCGGCCGAGCGCGAGCTGGCGGCGCACCTCGTGCCCTGGCTCGCCACGATCGGCGCGGTCAGCCCGCTCCTCGGGCTCCTCGGCACGGTGCTCGGCATCATGGACGCCTTCATCGGCATCGCCGCCAAGGGCTCCGGCAACATCGCTGCGGTGGCCCCCGGCGTGGCCGAGGCGCTCATCACCACCGTGGCCGGCCTGGCCACCGCGATTCCCGCCATGATGGCGTACAACTTCTTCGTGCACCGCACGCGGGTCTTTGCGGGCGAGCTCGAGGGCTTCGCGAATGAGCTCATCGGGTCCATGGCCCGCGAGGGGCTGCTCTAGGTGTCCAGGCGGCTCGGCAGCCTCGGCGCGGGCGACAACGGCGACCTCACCCCCAGCGCGGAGATCAACGTCACGTCGCTGGTGGACGTCGCCTTCGTCCTCCTGATCATCTTCATGATCACCGCGCCGCTCATGACCGGCGGCGTCGATGTCCAGCTGCCCCAGGCCGAGGCCCGGCCCCTGCCCTCCAAGGAGGGGATGATCGTCTCGGTGGACCGTGAAGGCCGGATCTTCATCGACCAGACCCGGGTCACCTTCAACGACTTCCGCGTCACCTTCCGCGCCCTCGTGGAGAGCCGGAAGCCCGAGGGGGTGTACCTCCGGGCCGACCGCCGGGTGCCCTACGGCGATGTCGTGCGCGTCCTCGCGGTCATCCGCAACAGCGGAATCAAGGATGTGGGGCTGGTGGCGGAGGAGGAGGGGGTCGGACAGTGAGCCGAGCCCTGGCGGTTCGTCGCCGCAGGCCGGAGTTCGCCGCGGGGGCGGTCGGCACGGCGGCGGTGCATCTCTCGGTGCTGGCCCTCCTGGTCGCGGGGGTGAAGGCGCCGGCGCCGATGGCCCCGGTCTATGCCGTCGAGCTGGTCGCCGCGCCACGCCCCACCCCGACCACGCGCCCCGCCCCGGAAGCCGTCACCCGCCCGGTGGAGCAGCCCGATCCGGGGCCGCCGGTCACCAAGCCGAACAAGGTCTCGCCGGTGCCGACCACCAAGGCGCCCCCGAAGCCCAAATCGACCGCGCCAAAGCCGACCGCGAAGCCGGCGGATCGCGAGCCCGCGCCGCGCAGCGAGTCGAAGGTGACGCCGGCGCCCGGCGAGACCCCGAGCACCGGCACCGATGCGGTCAACATCAAGACCCCTGGCCTCCAGTTCGCCTACCCGGAGTACCTCCGGAACATCGTGGCCCAGGTCTATCGTCGCTGGGAACGGCCCGGCGGCAACCAGAGCCTCCAGGCGGAGGTCAGCTTCTTCATCCTGCGGGACGGCAGCGTGCGCGATATCCGATTCGTGACCCCTTCGGGCAACTTCAGCTTCGACCTGAGCGCGCAGGGGGCCATCGAGGCCGCCGGCAACGCGCATGCCTTCGGCCCGCTGCCGGACGGCTACGAGGCCGACGTCCTGCCCGTGAGCTTCTTCTTCACGCCACGGGCGGGATCGTGAAGTCGTTCCTCCTGGTGGGGCTGGCGACCCTCTCGGCCGCGCCGTTGCTGGCCCAGGACCCGACGCCCCCGATCGACCGGGGGGTGCGGGTTGGCATCACCTACCAGCCGGGGACCCGTCCGCGGCTGGTGATCCTGCCGGGGCTCGGGCTCGACTCGGTGCGCGCCATCGTCCAGCGGGACCTCGACTACAGCGACCGCTTCGAGGTGCTGGCACTCGGCCCCGGCGACGCCACCTCCGGCACCGCTGCGGTCAATTACCAGCTCTACCGGACCCTCGGCGCCGAGTATGGCGTGGAGCTCCGGGCCGGCGCCACCGGCGTCCTGGTGCGGCTCCACGACATCGGCAGCGGCACCGTCCGCCAGGAGCAGCCCTTCGCCATCCCGGCGTTGTCGGCTCCGGACTTCCGGATGGCGGTGCACCAGGTGTCCGACGAGATCGTCCGCTGGGTGACGGGGACGCCCGGCGTGGCGGCCACGCGGCTCCTGGTGCTGCTCGACAAGCGCGCGTACCGGGTCGACAGCGACGGCGCCGCGGTGACGGCGGTCACACCGTCGGCGGAGACGGTGCTTTCCCCCACCTGGGCCCCCGACGGCCGCTCGATTGCCTACACCAGGTTCCTCGACGGCGCCGGGCCGATCATCATCCAGGACCTCGCGACGGGACGGACCCAGCGGGTGGCGGGGACCGAATCGCAGCTGAACTTCACTCCCGCCTTTGCCCCCGACGGGCGGACTCTCGCCTTCGCGCGCACCGACCAGGACGGCGGGACGGACATTTACGCGGTCAACGTGGCGGACCAATGCTGCCTCCGGCGGTTGACCGTGGGGCGCTTCGCGGATAACCTTTCGCCATCGTACGCGCCGGACGGGCGGCGGATCGCCTTCGTCTCGTCCCGGCCCGGCACGCCGCAGATCTACGCCATGTCGTCCGACGGGACCGACCAGGAGTTGCTCGCGCCTTACGACTATGGTGCGACGGGTCCGTCCAACGCGCCGGAGTGGTCGCCGGACGGCGCCTCGGTGGCGTTCCATCGCGACATCGACCGGGCGCCGCAGGTGTTCATCCTCGAGGTCGGGAGCCGGCGGTTCAAGCAGCTGACCTCGAGCGGCCGCAACTCGGATCCGACCTGGGCGCCGGACGGCCGGCACCTGGCCTTCGTGTCCGACCGCAGCGGCCGCGGGCAGGTCTGGATCATCGACACCGAGACGGGGCGCATCCGGCAGCTGATGCTGCCGGGCGCCGTCCGGCTTCCACACTGGTCGCGCCGCCTGGGCGCGACAGGACCCTAGCAACCACCCCCGAACGGAGTTCCCGATATGACGTCGCGTTCCCTGATGGTTTTCGCCCTCCTCGCCGCCGCCGCGTGTGGCGGCAAGAAGCCGGTCGAAGCTCCCGCCCCCGCCCCCGCCCCCGCCCCGGCGCCGATCGACAGCTCGGCCATCCAGGCCAGGATGCGCCAGGACTCGATTAACGCCGCCGAAGCCCGTGCCCGTGCCGCCGCGGAAGCGGCCGCCCGTGCCGCCGCCCAGCTGCAGGCGCAGCTCACCGCCGAGCTGACGTCGATGATCCACTTCGAGTTCAACAAGTCCGACATCCTCGCGGGCGACCAGGCCAGCCTCGACCGCAAGGCCGCCATCCTGAAGGCCAACCCGGCCCTCCGGATCCAGATCGCCGGCAACTGCGACAACCGCGGCTCGGTGGAGTACAACCTGGCCCTCGGCAACCGGCGCGCCGCCGCCGCCCAGCGGTACCTGATCAACCAGGGCGTCGCGGCCAGCCAGATCACCATCGTCTCCTACGGCGAGGAGCGCCCGGTCAACCCGGCCGACAACGAGGCGGCCTGGGCCGAGAACCGGAACGACCAGTTCATGCCGACGGCCGGCGGCAACAATCTGATGGCGCCGAAGTGATCCGTCGCTTCACGCCGACCCTCGTCCTGGCGACCGTCGCCCTGGGGGGCTGTGCCCTCCGGAGCGACGTGCGCCGGCTCGAGGAGCAGTTGACCACCATGCAGGAAGAGAACCAGCAGCGCGACGCCGCGCGCGCCGCGCAGCTGACCGAGATCATCGCCCTCCAGCAGGCGGCCGGTGACTCGCTCGAGGCGGTCGAGGCCTCGCTGCGGACCTTCCGTGGCGAGACCCTCGGCCAGCTCTACGACGTGCAGAAGCAGCTCCTGCAGGTGCAGGAGCTGGCGGGGCAGAGCACCCGACGGCTGAGCGAACTGCGCGGCGACCTCGACGCGCGGGGCCAGCAGCTCGGCGGGGCCGCCACCCCCGGGGCCGCGCCGGGCAACCCCTCGGCGGTCCAGATGTACGAGGCCTCGCTCCAGCAGCTGCGGCGGGGGAGCACCGGCACCGCACGCGCCGGGTTCCGCCAGTTCCTGGCGCAGTACCCGACCGCCGCCGAGGCGCCGGACGCGCTCTACTTCATCGGGGAGAGCTTCACCGCGGAGGCGCCGGATTCCGCGGCCGCCTACTATGCCCAGGTCGTGGAGCGCTATCCCGCGTCCGTCCGGGCGGCCAGCGCGCTCTACCGGCTCGGCTCGATGGCCGAGGCGGCCCGGGACACCACCGCGGCACGGGGCTACTACCAGCAGGTCGTGGCCAAGTTCCCGACATCGAACGAGGCCGCGCTCGCTCGCGATCGCCTGAGGGCGCTCGGGCAGTAGCCCGGCGCCACCGAATCCGATGGCCGCCTCCAGTGGCGAGATGCCGTTCCTCGATCACCTCGAGGAGTTGCGCTCGCGGCTCCTCAAGGCGCTGGGGGCCGTCATCGTGGGGTTCGGGGTGGGCTTCTGGGTGGTCCAGCGATTCGAATTTGTCTCCCTCCTCAAGGAGCCCATCGCTCCCTACCTGACCGACGGCCGGCTCACCGTGCTGAGTCCGACCGAGCCGATCATGATCGTGCTGAAGCTGTCGCTCGTCCTGGGGCTGGTGCTCGCCTCCCCCGTCCTCCTCTACCAGATCTGGGGGTTCCTCTCGCCGGCGCTCTACGAGCGCGAACGGCGGGCGTTCGTTCCCGCCATCCTCATCGGGACGGTGCTCTTCCTGGTCGGGGCGGCCATCGGGTACATCTACGTCGTTCCCCAGGCGCTGCGCGTGCTCTTCAGCTTCCAGACCGCCGCGCTCCAGCCGATGATCACCTACGACGCCTACTTCAGCTTCGTCATCCAGATCCTCATCGGACTCGGCCTCTCGTTCGAGATCCCGCTGGTCATCACCATCCTGGCGGCCTTCGGGCTGGTGACCCCGTCGGTGCTGCACCGGTTCCGGCGGTACGAGATCGTCCTCGCGTTCGCGGCGGGGGCCCTCCTCTCGCCCGGCGCCGACGTGCTGTCCATGTTCATGATGACGATCCCGATCCTCCTCCTCTACGAGGTCGGGGTGGCGGGGGCCATCGTCATGCATCGGCAGCGGCTCCGGCGGGCCGCCACCGTCGCCGGGATCGCGCTGCTGATGGCCTGGGCCGCCCCGGCCAGCGCCCAGGACCCGGTGCGCCCCGTCCGGCCCGCCAAGCCGGGGCTGGACGCCGCGAAGCCCGCAACCCCGGGGGATTCCCTCGCCCGGGAACAGGTGCGGAGCGGCCAGGCGGTGGACACGGCGGCGGCCGCGCGGCTCGGGCTCCCGACCGGCCCCCTGTTCCCTTTCCCGGCGCCGGATTCGATGATGCAGTGGCTGATGAAGCGCGAGGACTACATCGTCACCCGGTACCGGGCCGATACGGTCACCCTCCTGGCCGAGGAGAAGCGCATCCTGATGACGGGGCAGGCGCGCACCGAGCGGGAAGGGGCCACCCTCGAGGCGAACGAAATCGACTACCAGGACGCGAGCGGGCTGCTCGACGCGCGCGGGTCGCCGATGCTCTTCAGCGAGGGCAACATCCTGGTGGGTCACGAGATCCGCTACTACACCAATTCGAAGAGGGGCGTCGTCAGCGGCGCCCTTACCAGTTTTGACCAGGGCGGCACGGAGTGGTTCCTGCGGGGCAGCATGGCGCAGGACTCGAGCTCGAGCCGGATCTACGCGCAGTCGAGCGAGGTCACGAGCTGCGACTTGCCGGACCCCCACTACCACTTCTCCGCCGGCGAGGTCAAATGGGTGCACGGGGAGGTGATGGTGGCCCGGCCGGCGGTGCTCTACGTCCGGGATGTCCCCGTCCTCTGGCTCCCCTTTGTCTTCCAGGACGGCCGCCCCAACCGCCACTCCGGGATCCTGGTGCCGCGGATCGGCATCAGCGACGTGGTGCGGCCCTCCTCATCGTACAAGCGGCAGATCACCAACATCGGCTACTACTGGGCGGCCAGCGACTACTTCGACCTCACCGCCCGCTTCGACTGGCTGGACCAGCGGTATTCCACCCTCGGGCTCTTCGGCCAGTACCGCTGGCTCGACCGGTTCACCAGCGGGTCGATCGGGCTGAGCCGCCAGTGGGCGACCGGGGGCGGGCGCTCGACCGGCATCCTCTGGGATCATCACCAGGTCTTTTCGCTCAGCAGCTCGCTCAACCTTTCGCTCAACTATGTGACGAACAGCAGCATCGTCCGGAACAACGCGATCGACCCGCTGCTGACCACCCAGCAGATCACCAGCGCGGTCAACTATACCCACCGGTATGTGTGGGGGACGCTGACCCTGGGCGGCAACCTCCGGCAGAACCTCGAGAACAACAGCCTGACGAGCCAGCTGCCGGCTGTCACCCTGAGCCCCAAGCCGATCAATATCGGGGAGTCCATCACCTGGTCTCCCGGGCTCTCCTTCACCACCGAGTGGGCACGGAAGCAGCCGGTGCTGCCGGCCCCGGAGCTGGTGCTGCCCGACGGCACGCTGTCCGCCGTGGACCTGACCGCCGGGTCCCGCGCCACGACCCTGAGCGTCGAGACGCCGTTCCGCATCGGCAATTTCAACTGGCGGAACAGCCTCCGCCTGACCGACAACGAGAACGACATCCCGTACACCGTGACGGTGACCCAGCCCGATCCGAACAACCCCGGCGACTCCGTGGTCGTCCGGACGACCTACAGCGGGCGCTACTCCAGCGGGCTCGACTGGGACACCGGCATCAACCTGCCGCTGCTCTTCCGCGGGTCGTGGAAGGTGCAGCCCAGCATCGGCGTCACCAACGTCGTGAACGGCCAGCCGTACCTGATCCGGAACGTGGCGACCGACGGCGCCTGGGTGCCCCAGGCCAAGCGGCTGGGCCTCAGCCTCGGCGTCAACCCGACTTTCTTCGGGTTCTATCCCGGGTTTGCGAGCTTCCAGCGGATCCGGCACAGCTTCTCGCCGGTCATCAACTACTCGGTGGCCCCCAGCGCCGACATCCCCGCCGACTTCGCGGCGGCGATCGGCGTGCCGGGCACGCCGACCGAGCTGACGAGCCCGCAGGTCCAGCGGCTCTCGATCGGGTTCAGCCAGAACATCGAGGGCAAGCGCGTCCGGCCCGGCGCCGACACGTCGAGCGCCGACGCGAGCACCAAGGTGCGGCTGCTCAGCATCGTCACCAGCCCCATCTCCTACGATTTCGAGCAGGCGAAGCTGCCGGGGCGCACCGGGTGGACCACCGGCTCGCTCACCAACTCCTTCCAGAGTGACCTCCTCCCGGGATTCAACCTGGCGGTCACCCACAACCTCTGGGACGGGCCGGTGGGGGTCCAGGGGTCCTCGTTCGATTTTGCGCTGCAGCAGGTGAACCTGAGCTTCGCGGTCTCGACCGCGACGTTCGCCCCGATTCTCCGGCTCTTCGGCGCCGAACCCTCCGGCAGGGCGGCGGAACCCGATCCCGATGTGCGCGGGTACGTCGCCGACAGCTACCGCCCGGTGCGCCCCGGGCCGGAGGCGATCTACGGCTACAATCCCGGGAACTCCCCCCTCGGCCGGGGCTTCCGCGCGAACGTGAGCTACACCTACGTCAAGGGAGGTGTCGCCGGGCTGTCGCAGTCGAACATCGGGTTCAACACGACATTCTCCCCGACGCCGCTCTGGGGGGTCTCCTGGTCGACCCAGTACAACGCCACCGCCGGGACATTCGAGTCCCAGATCCTGCGACTCGAGCGCGAACTGCACGAATGGCGCGCGGGCTTCAATTTCGTGCGGAACCCGAACGGGAATTTCTCGCTGTATTTCTCGATCTCGCTCACCGACCTCCCCGCCATGAAGCTGGACTACAACCAGTAGCGGGCCCTCGCAATCGTCCCCTTCCAGGGACAATCCGCCGGAGTGGCCCGTTTCACAACAGTATGTATTGCAACGGTTTAGGCACGCCAATCGGGTGGCATGGAGCGTGCGTTTTCCGGGGCGTCCCCTCTTCGAGGAATTCCGATGCGATTCGCCTGGGCCGGTGCGGCCGTCCTGACTCTCGCCGCCTGCGACACCTACTCCGACCCGATCGGCCCGCCGGCGGGCATCCTGCCGCCGGCCCAGCTGTATTACCAGCTCGAACCGATCGGCACCGGCACCGCTCCCTCCGGCCTGATCCTCTCGTGGCCGGACGACGGCAACCCCAACCTCGCCGTCTGGCATGTCTACTCCCGCGGGTCGACCGCCGAGAGCTACGGCCTGCGGGGCACCACGACCTCGAACACCTTCCACGACAACGGTCCCCCGGACCTCCAGTACTACGTGACCGCCGAGGACCTGTACGGCGTTGAAAGCGTCCCCGGGCCGGTCGTCACGATCGACGAGCGGCTGGCCCTCCCGGCCCCGGCAAACCTGCTCAGCACCAGCCTCGACGGGGCCATCGCGCTGTACTGGACCGACAACGCGCACGCCGCGTCGCCGGCCCGGTTCGCCGCGTACCGGATCTACAGCGCCGCCTACGACCTCGACAGCGGCTTCTGCGACGAGGCCTGGTATCTCGAGGGGACGACGGTGGCGCCGGAGTTCATCGCCGGTGCGCTCCCCAACGGGCAGCCGCGGTGCTTCGCCGTGACCGCCCAGAGCGTCGAGGGATACGAGAGCCTCTGGTCGCCGATCCGCGCCGACACCCCGCGCCCCGACGCCCGGAATGTCGTCCTGCACGCCATCGAGGCCACCCCGGCGCAGAGCGGCTTCCGGTTCTGGAAGGACCTCAACTTCGACGGCTTCGTCCAGCCGGCGGAACTCGGCCTGATCGGCCCGGGCGCCGCCGCCGACATCGATTTTGTCGTCGAGCGGAACGGCGCCGGCGGTCTCCGGTTCCGTCCGGTGCGCGCCGGCACCGGGGTCGAATTCTACGGCACCGGGCCGGTCGGCGACCTGACCGATGTCGACTGGGCCCCCAATCAGCTGTACAGCCCGGCGCCGATCGATGCGCTGGTCGGCTGGGGCTACGTGTTCGAGATGAACGGCGGCGACGGCTTCGCCAGGTATGGCGCGGTCCGGGTGACCCACGTCGGGCAGGACTTCCTGATCCTCGACTGGTCTTACCAGACCGACCCGGGCAACCCCGAGCTGATCCGGGGCGGCGGCGTGCGGGTTGCCCCGCCGATGGGGCACACCGTGGCGCGCTAGGCCGGGCTTGTGCCGGCAGCGGCATCCGCGCAACTTCGGCAGATGCCCACCGACACGCTGACGCTCGACGGAGAGTCGCTCACCATCGCCGATGTCGCTCGCGCGGCACGCTCCCCAGCGTGCCGCGTTGGCGTTCGGCCCGCCTCGCTCGCCGCCCTCGACGCCAGCCGGAAGCGGGTGGAGGCGGCGCTCGCGTCCGGCCAGACGATCTACGGGGTCAACACCGGTTTCGGAAAGCTGGCCAACGTCCGGATCGCCTCGACGGACCTCGATCGGCTGCAGGTCAACCTGATCCGCAGCCACGCGGCGGGCGTCGGGCGGCCCCTGCCGGCGGAGATCGTGCGCGCGCTGATGATTCTCCGCGCGAACGTGCTCCTCCGTCCCACGAGCGGCGTCCGTCCCCGCCTGGTGGAGGCGCTCGTGGCCATGATCAACGCGGGGCTGGTGCCGGTGGTGCCGGAGCAGGGCAGCGTGGGGGCCAGCGGGGACCTGGCGCCGCTGAGCCACGTGGCGCAGGCGCTGATCGGCGAGGGCGAGGTGTTCGACGGCGCCCGCCGCGTGCCGGCCGGCACCGCGCTCGCGGCGGCCGGCCTCCCGCCGTTCCGGTTCGCCCCCAAGGAGGGGCTGGCATTCATCAACGGCACCCAGGCCCAGACGGCCATTCTGGCCCTCCTGGTGCACGATGCCGAGACCCTGTGGCGCACCGCCGTCGGCGCGGCCGCCATGAGTCTCGAGGCACTCCGCGGCACCCCGACGCCGTTCGACAGCCGCATCCACGCCGCCCGTCCCCACGCCGGCCAGATCGAGGCGGCGCAGCTGCTGCGGGCCCTGCTGGCCGACAGCGCCATCCGGGACTCGCACCGCGAGGGCGACGAACGGGTGCAGGATGCCTACAGCCTCCGGTGCACGCCGCAGGTCCTCGGCGCCGTGCGGGATGCCATTCGCTTCGCCGCCGAGACGGTGGCCATCGAGCTCAACGCCTCCACCGACAACCCGCTGGTCTTCGAGAACGGCGATGTGCTCTCCGGCGGAAACTTCCACGGACAGCCGGTGGCGCAGGCACTCGACTTTCTCGCCATCGCCCTGACGACGCTGCAGGCCATCGCGGAGCGCCGGGTCGAGCGCCTCGTCAACCCCGACCTGTCCCAGGGCCTGCCGGCGTTCCTGACCTCGGAGCCCGGCCTCTCCTCGGGGTACATGATGGTCCAGATCACAGCGGCGGCGCTGGTGGCGGAGTCGCGCACCCTGGCGCATCCCGCCAGCGTCGGCTCCATCCCGACGGACGCCAACCAGGAGGACTTCGTGCCCATGGGCATGGGGGCCGCCTTCAAGACGCGCCGGATCCTGGAGAACGCGGTGTACGTCCTCGCCACGGAACTGCTCTGCGCCGCGCAGGGCCTCGAGCTGCTCAAGCCGCTGGCGCCGGGGCGGGGGGTCGGGCGTCTCCATGCCGTGCTGCGCGGACTCCAGCCCGCGGTCCCCCCGCTGGGCGAGGATCGCGCCCCGGCCCCGGACCTGGAGCGGCTGGCCGAGGGCATCAGGGCGGGGGCGTTCGATCCGGCGGTCCTCGCCTAACTTGCTCCCCCCCTTGCCCCTCCATATCTTACGGCTGTGCTTGGGCCATAAGTCCAAGTCCTGTCGCTGCTTTCCTCCCTTGCTGGCCGAGCCCGAATGAACCTCGAAAAGCTCAAAGACACCGCCAGGAAACACGAGCAGAAGGAGGAGTGGCGGAAGGCCATCGAGGTCTACCAGCGCGTCCTCGATGCTTTCGAGTCCGGCGCGGAGGAGGCCCCCGACCTGGCGCTCTACAACAAGGTCGGCGACCTCCACCTGAAGGTGGGCGACATCCCTGCCGCGGTCCGGTCCTACGAGCGAGCCGTTGACCTGTACGGCGAGCAGGGATTCTCGAACAACGCGATCGCCGTCTGCGGCAAGATCCTCCGGTACGACCCCCACCGCACCCGCACCTACATCCAGCTGGCGCGGCTCCACGCCCGGAAGAACATGGCCATCGAGGCCAAGAAGAACCTGATCGAGTACCTCGAGCGGATGAACCGCGAGGGGCTGCGCGACGACGCCTTCCGCGACGTGAAGGCGTTCGCCGACCAGTTTGCGAGCAGCGACGAAATCCGCGTCATGCTGGCCGAGCTGCTCCGCGTGGCCTCCCGCGGCGCCGAGGCCCGGGAACAGCTCGAGAAGCTCGCCTCCGATCTCGAGAGCCGGGGGGACCAGGCCGGCGCCCAGCGCACCCGCGAGCGGCTCCACGAGCTCGACGACAAGCCGGCAACCCCTGCGGCGGCACCGCGTCGCAGGGGCGACCTGGTCTTCCTGGACATCGGGCTGGATCTCCCCTACGGGTCCCCGCCCGCCCCGGCGGCGCCGTCGCACCCGGTGCGGCTCGTGGAGGAGCCGGTCGAGGCGCCCCCGGCGCTCGACCCGCCCGTCGGCGAAGTGACCGTCTCGGCCTCCGACATGATGCAGGCCGACCTCGACATCGATTCATCCGAGTTCGACGTGGTGCCGGTGGAGGGGCTCGAGCGGGCCAGCGTCGACGACCTCGACGACGTGGAACTCCTGCCGGTCGACCCCGACCTCGTGGCCGACCATACCCGGCTCGAGGCCGATGACGAGGCGCCGGCACTCCTCGAGGGGTTCGAGCCCGGGGTGGCCGACGACTCGGGCACGGTGCCGCTGGTGGCGACCGACAGCACCGGGCTCGTTTCCGACCTGACGATCGACATCTCCGGCGCCACGGCGGACGAGCCGTCGCCGGATCGCATCGAGGAAGAGGCGCTCCTGGGCGACGTCGACCTCTCGGTCGATGTCGGCGGGAAGGAGGAGTCCTACATCGCCGCCCCTCCCCCGGTGTGGTCCGAGGACGACCCGGCGCTCCAGCTGACGGAGGAATCCGGGGGAGCGGGGCCGGCGCCGGCGCAGGAACTGTCGGCGGAGGCGCGGGTGTCCGCGCTCGAAGACCGGGTCCTCGACAATCCCGACGACCCGGAAGTGCACCGGGAGCTGGGCGAGGCGCTCCTGGCCATCGGGCAGCACGAGCGCGGGGTGGAGGAACTCGACCTGGCCCTCTCGCGCTTCGAAGAACTGGAGGACTGGGACCAGGCCGACACCGTGGCGCAGGAGCTGGCGCGCCTCGAGCCCTCCGGCATCCGGTACTTCCAGAAGCTGGTCGAGCTGGCCTACCGCGGCGGACATCGGCCCCGTGTGATCGACTCCTACCTCGAACTGGGCGACGCGCTGGTCCGGGTGGGTGCGGTGGACAAGGCGCTGGCGGTCTACGGACGGGTGGCCGAAAGCGACCCGGGGAACGCGCGAGCCCTCTCGGCGATCGACGCCCTGGCGCCACCGCCGCCCCCCGCGCCCGCCATGGGCGGCCCTCCCGCCCCGGCCGCGCGCCCTGCCTCCGACGATTTCGTCGACCTGGGCGCCCTGGTCCAGGACCAGGATTCAGTGGGGAAGTCGAAGGACACCCGGATGCGGGTGCAGGACGAGGAGCCGACCGGGGACGAGGAGCGGGACTTCGCCGAGATGCTCAAGCAGTTCAAGCGCGGGCTCGACGAAAACCTCGACGACGAGGATTTCCAGTCGCACTACGACCTGGGCATCGCCTTCAAGGAGATGGGGCTCCTCGACGAGGCCATCGCCGAGTTCCAGAAGGCGCTCCGCTCCCCCGATGCACGGCTCCGCACCTCGGAGGCGCTCGGCTCCTCCTTTTTCGACAAGGGGCAGTTCGCGGTGGCCGAGGCCATCCTGCGCCGGGCGGTGGACGGCCTGAGCGGCCAGGACGACGAGAAAATCGGGCTGCTCTACTGGCTGGGGCGCGCGCTGGAGGCCGAAGGGCGGGCCCAGGAGGCTCAGCCCTACTACCGGCGTGCGCTGGCCGTGGACATCCACTTCATGGACCTGGCCGACCGGTTGCGGGCCATCTCGAAGGGCGGGACGCCGTGACGCAGGCGATTCCGGCCACCCTCGCCGACATTCAGGCGCCGGTGCGCGGCCGCCTGGACGAGGTGCGCCGCGAGTTGCGGCGCATCGTCGAGGCCGACTTCGGGCTGATCGCCGAGGTGAACGCGCACCTCCTGCAGATGCACGGCAAGATGCTCCGGCCGACCCTCCTCCTGCTGGCCGACGAGGCGACCGGCGAGCCCGACCCGCGGGCGGCCACCCTCGGGGCGGTGGTGGAACTCATCCACCTGGCCACCCTGGTCCACGACGACTCGGTGGACCACTCGGTCCGGCGGCGGGGCATGCCCACCATCAACGCCCTGTTCAGCCACCAGGTGTCGGTGATCATGGGCGATTACCTCTACTCGCGGGCGGTCACCGAGCTGGTGCGCCTGGCCGACCTGGAGCCGCTGCGCATCCTGGGGCGGGTCACCAACGAAATGACGGTGGGCGAGATGCGGCAGCTCCTGGCGCACGACCGCCTCGCCTTCTCGGAGGAGCAGTACGACCTCCTCATCATGGCCAAGACCGCCTCGCTGCTGTCCGGCGCGTGCGAAACCGGCGCCATCCGGGCGCCGCTCCCCCAGCGCCAGGCGCTCCGCGAGTTCGGCCTCCAGCTCGGCATGGCCTTCCAGATCGTGGACGACCTGCTCGACTACACCGGCGACGCCTCCGTCACCGGCAAGCCGGTCGGCGCCGACCTCCGGGAGCACAAGGTCACGCTGCCGCTCATCTACGCCCTGCCGCGCCTCGCGCCGGCCCAGCGCCGGCAGGTCGCCGCCCTGATGGATACCGACGACCCCACCGATGCGCAGATCGCCGAGGTGGTCGAGGCGGTGACCGAGGCCGGCGGGCTGGAGTACGCGCGGGAGCGCGCCCAGTCGCTGTCGGCGGGCGCGGAGGAGGCGCTGGAGGCGCTGACGCCAAGCCCGGCGCGCGAGGCCCTGCGGGCGAGCATTCCCTACGTCCTGGATCGGAGGAGCTGATGGCGGGCGGACCTCGGCGGCCCGGATTCTACCTCGGCGTGCTGACCACCGGCTTTCTCGCCGGCGGGTTCCTCACGGCACTGCTGCGGCGGTTCCTGCCGGAGAGCGCGGCACGGGATTTCTTCACCACCGCCGTCAACCCGACGGTGGGGCCTGTCTCCGTGGACCTCCTCGTGGTTAATTTCACGCTGGGACCGGTGGGGCTCGATGTGACGCTGCTGAGCCTGGTGGGCGTCCTCCTGGCCTATTTCATCGCGCGGTCCCTCTTCTAAAGGCGGACAGTATGCTGGGAAACATCGGCTTCACCGAGTTGATGATCATCATGGTGGTGGTGTTGCTGGTCTTCGGGGCCAAGCGCCTGCCCGAAATCGGCTCGTCCATCGGCAAGGGGATCCGGGAATTCAAGCGGAGCATCTCCGACGCCGGCGACGCGATCAACAGCCCCGACGAGCGCACGCAGTTCCCCCGGTCGCCCGGGGGGGAGGCGCCGCCGTCCAACAGCGCCTCCACCGGCTCCGGCGAGCCGAAGCGCCTCTCGCAATAAGGCCGCCCCGCTGAAAACCCGAGGGGCCGGACCGGGCATCTGCCCGGGCCGGCCCCTCCTGCGTTCCGGGCGGCCGGATCCCGCTAGATCCCGCCCCCCTGCTTGCCGCCGAGCGGCGAGGTCGCGTTGGCCTCGGCCTGGGCGCTGGTGGGAAAGAGCGTGGCGCGGCGGTCGACGACCTTGGCCTGGTCCTGCAGGGCGGCGAGGTAATTCCGGGCGCGATCCTGGCGCGCGCGCCGGATGGCGTCGGTCCGGTACGCCTCGAGGCCCTTCTTGAAGGCGGCGGTGTCGGCCGGGGTGCGTGCCAGCACCTTCACGATGTAGATCCCGTCCTGCGTGTCGAGGACGTCGCTCACCGTGCCGACGGGGAGGCTGAACATCGCCCCCGTGAGCACCGGGTTCGGCACCGGGCTCTCGATCCGGTTGAACGGCCCCAGCACCTGGTGGGTGACGTTGAGCGCGGCGGCGGCCTGCTCCATCGTGCTGCCCTCGCGCACCCGCTTCAGGTAGTTCCGCGCGAGCTCCTGCGCCAGCGTGGTCTTCTTGTCCTGGACCACGGCGATGGTGACGGCGTCGCCGATCGCGTCCAGCGGCGGGACGCCTTCCGCCGAGATGCTGTCCAGCCGGAAGAGGTAGTAGCCGATCGGGGTCTCGATGATCGGGCTCACCTCCCCGAGCTTGGCCTGGAACGCCCAGGCGCCGGCATCCGGGATGACGCGCGTGCCGAGCTGCAGCTGGGTGCCCTGCTGGACCGGCGTGGCCGGACCGATGGGGAGCCCGAGCGCGCGGGAGACGGTGTCCAGCGCCGCCGGGTCGAGCCGGCTGGCGCCGAGCTCCTCGAGGGAGTCGGCCCGGGCGTCGATCTGGTCGCGGTGCGTGCCGGTGACCACGATCGGGAAGAGGATGTGCCGGCCCGTGGCGGTGTTCCCCTTGCGGGCGGTGATCTCGATGATGTGGTAGCCGTAGTCCGTGAGCACCGGCATCGAGAGGGTGTTGAGCGGCAGGGAGAAGGCGGCGGCGTCGAACGCCTCGACCATCGACCCGCGCGTCCATTCGCCCAGGCTGCCGCCGTTGGCGGCGGAGGCGCTGTCCGACGACTCGCGGAGGGCCACCTCGGCGAACGGCGCCCCGTCCAGGATCTCCTGGCGGGCGGCCAGGGCCTGCTGGTACACCGCCGCGGTGTCGCTGGCGTTGGCAAGCCGGGGCAGGGCCAGGAAGCTCATGTACGCGGTGGCGGGCCGGCTGAACTGGTCCGGATGCGCCTTGTAGTACTCCCGCAGCTCCTCGGGGGTGACCTGCACCGCGCTGTCGGCGATGGCGCGGCGCGGCAGGATGGCGGCGAGCTCGACCTTGACGGTCTCGTTCTGGTCCCGGTACATCTGCCACAGCGCCGGGTCGGAGAGGTAGACGTCCGCCGTCACCACGCGGAGCAGCTTGCTCTGCATGATCTGCTCGCGGTACTGCGCCTCGAGGAGGGGGACGTACTGCTGCCCGGCGGTGGAGGCAAGCCACCGCTGGTACTTGGCCACGTCGAAGCTGCCGCCGGTCTGGAACTGCTCCACCGACTGGAGCTGCGGCGGGGGGTAGCTCTGAATCGCCTCGGCGATTTCCTGCGGGGTGGCCACCAGGCCGCGGCGCTTGTATTCGCGCTGCAGGACGGTGGACTCGATGATCTGGCGCCACACCTCGTTCCGGATGCTGACGATGTCGTCCAGGGTGAGGGGTGTCGTCGAGGTGCGCTGCCGTTCCTCGATGGCCTGCTGCACCATGGTGGTGTAGTACCGCGCCTCGATCGTCTGCCCGTCCACCTTGCCGGCGCTGGTCTGGGACAGGAGCCCCGTCCCCCCGGAAAGGCCGCTCAGGTCGAACACCAGCCAGAGCGCGAACGAGGCGGTGACGATGTAGATCAGGGGCTTGGCGCTGTTCCGAAAGACTTGCATCGACATTGCTGGGATCCCGGCTCCGGACGTGGTGGAAAAAGAGGGATAAGTCTAAGCGGGGCAACGGACAATCTCAAGCGGGAAGCCCCGCGGGGCGGTTGACAGCGTCGCGTTTTCGCCTTACTCTGAAGTCAATCCCCGCAACAACTTACGCGTCCAGGGACCGGAATGGCCTACTCTCGCGAGATTGAAAAACTCGAGCGTCAGTTCAACGAGAACCCGCGGCGGTTTGCCGCGCCGTTCGCGGACGCGCTGAGGAAGAGCGAGGAGGTCGCACGCGCCCTGGAGGTGATCCAGGTCGGCCTGGAGCTCAATCCCGACTACATCCCCGGCAGCGTCATCCTCGGTCGCTGTCACCTCGACCTCGGCAACGATGATGGCGCCGAGGCGGCCTTCTCGCGGGTCCTCGACCTCGACAACGAAAACGTCATCGCGTTGAAGTCGCTGGCCGACATCATGGAACGGCAGGGCCGAAACGACGAGGCCGTGCGGTTCCTGACCTACCTCCTGGAGGTCGACCGGAGCAACGACGAGGCGCGCGAGCAGCTGACGCGCATCCAGGCCGTCCCCGTCGCCTCCCGGGCGCCCTCCCCGCCACCCCCCGCGCCCCCCGAACCCGCTCCGGAGCCGGTGTACGGCGCCCCCCCCGGCGACACCGCCGCCGACGCCCCTGCCGCGGTCGAGGAGTTCCTCGAGCCGACCGCCCTCTGGGAGGCGCCGGCCGAGGTCGAGGAGGCCTCGATCTCGTCGTGGGTCGAGCCCACGGCCGCCGATCCCCTCGCCCCGCCCGAGGACAGCGGGTCGATCCTGGCGAGCACCGGCGCCGACGAGGAGGTCGCCCCGGTCGATGGCTTCGAGTCCGACAATGCGGCGGCCGACGGCGCGCGGGCCTCATATGAGGAGTTCGTGCTGGAGCGCGAGGAGGAGATCATCCTGACCAGCATGGCCGGGGCCGAGTATCAGGTGGCGAACGACTCGGAGACGCTGCTGGGGCCGACTGATCCGCCGGCACCCGAGGAACCGCCGCCGGTGGCGGCGGAGGAACCCGCCGTGCCCGGGCCGCCATCGGTGATCGCCGAGGAACTGGGCAGCGCCGCGCCGCCGGAAGCGGAGCCGGCGGACGTGCCGGAGGCCGGCGGGGACGAGGAGGAGGAGGAGGCCCCGTTCGCGTGGGCCATGCACGTCGCGGAGAAGCAGGAGTTCGTGCCGGCCGAGCCCACCCACGCCGGATCCCGCGCTCCCGACAGCTTCGACGCCGCCATCGCCGGGATCGCGCCGGTCGATGAGGAGGAAGCGCTCGACGACGAAGAGGCCGAGCCGGTCGCCGAATCCGACGAGGAGCCGGTGCTCGTGGTGACCGAGAGCATGGCTGAACTGTACGCCACGCAGGGTCACCCGACCGAGGCGCTGGGCGTCTACCGGATCCTCTACGACCGGAATCCGGCCAACGAGCGGCTCCGGACGCGGATCCAGGAGCTGGAGTCCACGCTCGCGGAGCTGGCAGGCGCCAACGCGGCGCCCTCCTTCGCCGCATCGGTCACCGGGGGGAAGGCGGTGGCGGCGTTCCTCGGCGGGATGCTCGGGTCGCGCCCGGCGCCGGTGGATCTCCCCGAACCGCCGCGGGTCGAGGACGTGGCCAAGTCGGACGACGAATCCGGCGAGTCCGCGGACGAGGCGACGGCCTCCGGCGCGCCCACGCGCCCTGCCATCGACCGCCTGTCGCTCGGGGCCATCTTCGGCGAGGATCCGTCGCCGGTCCCGCCGGCGGCCAACGCGCCCGCCGCCGACAAGGCCGACGGCGCGGGCGGGTTCTCCTTCGACGATTTCTTCGGCGGCGGGGCGCCCGCCCCGACCGGTCGCACCTCCGCCGGCTCGGTGCGGGCCGCGCGCCCCGCGGACGACGAGGAAGACCTCGACCAGTTCCACGTCTGGCTGCAAAGCCTGAAGCGCTGATGCGGGTTGCCGTCCTCAACGGCCCCAACCTCAATCTCCTCGGCCGGCGCGAGCCCGATGTGTACGGCTCGAGCTCCCTGGCCGACATCGAGGCCCTGTCCCGCGCCGAGGCGGCCGCGCTCGGCGTCGAGCTGGAGTGGTTCCAGACCAATCACGAGGGGGCGCTGGTCGACGCCGTCCAGCAGCTGCACGCCCGGGTGGACGGTGCGGTCATCAATCCGGCCGCCTTCGGACATACCAGCCTGGCGCTGCGCGACGCGTTCCTGGCGGTCCAGGTTCCTTTCGTCGAAGTGCACCTCACGAACATCTTCGGGCGCGAGCCGGAGCGGCGGCACACGGTGCTCGCCGACCTGGCGGTCGCCGTGATTGCCGGCCTCGGGCCACGGGGCTATCCGGTGGGGCTGCGGGCGCTGGTGGAGCGTCTGCGTGGCGGGTGACCGGCGCGAGGAGCGGCAGGGCGGCTTGCGGCGGCGGATGGCGACGGAGGGGCTGGACGCCGCGCTGATCACGCACCTGCCCAACATCCGGTACCTGACCGGGTTCACCGGTTCCGCCGCGCTCCTCCTGGTGCGCCGGGACGATGCGGTCCTCTTCACCGACTTTCGGTACGCCACGCAGGCGCCGGACGAGGTCGGCGAATCGGCGCGGGTGGAGATCGACGCCGCCAGCACCTGGGAGCGGCTCCACCGCCTCTGTGGAGAGGCGCCCGACGACACGGTGGGGTTCGAGGCGCACGCCCTGACGGTGCGCGACGCCGGGCGCCTGAAGCAGTCGGTGCGGCGGACCGCCCCGATGGGAGAGCTGGTCGAGGGCCTCCGGGTCACCAAGGCGCCGGAAGAGGTGGCCGCCATCGCCGCCGCGGCGGACCTCGCCACGGCTGCCCTGGCGGAAGTCCTGCCGACCGTCCACCCGGGCCAGACGGAGCTGCTGGTGGCGAGCCGGCTGGAGGCCGCCCTGCGGCGGCGCGGGAGCGAGTGGCACCCGTTCCAGACGATCGTTGCTTCCGGCCCGCGGGCGGCGCTGCCGCACGCCCATACGACGGAACGCGAGATCCGGCCGGGGGAGTTCCTGCTGCTCGACTTCGGCGCCCAGGTGGACGGTTACTGCTCCGACCTGACCCGCACCGTGGTGGTCGGGGGCCGCGCCGACACGCGCCAGCGGGAGGCCTACGAGGCGGTGCGGGCGGCGCAGGCCCGCGCCCGCACCGAGATCCGCGCGGGGATGACGGGGCGCGAGGCGGACGCCCTTGCCCGGGACGTCCTCGCGGCGCGCGGCATGGCCGATGCCTTCGGGCACTCGCTCGGCCACGGACTGGGCCTCGAGGTGCACGAGGCCCCGCGCCTCAGCGCCACGGCCGACACCATCCTGCCGGTGGGCGCGGTGGTGACGATCGAGCCGGGGTTCTATCTTCCCGGGTGGGGCGGGATCCGCCTGGAGGACGACGTCGTCCTCGGGCCGGACGGGCCGAGGGACCTGTCGGACGGACGGACGGAACTGGTTGAGCTGGTCTAACCGCGGGCCGGAGCCCGTGCCGGAGGAGGAACGCGCGTGAATGCCGACGAAATGAAGCAGGTGGCCCAGCTGCTCCAGAAGATGCCGGGCATCAAGTCGATCGAGCTGAAGGACGTGAAAAAGCTCGCCGAGCTGCTCCGCGACTCGCCGGAGCTGGGCTCGATCGAGGTCACGGGCTTCTTCGGCACCAGCGTCGTGATCACGCGGACCAACCATGGTGTGGCGGCCTCGTACCCGCCGACGCCGATGATGGCGGCCCCCCCGATGTACGCGCCGCCGCCGCCGCCGCCCCCTGCGCCCGCCGCCCCGGGGGCGGCGCCCGCTGCCGCGGTGGCGGCGCCCGCCTCGACTCTCAAGGACATCAAGTCGCCGATGGTGGGCACCTTCTACAAGGCGCCCGAGCCGGGGGCGGAGGCGTACGTGAAGGTGGGCAGCCGGGTGACGCAGGGGCAGACCGTCTGCATCATCGAGGCGATGAAGATCATGAACGAGATCGAGGCCGAGGTCTCGGGAGTCATCCGGGAGATCCTGGTCGAGGACACGTCGCCGGTCGAGTTCGGCCAGGTGCTGTACCGGGTGGACCCCAATGGCTGACGCTCCCGCGGCCGCGCCGTTCAACTTCAAGAAGGCCATCGCGGAGATGGTCCGCCGCAACGGCTCGGACCTCCTGCTCAAGGTGGGCCGGCCGCCGACCGTCCGCGTCAACGGCGAGCTCACGGCGCTGGAGTTCCCGCCGCTTCGTCCGGAGGACCTGAAGGCGCTGGCTGAGCAGATCATGACCCCGCGCCAGGTCAAGGAGTTCGCGGAAAAGAAGGAGGCGGACTTCGCCATCGGCGTCCCCGGCGTCGGGCGGTTCCGGACCAACATCTACCAGCAGCGCGGCACGCTGGCCTTCGCCTTCCGCGCGATCCCGTACGAGGTCAAGACGATCCGCGAGCTGAAGCTGCCCCCGGTCCTCGAGGAGGTGGCGGTCCGCCCGCGCGGGCTGGTGCTCGTCACCGGCATCACCGGTTCCGGCAAGTCGACCGCCCTCGCGGCGATGATCAACCACGTCAACCAGAACCGCCGCGTGAACGTGATCACGATCGAGGACCCGATCGAGTTCCTGCACCGCGACCAGATGGCCAACATCTCCCAGCGCGAGGTGGGCAGCGACACCCTGACCTTCGGCGCCGCCCTGCGTCACGTGCTCCGGCAGGACCCCGACGTGATCCTGATCGGCGAGATCCGCGACAGCGACACCCTCGACACGGCGCTCAAGGCGGCCGATACCGGCCACCTCGTCTTCTCGACCCTGCACACCACCGACGCCACCCAGACGATCAACCGGGTCATCTCCTTCTACCCGCCGCACCAGCACCAGGAAATCCGCTCGCTCCTGTCGACCGCATTGCAGGCAGTCATCTGCCTGCGGCTGGTGCCGAAGAAGGACGGCACCGGGCGGGTGCCGGCGGCCGAGGTGCTGATCAACACGGCGGCGGTGGCGGACAACATCCGCGACATCGAGAAGGCGCTCAACATCCCGGACCTCATCGCCGAGGGCACCATTTCCTACGGCATGCAGTCGTTCGACCAGTCGCTCATGAAGTGGTACAAGGAGGGGGTCGTGTCCTACGAAAGCGCCCTCTTCTACAGCAGCAACCCGAGCGAGTTTGCCCTCCGCGTCTCCGGCGTCAGCTCGGCGTCCGACAAGACCTTCGACGACGCGGGCAAGGACGGCGGCATCACCCAGGGCTTCGTGCCGTGACGTTGTCCAAGGTGCTGGTGGCCAACCGCGGCGAGATCGCCCTCCGGGTCATCCGGGCCTGCCGGGAACTCGGGATCGCCACGGTGGCGGTCTACAGCGAGGCGGATCGCGAGTCGCTGCACGTGCGGTTTGCCGACGACGACGTCTGCATCGGTCCGCCGCCGAGCCGGCTCTCCTACCTGCGCATCCCGAACCTGATCGCCGCCGCCGAGATCACCGGCGCCGACGCCATCCATCCCGGGTACGGCTTCCTGGCGGAGAATGCGGAGTTTGCGGACATCTGCCGCGCCTCCAACCTCACCTTCATCGGCCCGACCGGCGACCAGATCCGCCAGATGGGCGACAAGGCCACGGCGCGCCGGCTGGCGAAGGAGGCGGGGGTCCCGACCGTGCCGGGCACGCCGGGCACCATCGAGGATGCCGACGAGGCGCTGGCGGCCGCCGAGGGGATCGGCTTTCCCGTCATCATCAAGGCCACCGCCGGCGGCGGCGGCAAGGGAATGCGGATCGCGCTCGACGCGGAACAGTTCACCCAGTCGTTCTCGCTGGCCCAGAACGAGGCGCTGTCCGCCTTCGGCAACGGGGCGGTGTACGTGGAGAAGTACCTGGCGCGCCCCCGCCACGTCGAGATCCAGGTCATGGGCGACCAGCACGGGACGGTGGTGCACCTCGGGGAGCGCGACTGCAGCGTGCAGCGCCGGCACCAGAAGCTGATCGAGGAGAGCCCCAGCCCCGCGCTCACGGAGGACCTGCGGGGCCGCATGGGCGAGGCGGCGGTGCGGCTGGCCGCGGCCATCGGGTACGTCGGGGCGGGCACGATCGAGTTCCTGCTCGACGAGGACGGCAGCTTCTACTTCATGGAAATGAACACCCGCATCCAGGTGGAGCACCCCGTCACCGAGATGGTCACGAGCTTCGACCTGGTCAAGGAGCAGATCCGGGTGGCGGCGGGCAACCGCATCAGCTTCAAGGGCGACGGACGCTACCTCCGCGGGCACGCCATCGAGTGCCGCATCAACGCCGAAGACCCCTACCGGAACTTCCAGCCGAGCCCCGGACTCATCACCGCCTACCACCCGCCGGGCGGGCCCGGGATCCGGGTCGATACCCATGTGTACGCCGGATACACCGTCCCGCCCCACTACGACTCCCTGCTCGCCAAGGTGATCGTGCACGGGAACGACCGGCGCGAGGCGCTCAACCGCATGGGGCAGGCGCTCGACAGTTTCATCCTCGAGGGCGTCACCACCACCATTCCCTTTCTCGCCCGCGTCATCCGGCACCCGGATTTCGCGGCCGGCAAGGTCGACACCAAGTTCCTCGAGCGCGAGCCGCAGCTGCTGAAACCCGAGGCATGAAGCTCGACGTCGTCTTCTCGCCGCTGGGACTCCTGCCCGGCCAGGCGACCGGCCGGACCATCTTCGTCATCGACATCCTCCGCGCCACGACGGTGATGTGCGCCGCGCTGCATCACGGCGCGCGCGCCATCCTGCCCGCCTCCAGCACCGAGGAGGCGCTGCGGCTGGCGCAGACGATCGGGGGCGCCGACGTCACGCTGTGCGGGGAGCGCGGCGGCCGCCCGATCCCGGGGTTCGCCCTGGGGAACAGCCCCCTCGAGATGACCGCCGCCGCCGTCCGCGGCCGCACCCTCGTCATGACCACCACCAACGGCACACCCGCCCTCCTCGCCACCCAGGGCGCGGCGGCGGTGTACCTGGCCGGCGCGGTCAACCTCGCCGCTGCTGCCGCCGCCGCCCGGGACGTGGTCGATGCCCGGGGCGAGCTGCTCATCCTCTGCGCCGGACGCGAACGGTCCTTCGCGCTCGATGACGCCTACGCCGCCGGCCGGCTGCTCGCGGAGGTGACCGGCAACAGCCGGAAGCGCGCGGGGATGAACGATGCGGCCCAGGCGAGCCTCGACCTGGTCCGCCGGTACGGACCGGCCTGGGACAAGCCGCTCCGGGCCAGCCGCGGCGGCGCCGATCTCCTCGCCCTGGGCTACGACGCCGACATCGTCGATGCGGCACGCCAGGACGCCTATCCGGTCCTCCCGGCCTACCACGAACGGCGGGTCACCATCGCCGCCACCCCGTCGAGCCTGCTGTGACGCCCGACGCCCGACGCCGCCTCGGCGCGGTGACCGCGCTGGTCCTGGGGCTCTTCGCCGCGCTCACCCTCCTGCCGGTGCCGCTGACGGGTCCCGTCGGCGCCGCGCTCGGTGGCCTCCTCTGGCAGGTGCTCGGCATCGGCGCCCTGGGTGTGCCGCTCCTGGGGCTGGGGCTGGGCCTTGCGGGGTTCGACCGCCTGCCGAGGCTCGACATGAAACGCGCGGCGCTCCTCGCCGCCGGGCTGAGCGTCGTCGTTCCGTACGTCATCGGGGTGCTGACCCGGGTCACCCCGGACGACCTGGTGCCTGACGTCGCGGGCCGGGAACTCGGTGCCCGGATGACCGGACTCGCGCCGGGGTTCCTCGCCTCGGGCGCCTACGACATCGTCGGCTTTGCGGGCGCCCTGCTCCTGGGCTTCCTGGCGCTCTCGGCGCTCACCCTCCTGACGATCGCCTGGCACCCGCTCCAGCGCCTGGAACGCCAGGCCGAAACCGAGGAGGCGGCGCCGAAACCGCGGCGGGTCGCCCCGCTTCCACCGGTCGAAGAGGAGGCGGAAG
>DASUFQ010000026.1:0-2828 GCA_036274515.1 Gemmatimonadales bacterium | reverse complement strand
GAGGAGCCCCGCGTCGACCTGTTCCTGCACGTAGGAGTGATCGCGGGTCACCTGCAGGAACTCGCCGTCGCGCAGCAGGTAGGCCCGGCTGTCGCCCACCTGGCCGATGAAGTACCGGCCCGGCAGGAGCACCAGCGCGGTTGCGGTGGTGCCCATGCCGCGCTTGTCGTGCTCGGAGAGGGTGCGCTCGAAGATCGCCTCGTTCGCCGTCACCATGGCGCGCGCGATCCGTTCCGACGCCTCGGCGTCGGGGATGCCGCGGAGCGAGCCGATTTCCCGCGAGATGATCCGCACCGCCATCTCGCTCGCGACCTCGCCGGCGGCATGCCCGCCCATGCCGTCGGCCACGATGAACACGCCGCGGTCCGCCAGCATGAGGTAATTGTCCTCGTTGCCGGAGCGGACGACGCCCACATCAGTACGCGCGGCGCAGGTAAAGTGCACGGGGCCTCGTCAGCGACCGAAGAAGTAGTAGGCAGCCAGGGCGGCAATCGCGGCAAGCGCCACGACGACCAGGAGGGTCCGGACCGGGAAGCCCCGCCTGGCGGGCCGGGAAGGCATTCGGGTGCGGGCCGCCTCGCGGACCGGGGTCCGCACGCCGGGCATCCGGGGGGTATCGGGAATGGCGATGGCGCCCTGGACCCGTGTCCCGCCACCGGGCGGCTGCGGGCCGCGGGCGTCGGTCGGGTCGAAGAGGACGGTCACGTCGCCGAAGCGGACGGTGGAGCCGGGCATCAGGGGCACCTCGCCCCGGATCTGGTCGCCGTCGACATAGGTGCCGTTGGTGGAATCGAGGTCGGCCAGGACCCAGACCTCCTCGCGGCGCTGGAGCTTGGCGTGGGCGGCGCTCACGCTTTCCTCGCCAAACACCAGGTCGTTGTAGTCGGCCCGGCCGATGTTGACCACGGGGGTGCGGATCGGGAGTCGCTGGCCCTTGAGGCTGCCGGTCCGGACCAGCACGGTGGCGAGCGGCGGGGGCGCGGTCGGCCGGCTGGGGAACGCCGGCACCATGGCGGGGATGCCGTGGACGGTGTCGTACAGGCGGTGCGCCGCCCCCGGGGGCGGGGAGGTCCGCGCCGGGGCGGCATCGGCATAGAAGCGGAACTCCGCCGGCCCGATGCGCAGCACGTCGCCCCGGGCCAGGACCCGGTTCGCTTCGGCGCGCTCCCCATTGACCAGCACGCCGTTGGAGCTGGTGTCCTCCAGCACGTACCCCCGCGGGCCGACCGCAATCGACGCGTGGCGCCGCGACACGTCGGTGGACTCGATGACGACATCGCACGAGGCGTCGCGACCGAACACGAGCGGGGCGTCGGCCACCTGGTATTCCCGGCCGTCGCTCAGGCTGACCAGCCGCCCCCCGGAGGCCCCTGCCGGGGCGGCCGCGGGCCGCTCGGTGGCGGCGCGAAGCGCGCTGGCATCGGACAGGCGGGTGGTGCCGTCCTGGCGCTGGTCCACGACCACGAGTTCGACGCCGCCGACCTGCAGCTTGTCGCCGTGCAGGAGCGGGACCGGGTCCGCGCCGAGGCGCACCCCGTTGACCGAAACGGCGGCGCCGGCCTCCGCTACTCGGATGGCCGCGCCGCCGCCGGTGGCCTGGACCAGTGCGTGGCGCGCGAGCACACCCGAGTGCTCGAGGCGCACCGCCGCCGCTGGCGACGACCCGATCACGGTTTCTCCGGTGGCGAGCGGCCAGCGCTGGCTGCCAAGTTCAAGCTGAATCATCTTCAAAAACCTACCCCGTCGCCGCCCGGGAAGGCAAGGAACCGTCCTGCGCCGCCAGCTGCAGCCGGTAGAGGCGCTCATAGAGGCCGCGGCGCTCCAGCAGCTCGCGGTGGCCGCCCCGTTCGCGGATCTCCCCGTGGTGGAACACCAGGATCAGTTCCGCATGGAGGATGGTGCTGAGCCGGTGCGCCACCACGATGCTCGTCCGCCCCGCCATCAGCTCGCCGATGGCCCGCTGGATCTGCGCCTCCGCCTCGGTGTCGACCGAGCTGGTGGCCTCGTCGAGGACCAGGATGCGCGGGTCGAGGGTCAGCGCCCGGGCAAAGCTCAGCAGCTGCCGCTCCCCGACGCTCAGCGATTTTCCCCGCTCCCCCAGCACGTGCGCGTACCCCGCGGGCAGCCGGCCGATGAACCGGTCGGCGCCGACCTGGGCGGCGGCGGCGTGCGCCGCCGCCTCGGGCACCGGGGCGTCGAGCCGGAGGTTGTGCATCAGGTCGCCGGAAAAGAGGAAGAGGTCCTGCTGCACGAAGCCGATGCACCGGCGCAGGTCGGAGGTCGTGAGGTCCCGGATGTCCACGCCGTCGAGGGTGATCCGCCCGCGCTCCGGGTCGTAGAACCGGAGCAGCAGGCTGATCACCGTCGTCTTCCCCGCCCCGGTCTGCCCGACCAGCGCCACCGTCTGCCCCGGCGAGGCGGTGAACGACACGTCGCGGAGCACCCAGTCGCCCTCGGGACGGTAGCGGAACCAGACCCCCTCGAACCGGACCTCGCCGCGCAGGGCCCGCGGGAGCGGAGACGGGGTGACCGGTTCCGGGACGGTGACGGGCGCATCGAGCAGGCCGAAGATCCGCTCGGACGAGGCCATCGCGCTCTGGACCAGGTTGAACTTTTCGGAGAGATCCTGCAGCGGCTGGAAGAACCGCCGGGTGAGCTGGATGAACGCCGCCAGGGTGCCGACCGTCAGCGTCTGGCTGGCGAACCGGAGGCCGCCGTACCAGAGGAGGAGGGCGAGCGCCACCGACGCCAGGATCTCGATGACGGGGAAGAAGACGGCGTAGACCGTGATCGACCGGAGGTGGGCGTCGAGGTGTGAGCGGTTGACG
>DASUFQ010000025.1:0-2044 GCA_036274515.1 Gemmatimonadales bacterium | reverse complement strand
CTCACGGCGCGCGAGGGCACCTATCACACGATGACGGGCGCCATGGAGGGCCGGGGCAGGGTGGTGGTCCGGTCGAGCGACGGGACGCGCACCCTGCGGAGCGACAAGCTGGACTACGATCCTGGCAAGAACGAGATCTCGACCGACCAGCACTACGCCTACGACCAGGGCGGCAACCATCTCGAGGGGAGCGGGTTCACCTCCGACCCGAATTTCCAGCGGATGACGACCTCGAACCCCCGCGGGCGGGCCGCCGAGGGGGTGGTCCTGCCCGGGCAATGAAGGGCGCCCTGGCCGCGTTGCTCGGGATCGCCGCCGCGGGGCTCGTGGCAGCGCCGGCCGCCGCGCAGCAGCCGGGCCAGCGGTGCCTGATCACCCTGGACCACGCCGACCGCGGATATGGCCTCGGGTCGGACAACTACTTCGCCGGCGGCAATGTGCGGCTCAGCTGCCGGGGCACCACCGTCCGGATCCGGAGTGACAGCCTTGCGTCCTACGCCAGCCAGGTCATCGAGTTCATCGGCAACGTCCGGTACGAGGACTCCTCGATGGTCATGACCGCCGACCGGGGCACCTACCGCCGGGACGGCGAGCGCTGGGAGGCGCGGGGGAACGTGGTGACCCGCAACACCGGGGGCTCGAGCCTCCGCGGCCCGGCGCTGGACTACTTCCGCGTTGTGCCCGGGCTGCGGGACACCGTCGAGGTCTTCGCCCCCGGCCGGCCGACCATCGATTACGTCCCCCACGACTCGAGCGGCGTGGCGCAGGAGCCGTACGTGATCGTCGGCGACCGGGTGCGGATGAAGGGCGAGGACCGGCTCTGGGCCGGCGGGCGGGTCACCATCGACCGGAGCGACGTGGCGGCCAGCGCCGATTCGATGCGGCTCGATACCGGCGCCGGCCAGGACGGCGCGCTGGTCCGGAACGCGCTTGTGCGGGGGCTGGGGCAGGATCCCTTTTCCCTGGCCGGGAGCCAGATCGACCTGACGCTGGAGAAGAACGACCTGACATTCGTCCAGGCCAACGGGGCAGGGAAGGCGGTGAGCGCCGACTGGACGCTCGACGCCGACTCGATCGGCCTCGACGTGAACGCGCGCATGCTGGAGCAGACGACCGCCTGGGGGACCGCGGGCCGACCGCACGCTGTGTCGGCCACCTACGAGATCCGGGCGGATTCGCTGGCCCTCGACACGCCGGAAAAGGTACTGCGGGAGGCGCGAGCCTTCGGGAACGCCTGGGTGGCGAGCGGCGAGGACACCACCGCCTCCCGCCGCGACTGGCTGCGGGGCGACACCGTCACCGCCCGATTCGCGACGATCGACTCGGCGGGCAAGTCGAAGACGGTGGTGAGCCGGATCG
Organism: Gemmatimonadales bacterium; assembly: GCA_036274515.1. Taxonomy (GTDB): domain Bacteria; phylum Gemmatimonadota; class Gemmatimonadetes; order Gemmatimonadales; family GWC2-71-9; genus SPDF01. The sequence continues at coordinate 685 of DASUFQ010000025.1, read as the reverse complement.
AGTCGTGGAAGGACGCCAGTTCCTTCTACCAGGTGTGGGATCCGGCGCGCCCCGGCGTGCCCTCGCTGAATTACGCGCGCGGCAACCGGATCCTGGTCCTGATGAAGCAGGAGCCGGGCGGGGGGGTGGAGCGGGTGGAGATCCAGGGCCAGGTGGACGGCGTCCAGCTCGAGCCGAAGGCAGCGGCCCAGCGCGACTCCACGCCGGCGCCCGCGCCGGTGCAGCCCGCGGACTCGGTCCCGGCGGCACCGGCATGACCAGTGCCGGGTGGCTCGACACGCTGGCCCAGCGCGATGCCTCGCTCTCGCTCGCGCTGGCCGCGCTCGTCGGCGCCGCCGACGCCGACGGTTCGGTGGGCCTCGACCGCCTGGTCCTGGGCTACCGCAGCACCTTCCTCAGCGCGGTGGAGACCATCCCGGGGCTGCCCCGGTCGGAGCTCACCGGGGACCAGCTGCGCGAGAGCCTGACTCGGTCGGTCCTCCCCCGCCTGGCGGACGGCGGCTGGGTGGCCGACGCCAGCGCCGAGGACTGGGCCACCGTCCGCGCCGCGCCCGGGTGGTGGGGCGAGGCGGCGGCGGACCGGAACGCTGCCATGACCCGGCTCCTGGCCGCGGCACAGGAAGCGCACCACCGGCGCGAGGCAGGGCTCCGGACCCCGCGGCCGACCGGCAGCGTGCTGGAGGGG
>DASUFQ010000024.1:0-4349 GCA_036274515.1 Gemmatimonadales bacterium | reverse complement strand
CACTTCTGGTGGGGGAGCTTCGATCTCTCCTGCACCCGTTTCTCGGGCCGTCCGGCGCCCACCCATCCGGGGGGCGTGCCCAACCTGGCCGACTGGGTGACACGGGAGGCCTACTCCCACGAGTGCATCAGCGCCGGCTGGTGGCCGGGCGGTGGCGGCGTGGACGAGCCGGCGTTCTATGCCTACGCGTACCCCGAGCCCGCCGGCTGCGCGGAGGCGCCGATTGCGCCCGCGGCGGCAGGGTACCACATGGGCCTGCGGGAGTGGGTGCTGCCCTACGAGGCGGTGCGCACCGCGCCCGATCCGGACGCGGCGCTGCTCGAGTTCCTGCAGAGCACCTATGCCGCGGCGGCGAACCTGGGCGGCTGGGATCGGAAGGGGTTGGAACGGTAGGGGTGGAACGGTAGGGCTTGGAACGGTAGCGGGGCGTCGTCATTCTCGAAGCCTCGTTGTCATCCCGAGCGCAGCGAGGGATCTACTACGGCCGCTGTTCGATGCCAGATCAGTAGGTCCCTCGCTGCGCTCGGGATGACAACGCGGTGGTGTTCTCGGCCTACTCCGGCCCGGCAGCCACCTGACTCTCCAGCACCTGCCGCACCGTCCCGATCAGGAGGTCGGCCGGCACCGGCTTCTGCAGGAAGCGCTGGCCCTCCCGCGGCACACCCGCTCCCAGCGCGGCGTCCCGGGGGTACCCGGAGATCCAGATCACCGGGAGCTCCGGCCAATCCGCGGCCAGGCGCTGCCCCAGCTCCCGGCCGCCCATCACCGGCATCACCAGATCGCTGATCACGACGTCCACCTCGCCTTCCTCCCGTTCCAGCCGGTCCAGGGCTTCCGCCCCGTGACGTGCCTGGAACACCTCATGGCCTTCGGCCTCCAGCGCCCGCACGAGCATGGCGCGAACCGCCTCCTCGTCCTCCACCACCAGGACGCAGCCCCGCCGGAAGGCCGCTCCCTCGTCCGGCCTTCCCGGAGCGGCCTCCTCCCGCCCGGCCGCGAGCGGCAGGAGCACCGTGAAGCGCGCGCCGCCGGACGGCGCATTCTCGGCCCACACGTACCCGTTGCTCTGGCTGACGATCCCGAGAATCGTGGCGAGTCCCAGGCCGGTGCCCTTCCCCACCGGCTTGGTGGTGAAAAACGGCTCGAACAGATAGGGGAGGTCCTCCGGGGCGATACCCGCCCCCGAGTCGGTCACGACCAGCTCGATGTACCGGCCGGAGGGCACTGGCGTACCGGCCGCGCCGACCCCGCCTTCGGCCCCGACCTCCCGATACCCGGTCTCCAGCAGCAGCTCACCGCCGTCCGGCATCGCATCCCGGGCGTTGACCGCCAGGTTCATCAGGACCTGGAGCAATTGACCCCGGTCCGCCCGGGTCCAGACCGGCTCGGGGGAGAGCGCGAGCCGCATCTCGACGTTGGAGCCGATCAGCCGCCCGAGCAGCGCCTGGGAGTCGCGCGCCGCGACATTCAGGTCCAGCGTCTCGGGCATGAGCACCTGCTGGCGGCTGAACGCGAGGAGCTGGCGGGTGAGGCTGGCCATCCGGTCGGCCGCCTTGCGGACCTCCTGCAGGTACTGGCGCGAATCCCCGCCCAGGCCAGGGTCGCGGGCCACGAACTCGGCGAACCCGCTCAGCGCCTGGAGCTGATTGTTGAAGTCGTGGGCCATCCCTCCCGCCAGCCGGCCGATCGCCTCCATCTTGGCGGTCTGGCGCAGCCGCTCCTGCGATTCCGCCAGCTCTCGCCGGGCGAGCACCTGGGCCGAGATGTCCCGGAAATAGCAGACCACGCCATGCCGGCCCTCGGGGAGCGGGATGCGGTGGATCCGCCATTCGTAGGTTTCGATCTGCCCCCGGTCCAGCCGGGTCTCGCTCTGCTCCGGCGTCAGGTGGGGCTCGCCGGTCTCCAGCGTCTGGCGGAACAGGGCGACTACCTGGTCCGCGTACGGCTCCGGCCACAGGCGGTGCAGCACCTCGCCCAGGTCCCGGCCGATCAGGTCGGGGATGGCACCGAAGAACGGAATCGCCGTGGGGTTGACCTCGCGGATCCGGAAGCGGTCGTCCACCAGGTAGACCCCGATCGGGGCCTGGCCCAGCAGGGTCTCGAACTGGGCGGTGCGCCGGCGCACCGCCTCCTCGCTCTGGCTGCGCTCGACGATCTCGCTGGCGAGCCGGGCGTTGAGCGCGTCGGCGAGCTGGCGGGACTGGACCGTGTCCTCCATCAGGTTGAGCGCGGCGAGGCGCGAGTCCCGGGCCTCGTCGCTGCTCCGCCGCAGCGCTTCTTCCCGCCGCTCGACCAGGTCGAGCTGCTCCAGCGCCTGGTAGGCCGCGGAGGCGAACCGGCCCAGGCTCTCGAGCTGGCGAAGGTCCTCCGCGTCGAACTTGCGCTGCGGGTCGTGGGTCACCGCCCAGATGGTGCCGACCGCGGTGCCCTCCACGTAGAAGGGGACCAGCAGGCACTCTTCCACCGCCGGGACCACCGGGAGGAAGTAGGTGTACCGCCGCTCGATGTGCCGGAACAGGAGGGGCGCGTTGCGGTCGAGCACGTCGCCGCAGGGGCCGAAGTCGCGGGGCGTGCCGCCGCCGATGTGGGGCCGCCACTGCCCGGCGATCGCCGGCCAGTAGAAGCGCTTCCCGCCGTCCGCCTTGGTCAGCAGGCTGACGCCGGCCGAGCCCGCCCGGAAGACCTCGAGGATGGTGTCGGCCAGGGTCTGGAGGATCGTGCCCGGCGAATCGGCGAGGGCCTGGGCCAGCGACACCAGGGCGCGGTTCTCGGTCGCATGGTCGGCCGGCCGCCGCGGCCGCCGCTCCAGCTCCTCGGTGCACAGGATCGCCTCCAGCGGCACACCGCTTCCGTCCGCGAGCGCGGCTTCGGGCGGCTGGTCGGGCGCGCTCGCCTTCCCCGCGCCCCGCGGGCGCCGATGGCGGGGCTCAGCCACCGCCGTCCCCGCTCTCCTGGGTGAAGTCGAGCCGGTACCGCGCCGGCTCGCCCTGGCGGCGGCACAGGTCGTTGACCTCCTGCTTGAGACGGATCATGCGCAGCTCGCGCCCCACCGCGACGCGGTTGAACCGGGTCAGCTCGTCGGCGTGGGCCCGCAGCCCGGCCTCGCTCTCCCGCAGCGCCGACACCGTGCGCTCCAGCTCCTGGTGGGTCCGCTCCCGCGCGGTTGCGACCTCCTCCAGCTCCACGACCGCCTGTTCGTACTGCCGGGTCCGGTAGTTCTCCCTCAGCAGCGCGTCGCCCAGCACCTGGAGCAGCTCGCCGTTCAGCAGGAGACGCTGCCGCGGCACCGGCTTCTGAGTCCGGGCCACCTCCCACAGGCGCTCGAACCGGATGCCGGCGTTGCTGGCCAGGCGCTGGATCTCGGAGACCTGGGAGAAGTCCACGAAGGCGTACCCCGCGACGGCCGCCCCCACCACCGCGCCCTCGAGCACCAGCGAAACGCCGACCACCGCCAGGCCGTAGACCTCGGACACCAGCACCGCGGGCCGGCTGTCGGTCTGCGCCAGGCAGCGGCGGGCGCACTCGGCCAGGATCTCCGGGTCGTAGCCTCCCTCATGGAACAACTGGAACAGCGGAGTGGGGTGCAGCGGGCCGAGCGCCACCCGGCCACCGGCATCGAACAGCATCACCGTCAGCCGGGTGTCGCTCGCGTAGCCCTCCAGGGCCCGGCTCCACAGGTCGGAGCTGAACAGCACCTCACTCGGCGGGTTCATGCTCGGCGGCCGTCCGGGTGCGGCGCTCGGGTGCCCGCGAGATCAGCCCGGCATAGGTGGAGAACGCATGCCTGGGCGGGGGGAGCGCCCGGGGCAGGATACGCATCCCCTGGCCGTCCAGGATCTCGCATTCGTGGGTGACCCGGTCCACCGGGTTGGCCCGCATCTTCGCGATGGTGAGCCCCAGGCGGAAGGAATCGCCCAGCTCGACCCAGTTGAGCAGGACGATGTTGTCCACCAGCGAGCTCATCGCGAACGCGCCCATCATCGAGGTCATTCCCAGCATCTCGGGGTTCTCGTGGTTGTACACCGCCACGATCTGGTGCTCCTTCATCAGGGCGACGAGCGCGTGGAAGAAGTCGCGGAAGATCCGGCCGCCGGTGCCCAGGCTGGAGCCGTAGGTGGAGAGGCTGTCGATCAGCACCCGCCGGGGCTTGAACTCCTTCACCAGCTCCTCGATGTGCTGGAAGTGCACGTCCACCTCGATCTCCTGGGGCGGCTCGTACTCCACCCGCACCAGGTCGCGGGCGATCAGCGCCGGCAGATCGACCCCCACGCTGGCGCCGTTGCGGATGATCTGGTCCACCTGCTCGTCCAGGCTCAGCATCAGGCTGCGCTCGCCCCGCCGGGCCCCTT
>DASUFQ010000023.1:0-2938 GCA_036274515.1 Gemmatimonadales bacterium | reverse complement strand
CCCGCGGAGCCGTGGGCCCGCCACGCCGCCGTCGTGGTGCGGTCGTGCTGGGACTACCACCATCGCCCCCGCGAGTTCCACGCCTGGCTCGACCGCCTCACCGCCGAGGGCGCCCGGGTCTTCAACCCGGTCCCGCTGCTGCGCTGGAACGCGGACAAGCGCTACCTGCGCGATCTCGCCGACGCCGGCATCGAGGTGATCCCCACCGCCTGGGTGGCGGAGCGCGACGAAGCTTCGCTCGCCGACCTGGCCGGCGCGCGGGGCTGGCGCCACGTGGTGGTGAAGCCAAGCGTCTCGGCGACCGCGTTCGAGACCTGGCGCGCCGGACCGATAGTGACCGGCGAGGACGAGGAGCGCTTCCGCCGCCTCACCGGCGAGCGACCAGCCCTGGTCCAGCCTTATCTGCCGGATATCGAGCGCGGAGAGATGTCCCTGGTCTTTCTCGGCGGGGAGTACAGCCATGCGGTGCTCAAGCGGCCCCGCGCCGGCGATTTCCGGGTCCAGACCGACTTCGGCGGGACCGTGGAGCCGATCCGGCCGGAGGAGCACGTGGTGGCCGCCGCATTACGTGTGCTGGCGGCCGCGCCGGGCCCGACCCTCTACGCCCGGGTAGACCTGTGCCTGGTAAACGGGCGAGCGCAGCTCATGGAGCTCGAGCTGCTCGAGCCGGCGCTCTTCTTCGCTCACGAGCCCGGAGCCGCGGCGCGGTTCGCCGACGCGCTCGTTCGGGCCTAGCAGTTCGGCCCCCTAGGCGCGACACCCCCGCGCTCCGCTTCATCCGCGAGTCCCGTTAGAACGAAAGCTTCAGGATCCGGCCCTCGGTCCCCACCAGCCACCCCGCCTGGGGACTCGCGAACCCGACGGCCCAGTAATTCTCCACCCCGGGCAACGTGAGCCAGTGATCGCCCTCGTCGGGTGACCAGGCTGCGCCCGAGGGACCGGTGGCCACGACGGTCCCCGCACCCAGTCCGCGCACGTAGGTCAGACCGTACACCGGGCCCGGAAACGACGTTCCCGCCGCCAGGGTCCAGGTCCGCCCGCCGTCGCTGCTGCGGGCGATGTTGTTCGAGGGCTTGGTGGGCGCGTTCACCTCACCGCCGCCGAGAATGCCGTGGTTCGCGTCGCGGAAGTCCACGCTGAAGGCACCGGAAGTGGTGGTGCCCTGGATGATCGGGATGTCGTGCGCCTGCCAGGTGTCTCCGCCGTCGGTGGTCGCCAGCACCCGGGCAGAGGTTCCCGCGCCGGTCGCGATCCAGGCTCGCTTGTCGCCGTGCACCGCGACGCAGGTCCCGCTCGCGGCGAAGGCGCCCTCCCCGGCGTTCGCGGCAGGCAACCGGTTCCCGATGTCCTCCCATCTGGCGCCGTCCACGGTGCGGATGACGGGGAATCGCCCGTTCACCGCGTCGCTCATGGCGAGGCCACGCTCGGGGCTCCAGAACGCGAAGCAGTCGTAGAAGGCCTTGGGCTCCTGGTTGGTGAACAGCCGGGTCCAGGTGGCTCCGCCATCGGTCGTCTTGTAGATGCGGGACTGATCGCCCGGCCCGGCCGAGAGCAGATAGGCCGCCCGGGCATCGATGCCTTCGACGTCCCGGAACTCCAGCGTGTCCGCGCCGGGCACCACCCCCGTTCGCCAGGTCGCGCCACCGTCGATCGTCACGGCATAGGTCCCGCCGGTGCCGCTGGCCCACGCGACCTGGGGGCTCACCGGACTGATGGCCTGGAGTCTGCTGGTCGTGCCGCTCCGCTGGGGGGCGAGGGTCGGGCCCTTGGTGGCGTCGCGAGCTTCGGCCGCCGGTTTGGCGCCCGGCGGCGCGTTGGCGCCGCCACAGGCGAGCGCGCCGGCAAACAGCATGAGACCGGGCCAGAGTACGGGCTTCATGGCGCCGGGGCAGCCGCGGCGAGCGTCACGAGATGCACCGAAGAAAAGTCACGCACGAAGACGAGGCTGCAGCCGTCGGGGGTCACGGCGGGAAAGGTTTCGTTGCCCTGCGTGTTGACGCCGGCGCCGCTCGCGATTCGTGCCGGGTCGAAGGCGCGCATGCCGCGGCCGCGGCCACCGGCAAGAGCGATCGAAATGAGATCATGAAGGGCTCCGGGGTTTCACCTCGCCGCGCCGAATGAACATACTTCGCCTCGGCAATGCCGCTCGTTCCGATAGCGACAGGAGGCCGCTCCGTGGGATCGCACGCTTGGCGAGGTCTGGTTCAGCTTGCGCTGGTCGTGATCGTCGCGGCGTGCACCCAGGGTCCGCCCGCGCCGGTCCGGCCGCGCACGGTGGTCCTGGTGTCTCTCGACGGCTTCCGCCCCGACTACCTCGACCGCCCCGCCGCCGTGCGTCTGCGCGAGCTCGCCGCGCACGGCGTGCGCGCGCGCTGGCTCCGCCCGGTGGCACCGACGCTCACCTTTCCCAATCACTACACCATCGTGACCGGCCTCTACCCGGCGCACCACGGGATCGTCGGCAACAGCATTCGCGATACTGCTATCGGCTACCCGTTCAGCATCCGGGACACCGCGGCCGTCGAGGACCCGCGCTGGTGGGGCGGCGAGCCGATCTGGGTGACCGCCCAGCGTCAGGGACGCCGGACCGCTGCGTTCTTCTGGCCTGGCAGCGAAGCGCCGATCGGGGGAATGCACCCGACCTGGTACCGGCGATTCGACCCCACCGTCCCCAATCGGGCCCGCGTGGACCAGGTGCTGGCCTGGCTCCGGTTGCCGCCGGATTCCGCTCCCGCGCTGGTCCTGCTCTATATGGGCGACGTGGACCAGGCGGGACACGGGTTCGGGCCGGAGGCGCCCCAGACGGATTCGGCGATCGCCCGGGTGGACAGCGCGATCGGCCGGCTGGAGGATGGACTCGCGGCCGGCGGCCTCACCGGCGCGGTGGACCTGATGGTCGTCTCCGACCACGGCATGGCGCCGGTGGACACCAGCGGGA
>DASUFQ010000022.1:0-11420 GCA_036274515.1 Gemmatimonadales bacterium | reverse complement strand
AGGTAATGAACGCCGGCCCCGAGGGCCGGCCGCCGCTGTTCTACCTTGCGCACGCGGCGCTCCGCCACCGGCGGACCCAGGCGGTCCTGATCATGCCGGCCCCGGTGCAGGCGGCGTTCTTCCGGGCGCTCGTCGCGCTGGGCACGCTGCTTGGGAAATACCGGGGCGACGACTGGCCGGGATGCCCGGCCCGGTGCGTGGGTGCCGTGGAGGAGCGGGCGCCGGAATGAGCTCCTGCTGCCGCTCCACCCGCGATGTCACGGCCCGACAATTCGACGAGCGGCGGGTGCGCGTCGAGCTCGCGAGCTACCGGAAGCGGGGGCCCGGCCCCACCACGCGCCGGCTGCTGGAAGGGCTCCGCTCGGCGGGCGCGGCCCGCGGCACGCTCCTCGACATCGGGTCGGGCGTTGGCGTGCTGACGTTCGAGCTCCTGGCCGCGGGGTGCGACTCCGCGACGTGCATCGACCTGTCGCCGGCCGCGCTGCAGGTCGGCGGGGAGGAGGCGCGCCGCCGGGGTCTTGGCGGCCGAATCGTCTACCAGGAGGGGGATTTCGCCGAACCGGGCGCCCAGCGCCCGACGGCCGATCTTGTGGCCCTTGACCGGGTCGTCTGTTGCTACCCCGACCTCGGGCCGCTGCTCGACGCGGCGGCCCGGCACAGCCGGGAGTTCCTCGCCATGTCCTACCCGCGGGATGTGTGGTATGTGCGACTGGGATTCCGGTGCCTCAACCTGGTCCGCGGGCTCGGTGGCAACGGTTTCCGGATCTTCCTGCACCCGCCCGAACGGATCGCGGGGATCCTGTCCGAGGCCGGCTTCGCCCTCGTTTCCCGCGTGGCGACACCGGTCTGGAGCGTGGATATCCTGCGTCGTTGAGCCGGCGGGCTTGCGCCGCCCTGCCCGGACGGTATCCTCGGGCTGCGCCCGCGGTGGCGCCGCTGCGTCAGTTCCTGACCGCCTGCCGGTCGATCCCCCTTCCCAGGAGTCGCCGAATGCAACCTGCGCCAAGATGGTTCAAACCCGTCGCGATCGTCGCCCTCCTCTGGAACCTGATCGGCTGCGCCGCCTTCGTCTCGGACGCCATGCTGACGCCGGAGGCGATCGCCAACATGTCGCAGCTCCAGCAGGCGCTGTACGCCGCGCGGCCCTCGTGGTTCGTCTGGGCCTACGCCCTGGCGGTCTGGGGCGGCGCGCTCGGCTGCCTTGGCCTTGTCCTCAGGAAGCGCTGGTCGGCGCCGCTGCTGCTGGTGTCCCTGATCGGGGTCGTCGTCCAGAACCTCTGGCTCTTCGGTGCCTCGGGGGCCGCGGAGGCCAGCGGACCCAGCGCATTTGTGCTGCAGGGGCTCGTGCTGCTGATCTCGGTCGGACTGGTCCTGCTCAGCCGCAAGGCGGTCCGGCTCGAATGGGTGACTTGATGCCCGCGGGCTACGGAACCGCCCCGGGCGACGGAGGCTGAAACCATGCCGGTCAATCACTCCATCAACTACGTGGAACTGCCGGGCAAGGATCTCGATGCCCTCGAGGCGTTCTACTCGGCCGCTTTTGGCTGGACGTTCACCGACTACGGGCCCGAATACCGGGCCTTCTCGGACGGCAGTTTCGACGGAGGGTTTCGTCGTTCGGGCAGGAAGTCGCGGGCCGAGGGCGGCGCCACGCTCGTCGTCCTCTATGCGAGCGACCTGGAGGGCAGCCGCGACCAGGTGGTGGCGGCGGGCGGGAGCATTTTCAAGGAGATCTTCTCGTTCCCCGGCGGGCGTCGCTTCCACTTCCTCGATCCGCACGGCAACGAACTGGCGGTCTGGTCGGATCGGTAGGACAACGGCGGCTACCCGGCCAGCCGGTCCACCTGTTCCCGCAGCACGGTGAGCGCCAGGTCCATCGTCCGGCGGTGGGTGCGGTGCGTCACGGCCGCCATGCGCAGGGTGTAGCGCCCGTCGAGCATCGTGGAGGAGATGAACACCCGGCCATCCCGCTGGGTGCCCTCGACGATGGCGCGGTTGAGGTCGTTCACCTTCTCGAGCGGCATTCCCCCGGGGACCCACCGGTAGGTCACCACCGAGAGCTCGGGTTCCGGTCCCACCTCGAATCCCATCCGGGCCGCCCCGTCGCGGAAGTAGCGGGCCAGCAGCAGCTTCTCCTCGAGGGCCGCGCGGAACGGCCCGAGCCCGAGCAGGACCAGCGGCAGCCACATCCTGAGGGCGCGGAAGTGCCGGGACAGCTCGGGGGAGAGGTCGGCCGAGGACACCTCCCCGGCGGCACGCTGGGCATCCTGCATGTAATGGCCGGTGTAGGTGTGCGTGGCGGCGAGCGTCGCCGCGTTTCGGGCGATGACCATCCCGCAGCCGTAGGGGAGGAAGAGGGTCTTGTGGGGGTCGAGCACCACCGAGTCGGCGCGCTCGATCCCCCGCATGACCGCCTGGCCGTGGCCGGTCAGGAGGAAGTAGCCGCCGTAGGCGGCGTCGACGTGCAGCCAGCATCGCTCGCGCGCCGCGACGTCGGCCACGGCGTCGAGCGGGTCCACCGCCCCGGTGTCGGTGGTGCCGGCGGCCGCCACCACCAGCCAGGGCAGCAGCCCCGCCGCGCGGTCGGCGGCGATGGCCTCCGCGAGCGCGTCGGGGCGCATGCGCCAGCGCGCATCCACCGGAATGACGCGCAAGGTCGACTCCGCCATCCCCGCGATCCGGAGCGCCTTGGCGATGCTGTGATGGGCCTGGGAGGTGAGGTAGACGGCCGCGCGGGCGTAGTCGGCACCCCGGAGCCCGTGCGCATCCCGCGCGGCGGCGATCGCCGCCAGGTTGGCGATGCTGCCGCCCGAGGTGAGCGCGCCACCCGCGGTGGCCGGAAGGCCGACGAGATCCGCGGTCCAGCGCACCAGCATGTTCTCCATGCGGGTCGGGCCGGCGCCGGTGAAGAAGAAGCCAGCGTACTTGTTGGTGACGGCGGCGAGGAAGTCGGCCACCGCGGAGTGGTACAGCCCGCCGCCGGGGATGTACGCCAGGTGCCCGCCGGTGGCCGTGCCGGCGCCGGGCCGCACGACGTCGTGCTCGAAATGGGCCACGACGTCGCGAAGCGGCAGCCCGGCTTCCCCGATGGGCGCGTCAAGGAGCCCGACGCCCTGGTCGTCGGTTTCCTCGAAGGCCTTCCGCGCAGCGAGTCCGCGGAGAAACCGTTCGGCGGAGGCGTTGGCGGCGCCGCGCAGTTTCTTCCGTCGGCTGGCGCCCGGCTCCAGGGGACGCGCCGCGCGCTCGAGGCGGCGCAGGGCCTCGAGCAGGGCATCGCGCTCCCTCAGGTCCTGGCCGCCTATTGCTTCACCAGCTCCACACGCCGGTTCTGCTGACGGCCCTCCGGGGTCGTGTTCGGCGCGGCGGGCACCGTGTCGCCGAAACCGACGGTCTTGAGCCGGTTCCCGTCGATCTTGTAGGTGTCCACCAGCGCCTGCTTGACCGCCGCGGCGCGTCGGTCCGACAGCGCCAGGTTGGCGGCGGCGCCGCCGACGTTGTCGGTGTGGCCCTCGATCAGGAGGTCGAGGTCGGGATGGTCCTTCAGCATCCGGGCGATCTCGGCCAGCGTGGGCGTGGATTCCGGCTGGATCCGGTCGGAACCGCTCGCGAAGTAGATGCCCTGGGTCGCCACCCGGCCGTTCTCCTCGAGCGCATCATACAGCTCCCGCCCGCCGGCCAGCACGCTGAGGTTCCCGATGAACGCCGGCTTCTCCTCTGAGCCGACGAACTCGACCGTGATGCGGTTCGTCCTGCCGAGGTCGGCGTTGGGGACATTGGCCACCCGGGTGTCGTTGAGGTAGACCTTCACGTACTTCCCGTCGGCCATGATCCGGAACCGGAACGGCGTTTCGAACGCGGAGGGCCGGCCCATCCCGAGCGCCTGGGGCCCGGTGCCGTCGATGCCGCCCTGGAGCCGGTCATTGAAGTACCGGAACTCGGGATAGCTGGGGGCGGTCGGCGAAAACACCACGGTGGTCCAGATGTTCGCGATGGAGCCGGTCGCGTCGAACTCCATCGTGAACCGTTCGGTCAGCGTGTCGGGGAGGATGATGGCGAAACTCGACCGGGTGGTGGCGCGGAGGAAGCGAACGCCGTTCCAGTCGGCCACCTCCATGTTCCCGGAAATGAATTCCAGGCGCTTCGGGAAATTGCCCACCCGGTCCCGGGAGAAGTCGTCGACGTAGAGCGGGATCTCGCCGGGCTGGAAGTCGTAGTTGACCCACGCCCCCTGCCCGGGGCCTTGCGGAGGGGCGGGATCGGCCGCCGGCGCCGGCGCCGCTGCCGGTTGCGCCGGTTCGGGTTGCGCCGGCTCGGCGGCCGGTGCCGCCGGGGCGGTGGTGGCGGCCGGCAACTTCGGCACCGACGGCATCTTCGGCTTCTTGATCCCCCCGATCTGCGCCGCCAGCAGCTGGGGCACCAGCAGGGCCACGCACACCATCCACACGGGAGTCCACCCCTTGTATCGCATCAGGTACCTCCGGGCTCGCGGTGCGCCGGGCGCGGTGCAGGCCGGTGTGGCCGTCACGGGCGATCGGCACGGTCCCCGGCGCAGAATAGACAGCGGCGGCCCGGGGTCCGCCAGTCCCCCGGGCAGGTGCCTGGGGCGATGCGTCAGGGTGCCACGGTGTAGGTGACCGGGGCGGATTCGGTGGACTTGCCGGCAGCGTCCTTCGCGACCGCCACCCATTCGTAGATCCCCGGGCCGTTCGCCGAGGTGTCCCACTGGTGCTGGAACGGCGCCGCCGAGTCCGGCGCGGGGAGCAGGGCGGTGTTGATCTTCCATTCCACCACGGTGACACCAATGTCGTCGGTCGCATTGGCGGTGAGGGTGACGGTGCCCGTTACCGCGCCGGCGAGGGGCGAGGTGATCGATACCTGCGGGGGCGTCCGGTCGACCGGCGCCGGGTCAGTGGAATCCGAGCAGCCGGCCAGCACACCCAAGATTCCCGCACCGACCATCATGCGACCATGGCGCATGCGCTCTCCCTCGAGACCGTGATACTGGGGCCGCGGGAAAGATCTCCCGGGGGTCAGGGCCGAAGCAATGCCGCCAGGTAGGCGCAGTATCCCACGAGGAGGAGGGCGCCCTCGGTTCGGGAGATGCGCTTGCCCGTCCACATCATCGGCAGCAGGACCACCGCAAAGCCGAGCATCCACCAGGCGTCGCCCTGCACGATGCCGGCGGCGACCGGGATCGGGTGGACCAGGGCCGTGATGCCCAGGATGCCGAGGATGTTGAAAATGTTCGAGCCGATGATGTTCGCGAGCGCCAGGTCGGCCCGCCCCCGGTAGGCCGCCACCAGGCTCGCGGCCAGTTCCGGGGCGCTCGTGCCCACCGCCACGACGGTGAGGCCGATCACCCGTTCGGACATTCCGGCGAACCGGGCCAGGACGATGGACCCCCCGACGAGGAATTTCCCGCCCAGGACCAGCAGCGCCGACCCCGCCACGACGGCCAGGATGCTCGCGGCCAGCTGCCGGGAGCGCGGATGGATCGACCGGCCCTCGGTTTCGCTCGCGTAGTCGGTCGCCTCCTCCTCGCTCACCTCGTACCGGGCGATGTACACCGAATACGCCATGAACACGATGAGGGAGGCCACGAAGAACCCGCCCTCCATCCGGTCGAGCTGGAAGTCGCGCATCAGCAGGAAACCGGTCCAGCTCGCCAGGAACATGATCGGCCACTCGAGCCGGACCGCGGTGGCGTGGACCCGGAGCGGCAGCACGAGCGCGGCCGCGCCGAGGACGATGGCGATGTTGAAGATGTTGGAGCCGACCACGTTCCCGACGGCGATGTCGGGGGTGCCGTGGAGGGCGGCCACCACGCTCACCACCAGCTCCGGCAGCGAGGTGCCGGCGGCAACGATCGTGAGGCCGATGACGGCGGGGGTGAGCCCCGCCAGGCGCGCAATCGTCGTGGCGCCGCGCACCAGCAATTCTCCGCCGACGGCAAGCAGCGCCAGGCCGAGGAGAACGGTGAGGAGGGCGGGGAAGAGGTCCATCGCAGGCAATATACCCGGACATGCAAAGGCCGCCCCCGAAGGAGCGGCCCTGGCGGGAGGTCTCGACGGCTCAGTTGCCGGTCGGCAACCCCAGGTTGAATCCCTGCTTGGCCAGCGCCTCGCGGACCCACTGGAAGCGCTCGTACTGCGAGAGCTCGATCGGCCCATTGTACCCCTCGCCCTGCATCTTCCGCGGGGGATACTTCAGGTACGTCTTCATCAGGTCGTTGATTGCGCCGTTGAACGTGACCAGCGTCCATGTATGCTCGGTGAAATTGTTCATGAACACGTCGTAGCGCTCCTGCGGGTCCTGCCACAGGTCAAAGATCTGGGGCACCATCGCCGCGTACTTCCGGGGTCCCTTCCAGCCGAGGTTGGCATCCACCGCCAGTCCGCCGGTGGCCTGGCCATCGTCGCCCCGGAGATTGAACACCGCCTTGTAGTTCCCAACCCGGGCGGCGCCCGGCGAGAGTTCGTTCTCGGTGAAATAGAACCAGCTGTTGCGGAGCGGCTGTCCGGTCCCGAAGAGCACGGGGCTCATGTCGTAACTGTCGAAGATGATTGGCTGGCCTTCGCGGTCGTTGGTGGGAAGGGCCACGCCGGCCATCTTCGCGAAGGTGGCCATGAAATCCAGGCCGCCGACGATGTCGAAGTTCCGTGTCCCCCCCTTGATGCCCGGCCCCCAGGCAATGAACGGGACCCGGTTGCCGCCCTCGCGGACCGTGCCCTTGGTCCCGCGGAATGGCGTGTACCCCGCGTCGGGGTAGACGTCCTGCCAGGCGCCGTTGTCGGTGGTCCAGAAGACGTAGGTGTTCTTCTCGAGGCCGAGGGCCCGGACCTGATCCAGGATGCGGCCGATCCGGGTGTCGTTCTCGACCAGGGCGTCGGCGTACTTGGACTTGGAGAGCGACTTATGCTGGAACTCGGGCGCCGGCATGTTCGGCTGGTGCATCTTCATGAAGTTCACGCTCATCAGGAACGGCTTCCCCGCCTTGGCCGCCTTCTGCAGGTACTCGATGGAGGCCTTCTCCACGTACGAATCGAAGAAGGGGATGCCGACGAGCCCCTTGTCCGGGGTGTTCACGTACTGGCCGTTGATCTTGAAGTCTTCCTTGACCGGCCCTCCGGCCACCCCCGAGAGCGCGCCCTTGGTCACTTCCTCGAACATCTGGCGCAGTTTCGGGTCCATGTCCGGAAACCAGGTGGAGTCTCCGTACGTGTATGCGTTGAGGTGGTAGAGCCCGACGTACCGCATCTCGTCGTAGCCCTGCGCGGTGGGGAGGGCGTAGTCCGATTCGCCGAGGTGCCACTTGCCGGTGAAGAACGTGCTGTATCCCGCCTGCTTCAGCACGGAGGCGATGGTCCACTCGGCCGCGGGCAGGCCGCCCCCCTGGCCCTGGAAGGCCACGGTGGTCATGCCGCTGCGGTTGGGGATGCGGCCGGTCTGGACCGCCGCGCGGCCTGGTGTGCAGCTCGGCTGGGCGTAGGCCTGGAAAAAGGTCATCCCTTCGGCGGCCATCCGGTCGAGGGCGGGAGTCGGCATGCCGCGCCCGGCGCCGCCCCCGTACACGCCGGCGTCTCCGTAGCCGAAGTCATCGGAGAGGATCAGGATGATGTTGGGTTTGGTCACGCCCTGGGCGGCGGTGGCGGCCGGGCCGGCGAGTGCGGCCGCCAGAACGGCGGCTGCCGCCCGCAGGGTACGGGTGGGAATCATGACGTGCTCCTCGAAGATCGGGGGTGAGAAGAGAGTCAGATGCGGCGGATTGGTTCTGGCATTCTAGGCCGCGCCGGATACCGTGTCAATCGCGCAGGAGGTGTGCTGCCGCACCCGTGTCGGTACCTTTCCCGCCGTGCCGCCGGCCCACGGCCGGGCACGCCGCGTTTGCCGCACTGCCAGGGGGAGTTGCGCCGATGGAGGTACAGGTTTTCGGGACGAAGAAGTGCCAGGACACGCGCAAGGCGCTCCGGTTCTTCGCGGAGCGGCGGGTGAAGACACACTTCGTGGACCTGAATGTCCGCGCCGCCTCCCCCGGCGAGCTGCGCCGGTTCGTCGAGAAGTTTGGCGTGGCGGCGCTGGTCGACCGCGACGGGAGGCGCTGTGCCGAGCTCGGCCTCCGGAGCGCCGCCCGCTCGGACGAGCGCTGGCTCGAGTTGCTGGCGGAGGAGCCGCTGTTGCTTCGGACGCCCTTGGTCCGGTGCCACCAGCGCCTCACCATCGGCGCCGCCGAACCGGCCTGGAAGGAGTGGGTGGGGAAGTGAGTCAGTTCTCCGTGTCCGGCCTGGCAGTCGAGTTTGGGGTGACCCGCCTCTTCGCCGATGCGACCTTCACGATCGAGCGGGGCGAGCGGTGGGGAGTCGTCGGCCGTAACGGCACCGGCAAGACCACGCTGTTCCGGCTGCTGGCCGGGACCGCGCAGCCGAGCCGGGGGACGGTGGCCCGCGAATCGGGGCTGCGGATCTCCCTGATGGATCAGCACCGGGACTTCGGCGAGGCGACGACGGTGTGGGCGGCGGCGGCCGGCCCCTTCGCCGAACTCCTGGTCCTCGAGGCGTCCCTCGCCGAACAGGCCGCCGCCCTCGGTGCCGACCCCTCCGAAGCGGCGCTCGACCGATATGCCCGCGACCTCGAACGCTTCGAGCGTGACGGCGGCTACACCCTCGCCCCACGGGTGGACGCGGTCCTCCATGGCCTCGGCTTCGACCCCGAGATGGCCCGCACCCAGGAGGTCGTCACGCTGAGCGGCGGCGAGCGGGGCAGGGTGGCGCTTGCCCGCCAGCTGGTGGCTCCGGCCGACGTCCTGCTCCTCGACGAGCCGACCAACCACCTCGACCTCGAGACCACCCGCTGGCTGGAGGACCACCTCCTCGGCCTGGACGCCACCGTGCTCGTCATCAGCCATGACCGGGCCTTTCTTGCGCGCCTGGCGGACCGGATCCTCCACTTCGAGGCGCGCACCATCACCGCCTACAGGACCGGGTACGCCGGTTTCCTGGAGCAGCGGGCCGAGCGGCGGCTGTCTCAACAGCGCGCCTTCGACAAGCAGCGAAGGAGCATCGCCGCGGAAGAGGATTTCATCGCGCGGAACATCGCGGGCGGGAACAGTGCCCAGGCCAAGGGCCGCCGGCGCCGGCTCGAGCGGCTCCCGCGGCTCGGCGCGCCGCCCGGCGAGGAGGGGGTGATGGCGGTGCAGTTCCCGCCCGGCGAGCGGGGTGGGGACCAGGTCCTGGTGGCGGATAACGTGCGCGTCTCCATCGACGAGCGGGTGCTGCTCGACCGCTTCACCGCGCGCGTCACTCGCGGCGAGGTGGTGGGCCTGGTCGGCCCGAACGGGGCGGGGAAGACGACGCTGCTGCGCGGGCTGCTTGGTGAGGTGCCGATCACCGCGGGCGAGCTCCGCCTCGGGGAGTCGATCCGGCCCGCCTGGTACCGGCAGGACCTGGCCCAGGTGCCGCCGGACAAGTCGCTCTACGACATCACCTCCGACCTCCGGCCAATGTGGAACCGCGGCGCCATCCAGGGCCACCTCGGCGCCTTCGGCTTCAGCGGTGACACGGTCCTCCGGCGGGCGGGGTCACTGTCGGGGGGAGAACGCGCCCGGTTGGCGCTCTCGATGATGGTGCTCGACAACGCCAACCTGCTCATCTTCGACGAGCCGACCAACCACCTCGACGTCGAGTCCATCGAGGTGCTGGAGGACGCCCTGTCGGCGTGGGGCGGCACGGTGCTTCTCGTGAGCCACGATCGTGCGCTGCTGGAGGCGCTGGTGACGCGGGTCTGGGTCCTGCACCACGCCCGGATCACCGACTACCCCGGCACCTTCGTCGAGTGGGAGGAGGCGAGCAAGGAACGGGAGCACGCCGCCGCGGTGGCGGCCTCGGAGGAGGAATCGAACCGCCGGGTGGAGGAGCGGAAGCGTACGCGGCGGAATGACGTCGAGTCGAGGGACGAGCGGGCGGCGCTCCGTGCGGCAAAGGATTCTCTCGCCGCCGCCGAGTCGCGGGTGGCGCGCGCCGAACAACGCGTGACGGCGCTGCGGGAGGAGCTGGAGGATCCGGCGCTGTACGCGACGGCCGAAGGGGGGAAGCGAGCCGCCCGACTGGGTGTGGACCTGGAGGCGGCGCGGCGGGAGTTCGAGGTGGCGTTCGCCGAGTGGGAGGCGGGTACCGCCGAGGTCGAGGCGCTCTCCGAGCGCCGTCAGTAACCCGGTGGCCGGCGGAACCCGCCGAGGAGGTCCGACACCCGGTCCGCCACCGCCAGGAGATGGTCGTCATCCCAGCGGCGGCCGACAAGCTGGATCCCGATCGGCAGGCCGTCGGGTGAGGTCCCCGCTGGCAGCGCCACCGCAGGGCTCCCGGTCAGGTTGAACGGCGCCGCGTAGGAGCCGAGGGCTGTGGTGTACGGCACCTTGGCACCGTCGATCGCGATCGGTTTGCCCGGGCGGACGTGACGGATCGCCGTGATCGGCGCCACCGGGAGCAGCCAGGCGTCGTAGCCTGCCAGGAATTGCTCCAGCGCCGCAATCTGGGTATCGCGTGCCGCGAGGGCGGCGCTGAATCGCCGCGGGTTGAGCCCCAGGCCACCCCGAAGCCCGCGGGTCCACCCGGTCCTGCCGAGGCCGAGGTAGGTGCCCTGTCGAAGGAGCAGGCGCACCGGCGCGGGCGCCATCGTCGCCATCTCGAAGCCGTTGATCTCCCCCCACAGCCTGAGGGCCTCTTCCGGGTCGAATGCCGTCGGCACCGCCCGCTCGACCCGGCAGCCGGCCGCCGCGAGCGCCTCCGCGGCAGCCTGGACCGCGCGTGCCACCTCGCGCGCGACGGGACCGACGGGGAGCGCGTCGCTCCACGCGATGCGCAGCGCCTCCGGGCGCGGCGCATCCCTCACCGGGGCAATCGCAGGCACGGGCGGCACGTCGGAGTGCCGGCCGTCGGGGCCCTCGAGGATGGAGAGCGCCAGGCGGAGATCCGCGACCGACCGGGCCAGCGGGCCGAAGCTTACGAGGTGGCGCAGCCCGCGCGGCGGTCCGCCGGGGAGTTCGCCGTGCCCTGCGCCGGAGACGCGGTGCTCGGTCGGCTTGAGCCCGAAGACACCGCAGAAATGGCTCGGGATCCGGATCGAGCCCGCCGCGTCGCTGCCGATCTCCAGCGGCGAGAGCCCCGCCGCCACCATCGCGGCACCGCCACCGGTGCTTCCCCCGGGCGTCCGGCCCGGATCCCACGGGTTGCTCGCGCGGCCGAAGATCGGACTGCCGCACTGCCAGTCGTAGCAGAGGAGGGGCACGTTCGTCTTGCCGAGGACGACCGCGCCCGCGGCACGAATCCGGGCGGTGACGGTGGCATCGGTGCTGGAGACGTCGTGCTTCGCCGGCGGATACCCCATCGTGTTCCGGAGCCCTGCCACCGCATAGATGTCCTTGATGG
>DASUFQ010000021.1:0-3330 GCA_036274515.1 Gemmatimonadales bacterium | reverse complement strand
AGCGGGTATGACGCTCCCCGAGCGCCAGGGCCCGGTCGACGTCAGCGTGCTGGTGCCGGCCAAGGACGAGGCCGACAACCTGCCCGAGTTCCTCCGGCTCTGCGTCGAGGCGCTGGCGCCGGCGCCGTTCACCTTCGAGGTGGTGGTGGTGGACGACGGCTCCCGGGACCGCACGGCGCTGGTCCTGGAGGCGGAGCGGGTGCGGAATTCCTTCCTGACGGTGGTGACCCACGCCCGGCAGCGGGGGATCGCCGATGCGCTCCGCTCCGCCGGCGACGCCGCCCGCGGCGACGTGTTCGTCTTCTATCCGGCCGACCTGCAGTACCTGCCGGAGGACATCCCCGCGCTGGTGGCGCCGATCCTGGCGGGCCGGGCCGACATCGTGACCGGCACCAAGCAGGGGAAGTACGAGAAGGCGTTCGTGTCCCGGATCTACAACACCCTCTGCCGCTGGCTCTTCGGCATCCGGGTCACCGACCTCAACTCGGTCAAGGCGTACCGGCGCGAGGTGATGGCCAACGTGCCGCTCCGGCCCGACTGGCACCGCTACATGGTGGTGGTGGCGGCGGCGGAGGGGGCGCGGCTGACATCGCTCCCGGTGCCGCTCTATCCCCGGCGGGCGGGGGAGTCGAAGTTCAACTGGAAGCGGATCCCGGTGGGGGTGCTCGACCTGCTGTCGGTCTGGTTCCAGCTCCGCTTCGGGCGGAAGCCGCTGCTCTTCTTCGGCGGCCTCGGCGCGGCGCTCTTCCTGGTGGGCTTTCTGGCCGGCATCGTCGCCATCATCCTCCGGTTCGGGTACAACATCGGCTTCCGCCCGCTCCTCAACCTCGTCGAGACGATGGTCATCAGCGGCATCGTGCTCTTCGGGTTCGGGTTCGTCGGGGAGATGATCGCCGGCTTCCGGGAGGACATCCAGGGGCTCAGGCGGGATGTGACCCGGGCGGCGACGCGCACCGGTCCAGACGGCGGATGAGCGCCCCCGCGCGCCCTCGCCGCGGAGGGGCCCGCTGAAGATCCTCCTCATCACCCACAACTTCCCTCGCCGTCCCGACGACATGGCGGGGGCCTTCCTCCTCGCCCTGGCGCAGGGACAGCAGGCGCTCGGGCACGAGGTGCGGGTCCTCGCCCCGCACGGCCCCGGGCTGGCCGAGCGCGAGTCCGTCGGCGGCGTCGAGGTCGTGCGCTTCCGCTACGGGACCGACGCCCGGGAAACGCTGGCCTACGCCGGCACGATGCACGAGCAGGCGCTCGGCTCCTGGACGGCACGCTGGCGACTCGTCCAGTTCCTCCGCGCCGCCCGGCGCGCCCTGCGGCGGGAGTGCGCCGCCTGGAAGCCGGATGTCCTCCACGTGCACTGGTGGGTGCCGTCGGGGTTCTCCTTCTGGCCTCGCAACCGAGCCGGGGTGCCGGTCGTGCTGACCTCCCACGGCACCGACCTCTTCCTCCTTGACCGGTTTCCCCTCGCGCGGCGGGCGGCGGCCCCCATCTTCCGCGCCGCACGCCAGGTCACCGTCATCTCCTCGCCCCTGGTCGAGCGCGTCACCCGCATGGGGGTGCCGCGCGAGCGGGTCACCGTGCTCCCGATGCCCCTGACCAGCGGACGGTTCGGCGCCGATCCAGCCGCCGCGCGGGACGCCGGCCGGCTCCTTTTCGTCGGCCGGCTCATCGAGCGCAAGGGGGCGGAATACGCCATTCGCGCGCTCGCCGACCTGCGGCGTCAGGGGAGGGAAGTCCGCCTGACGGTCGTCGGCGACGGCGCCGACCGTCCCCGGCTGGAGGCGCTCATCCAGGAGCTCGGCGTGCAGGAGGCCGTGCACATGGCCGGCTCCCTTTCCCACGACGGCGTGGCCGGGCACTACCGGACCGCCTCGCTCCTCCTCATGCCCGCCGTGACCGACTGGAAGGGAGAGCAGGAGGGCTTCGGGATGGTCCTGGTCGAGGCGATGGCGAGCGGACTCCCGATCGTGGCGACGAGGAGCGGCGGCATCCCCGACGTGGTCAGCGACGGCGCCACCGGGCTCCTGGTGCCGGAGCGCGACGCGAGCGCCCTCGCCGCGGCGGCGGCGCGCCTGCTCGACGATCCGGAATCGGCGGGTCGGCTCGCCGGGGCCGCGTTGCGCGACCTCCACGCCCGCTTCGCCCCGGCACGGATCGCCGAGGGGTACGCCGAGGTGTATCGCCGCGCGGTGGAGGCGGCATGAAGCCGGCGGTGCAGCTGTGGCTGCGGCGGCTGCTGCAGGTGGCGGGGCTCGGCGCCGCGCTCTGGTACCTGGTCCACACCGCCCGGACCCATCGCGCCGAGCTGGCGGCGGTACCGATCGCGCTCGACCCGGGACTCCTCCTCCTCGCCTCGGCACTGACGGTGCTCACCTGGATGCTCCTGGTCCACAGCTGGACCCGGAGCCTCCGCTGGTGGGGAGAATCGCTCCCCTTCGGCACCGGTGTGCGCATCTGGTTCGTCACCAACCTCAGTCGCTTCGTGCCGGGCGCCGTCTGGCAGTTCGCCCATGTGTCAACCGAGGCGATCGGCGCGCGCATCAGCCCCGTGGCGGCCACCGGCGCCATCCTCTTCCAGCAGCTGGTGCTCCTGGGCACCGGCGTGGCGCTCGCCGCCTCGCTCGCGCCGGTGCTTCCGGTATCGGTGACCGGCACGGCGAATCCCCTGGCCGTGCTCGCGCTGGCCTCGCTCGGCGTGGTGGGGGTCATTATTTTGCTACCGCTCGCCGCCCCGGTCCTCGAGCGGTGGACGACGCGGCTCGTCCGGCGCCAGGTCGCCTGGCCCGCCCCAGCCCGCCGCGAGTTGACGGGATACGTCGGCACCCTCGTCCTGCCGTGGGTGGCCTACGGCGTCGCCTTCTGGCTCTTCGGCCGGGCCCTGCTGGGAGACGCCGCGCCCGGGCTGCTGCCGGCGGCGGCGGCGTTCATCGGGAGTTATGTCGCGGGCATCATCGCCGTGATCGCCCCGGGGGGGCTCGGGGTGCGGGAGGCGGCGCTGGTGCTCCTCCTCTCCCCGATCGCCGGGACGGCGCCGGCGCTGCTCCTCGCCATCGCCTCTCGCCTCTGGCTCGTGGCCCTCGAAATCCTCACCGCCCTCGGCGTGCTGCTCTGGCACCGCGCGGGCGTCACCCGTCCGGAGTGACCTGAGCCGATGATCTCGCGACTGACCGAGCGATTTCCCGTCCTGACCGCCACCGGGCTCTACAGCGCGGCCGTGGCGCTCGCCTTCCTGCCGTTCTTCCGCGGGCAGTTCCTCGTCAATCCGATGAGCGACGCCAACACCGGGTTTCCCGGGCGCGAGGTCGCCGCACATTTCTCCCACGCCACCGGCGG
>DASUFQ010000020.1:0-7151 GCA_036274515.1 Gemmatimonadales bacterium | reverse complement strand
AACCGGATCAACCAGGATACCGAGATCTCGCGCCAGGTCTCGCTGTGGGACCAGCGCGGCTCCACGGTCATCCGGGGCGACCTCCTGGTCATCCCGATCGAGCAATCGCTCATGTACGTGCAGCCGCTCTACCTGCAGGCGGAGGGCGGGCGGATTCCGGAGCTCAAGCGGGTCGTGGTGGCGTATCAGAACCGGGTGGTGATGCAGGAGACGCTGGATAGCGCGCTCACCCAGCTGTTCGGCGGCTCCTCGCGGCCGCGCCTGCTCCCCACCCCCGGCCTCGGCACGGGGGCGGGGGCGGGGGCGGCGCCCACAGACTCGGGCTTCCGGGCGCTCGTCGGTGAGGCCAACAAGCGCTACGAGGCCGCGCTGCAGGCGCAGCGGGACATCGACTGGGCTCGCTACGGCGAGGAGTTCAAACGGCTGGGCGAGGTCCTCGAGCAGCTCCGCGCCGGAGGGACTGCGCCGGAGCGATAGCGGTCCAGAGCGCCGGCAGGGTGAGCCCGGACGACCGGCGCTTCGTGATGCTGCGGGAGACCTCTTCGTCCAGCTCAGGGTGACAGCAGGGCCAGGAATCGGTCGCGCAGCCCAGCCTCCAGAGACTCCGGGGGCGGCTGCCGAACCAGATGGAGCGGGCCGCGCTTGCGCACGATGTCCACGTCGGTGTGGCCGCTTCTGTTTCGACGAAAGCGCAGCGTCGCGACGGTGCCGCCCAGTCGCAGCCGCTCGATGGTGACCTCGGGCAGCCATGGCGGCAGCATCGGATCCACCGCCAGCAAGTGCAGCGGAGCGACCGGCTGCAGGCCCAGGATGGTCTGCAGCAGCAGCGGGAGCGTGCTCTGGTTCCAGGCCTGCGGCGCGTTGGCCCGGGGGTACGCGCCTGGATGGGGGAACTCCGCCCGGCTGTACCCCCCCACGCACTCGGGGACCCGATAGCCCTCGTAGAGCATCGCCAGGTCCACCATCGCCTCGAACAGATCCAGCGTCCTCGCGTCCAGCCCGTACCGCCTGAGCCCGAAGGCGATGGTGCCGTTCTCCACCGCCCACACGCTGCCGAGGTGGTAGCTGATCGGGTTGTACGAGGGGTGCTCGCACGACAGGGTGCGGATGCCCCAGCCGCTGAACATGTCCGGCGCGAACAGCCGCCCGACGACCGGACGGACGTGCTGGTCGGCGATGATGCCCGACGTCAGACAGTGGCCCACGTTGGAGGTGATGCTGCGGGCCGGCCGCTTGTCGGGGTCGAGCGCCAGGGCGAAGAATCGCTCTTCGGGCAGCCACCAGTCGCGGTTGAACCGCCGCTTGAGCTCCCTGGCCGATTTCCAGTATGCCTTCGCCTCGCCGGCGTGGCCCAGGGCCGCCGCCAGCACCGCGAAGAGCTGCTGCGCCGCGTACCAGTAGCCCTGGATCTCGCAGACGGCGATCGGCGCCGGTACCTGCCGCCCGTCCTCGTAGACCACGCCGTTTCCGCTGTCTTTCCAGCCCTGGTTCTTGGGGCCGTCCTTCGCCCGGGTCAGGTACTCGAGATAGCCGTCGCCATCGCGGTCGCCGTACTCCCGGGCCCAGTCGAGGATCCGGCGGGCGGCGTCCCAGTGGCGCCGGATGAGACGCTCGTCTCCGCTCCACGCGTAGAGCTGCGCCAGGGAGATGACGAACATGAACGGGCTGGCGAAGTCGGCGTA
Source organism: Gemmatimonadales bacterium (assembly GCA_036274515.1). Lineage (GTDB taxonomy): Bacteria > Gemmatimonadota > Gemmatimonadetes > Gemmatimonadales > GWC2-71-9 > SPDF01. The sequence continues at coordinate 5,469 of DASUFQ010000020.1, read as the reverse complement.
GTAGCGGGCGAATGGGTTCAGCCCCAGCCGCGCGAGCGGGCCCTGGCGCAGGGAGTGGATGATCCTGCCGGGCTCTTCGTCCCGCTCCGGCGCCACCGCGACCCCCTGCAGCGCGGAAAGCCGAGCGAGGGTCGCCGAGAGAAGCTCGCCGCGGTCGAGCACCGCCGACTGCCAGGTGCTGGTGAGCGAATCCCGTCCGAACAGCGCCGGATAGAGCGGCATGCCGGCCGCCGGGGTCAGCCAGCCTTCGGGCTCGCTCTCCAGCAGGGCGAAGGAGGCCAAATCGTCCATCGCCTGCCCCACCATGTCGCCGAAGGGGAGCCGTCCATGGGTGCGGACTCTGGCCACCCGGGAATGCCAGCCGGCCACCGCTGCCTCGCGGGCGGCGATGCCCGCCGCGTCGGGCAGGTCGCCGTCACCCTCGGCCGTCACCCGGAGGCGCAGCTCTCGCCGTTCTCCGCGCACGAGCATCAATACGGTGGTGAGCCGCCGGCCCTCGGGACGCCACTCCGCGCCCTCGGCGCGAGCCAACGTCTCCAGCGGCAACCCGGGCTGGCAGTAGCGGAACCGGAGGCCGCGCGGCTCCGCCTGACACTGGATGGCGGCCTCCTGCTGCCGGTAGCCCCCATCGGCCTCGAGCAGGTCCGCATAGTCGGCTCCCAGGCACCACTCGAGCGCGAGCTCGGCGCGCTCCGCCCAGCGATTTCCCACGGTGAGCAGGACCTCGAGGTGGTTGAAGCCGACCCGGTACCGCGCGACGAGGTCGATTCCGCGGCGGGGGAGTCCCGCGGCGTCGCGCGGCAGCTCTTCGCCGGCCGAGCCGCTGCCGCCGCCGGTGCCGCCGGCCAGCTCGGGGTGGATCCAGGTGAAGGTGAGCTCGTCCTGGCTGCCCCGCCCCACCGCCGACAGCCAGGGGCGCTCGCCGTTCACCGTGAGGCGAAGCCGGCTCAGATAGCGGGTTTCGCGGAAGTAGAAGCCCGAGAGTCCGGGATGCTCGGCGGTGCCGCACTCACCGCGGGAGTCGGTGACGAGCAATGCCGGGCCGTGCCAGGCATGGCGTTCGGTGGGGCGGATCTGGACCCGAGGGGTCAACCCGTCGTCGCGCATGAGAAGGAAGGTGGCACCGAGCGGGTGGGGAGCGAGTGAGACGTATCACACGGCGCGCCAGCAGGCCGGGAGCTAGTGTGATGCCGGGGCGCAGGTGTCGGCTATACCCAAGGAGCTATGGCATGAAGGAGCCGAGAGTTGTAGTGGTGACCGGGGGGTCAGCCGGCTTGGGCCGGGCGATCGCCCGGGCGTTCGCTGCCCGGGGAGCGGCGGTCGCGCTGATCGCCAGAGGCACGGACCGGCTCGCCGCGGCGGAACGCGAGATCCGCGACGCCGGCGGTCGGGCGCTGGCGCTGGCGGCCGACGTCTCCGACGCCGCCGGGCTGGAGGCCGCGGCCGATCGAGTGGAGCGGGAGCTGGGTCCGATCGACGTCTGGGTCAACAACGCGATGGTGAGCGTCTTCTCTCCGGTGAAGGAGATGACGGCCGAGGAGTACCGCCGAGTGACCGAGGTGACCTACCTGGGCTACGTCCACGGTACCCTCGCGGCGCTGCGTCGCATGTTGCCGCGCGACGCGGGCGTCGTGGTGCAGGTGAGCTCGTCCCTGGCCTTCCGCGCGATCCCCCTGCAGTCCGCCTACTGCGCGGCCAAGCACGCGATCAAAGGGTTCACCGAGTCGCTCCGCGCCGAGCTGCTCCACGACGGGAGCGCCGTCCGGGTCACCCTGGTCCACATGCCCGCGCTCAATACGCCGCAATTCGATTGGGTACGAAACCGTCTGCCGAACAAGGCGCAGCCGATGCCGCCGGTGTACCAGCCGGAGGTCGGCGCCAGGGCGGTGGTCTACGCGGCCCTCCACCCGGATCGGCGGAGTTTCACGGTGACCGGCTCGTCGGCCAAGGTGATCTGGGGGGAGCGGATCGCGCCGGGGCTGATCGATCGGTATCTCGCCCGGACGGGGTATCGGGGGCAGCAGACCGGCGAGCCGGAAGAGGCCGGACGGCCCGACAACCTGTGGCAGCCGGTGCCCGGCGACTTCGGCGCGCACGGACGGTTCGACCGGCAGGCGCGGGCCCGCAGTGGGCAGCTCTGGGCGAGCGAGCATCGGGGTCTGACGCTGCTCGCGGCAGGGATCGCCGGCGTGGCGGCCGCGGCCGCCTGGCGGGCCCGGCGCCGGTAATGACCGCGCACGCGCCAGACCTCCGCCGGGGTGAGGTGGCCCCCCTTCCACTGGTCGGCCGCCGCCCGGAGGGTTAGCCTGGAGTACAGCCTTCCCGAGGTCGTCCTGTCCGACACGCTCGCTCGCCTGCGGACGGCGCTGGCCGGGCGCTACCAGCTCGAGCGGGAGCTCCGGGGCGGGGCGATGAGCCGGGTGTTCGTCGCCACCGAGTCGAGCCTCGGCCGCCAGGTCGTGATCAAGGTGCTCCCGCCGGAACTCGCGGCCAGTCTCAGCGCGGACCGGTTCCGCCGCGAGATTCAGCTCGCCGCCGCGCTCCAGCACCCCCATATCGTACCGCTGCTCGCCGCCGGCGAGGCCGCCGACCTCCTGTTCTTCACCATGCCCCTGGTGGAGGGCGAGTCGCTCCAGGCCCGGCTCACGCGCGACGGCGAGCTGCCGGTGGTCGAGGCCACCCGGATCCTGCGCGACGTGGCGGACGCGCTGAGCTACGCCCACCGCCACGGCGTGGTACACCGGGACATCAAGCCCGGCAACGTGCTGTTGTCCGACGGACACGCGCTGGTGACCGACTTCGGGGTCGCCAAGGCGCTGGACCAATCGCGCCGGTCGTCGCTCACCAGCACCGGGCTCGCGCTCGGCACGCCGACCTACATGGCGCCGGAGCAGGCCGCGGCCGATCCGCACACCGACCATCGGGCCGACATCTACGCGCTGGGCGCCCTCGGCTACGAGCTGCTCTCGGGGCGGCCGCCCTTCACGGCGCCGACGGCGCAGGCCGTGGTCGCGGCCCACCTCACCCAGGCGCCCACGCCCCTGGCACAGCTCCGCCCGACCGTGCCTCCCGCGCTCGCGGCGCTGGTGATGCGCTGCCTGGAGAAGCGGCCGGCCGATCGCTGGCAGAGCGCGGTCGAGGTGCTTCAGACACTCGACGCACTCGGGTCACCGGGCGAGACGGCCTCCGTCGGGGCTGCCGCCCCGAGGGCGGCGCCCAGGTGGACGCGGTCCGTCCGGCGAAGCGCGCCGGGAGCCGTCGTCGCCATCCTCGTCGCCGTGCTGGTCGGCTGGCTGGTGCTGCACCGTCAGAGCGAGGCCGCTCCGCTCGACGCCGACCTGGTCGCGGTCGCACCGTTCGACGTCCCGGACCAGCGGCTCGCGCTCTGGCGGGAGGGCCTGGTGGACGTGCTCTCGCGCAACCTCGATGGCGCGGGGCCGATCCGGACGGTTCCGTCCACGACGGTGATCCGCCGCTGGAGCGGCCGGGCCGACCCGCCCTCCGCCAACGAGCTCGGTCGGCGCACCGGGGCCGGCCTGGTGGTCTTCGGCAGCCTGATCGGCGCCGGGCCCGACTCCGCCCGGCTCACGGTCACTGCGCTCGACGTCGCCGGCGGGCGCCCACTCGCCGAGATCGAGCTGCGCGACGCCGCCGACAGGATGGACCGTCTGGCCGACTCGCTCACGGTCCGGCTCCTCCGCGAGCTCGGCCGCAGCCGGCGGATCGAGGTGTTCCGCGCCACGGCCATGGGGTCCACGTCCTTGCCCGCGCTCAAGGCGTTCCTGCGAGGCGAACAGTGGTACCGGCGCGCCTCCTGGGACTCGGCGCTGGCCGCCTATGGCCAGGCGATCTCGCTCGACAGCACCTTCGCGCTCGCGCTCTGGCGCTCGGGCAAGGTGTTGGGCTGGCAGCACTCGTCGGATGACTCCGTCTACCTGGCGCAAGCGATGCGGGCGGGGGCCCTTACTCATGGGTTGGCCCCGCGGGACAGCCTGCTCCTCACCGCCGATTCGGTGCTGGCCGAAGTGAACGCCACGGTTCCGCGCTTGCGCTGGTCGGCGCTGCAGCGGCTCCACGCGCTCGCGGAGGAGCTGACCCGCCGGTATCCCGACGACGCGGAGTCCTGGTACGTCCTCGGCGAGGCCCGCTTCCACTGGGGGTTTCCGGTCGCGCATACGCCGGCGGAGGCGCTGGCGGCATTCGACCGCGCCATCCAGCAGGATTCCGCCTTCGCGCCGTCCTACATCCACGCGGTCGCGCTGGGGTTCTGGCTGGGCGGGCCCGAGGTCGGGCACCGGTACGCCACGCGATACCTCGCCCTCCAGCCGAGCGACGCATCGGTCGGGGGGATCCGTCTGGCCGACCAGCTTCTCGGACGAAGCCCCACGCCGGCGGAGGCTGCACGTCTCATCCACCACGCCTCACCTCAGGCGCTCCGCGACGCCTGGTCAGCCGTGGCCCAGGTGCCGGATTCGGCCGAGACGGCCGTCGCGCTGAGCCGAGCCCTGGCGGCCGCTCCCCCGGGCGACGCTGCCTGGCTGGGCCCGGCGGACCGCCAGCTGAGGCTCGGCAGTGCCCTGCTCTATCGCGGGCACGTGCGGGAGGCGGTGCGAATCATCTACCAGAGCCCGGAGGCGCTCCCGGTCCACCTGGTGGAAACCGGCCTGGTCGCCAAGGACCTGCCGGATACGGCGGTGCGTCTCTTCCACCGCATCGCGGACGGCAACCGGCTGGTGGGGGTGGCGACGACCCTGCCGTGGTGGGCTGCCCGGCGCGACAGCGCCACCCTCAGGGCCATCGAGCGCCGCACCGATTCGCTCGCCCGCACTGCGCCGCTCGAGGTGGACCGGGGGGTCGCGCGGTATATCGCGGATGCGGCCCGGGCCTACCTGGCGCTCCTGCGGCACGACACGGCCGCGGCGGTCGGCCGGCTGGAGGCCCTGCCGGACTCCCTGTGTCCCCTCTGCTACCCGCAGCGCATGACCCTGGGCCAGCTGCTCGCCTCGGGGGGTGACGACCGGAGAGCGGCGGCGGTGCTGGACCGCTGGCTCCATGATCTGACGGTGCCGAGCACCGTGATCTGGTCGCTGGAGCGGGCGCGCGTCGCGGAGCGGCTGGGCGAGCGGGATAAGGCCGTTCGCGGCTACCAGTACGTGGCCGACGTGTGGCGGTACGCCGATCCCGAGCTTCAGCCGTACGTCACGGAGGCGACGCAGGGTCTGGCGCGGCTGACGAGCGAGCCGAGACGGTAGGACCGACCGACCTCGAGCTCAGCCCGCTACTCCTCCTTCTCCTTTGCCGTCGGCGGCACCCGCCCGTTGAGCCGGAGGTAGTTGGCGAGCTGGCTGTAGTGGTCGGCCCAGTCGTCCACCGTGATGAACATCGCCTCCACCCGGGTGAAGTCGCGGGGGCCGAACAGCTTCACCTTGCCGCCAAGGTCCGAGTCGTTCACCTTGGCGAGCGCCGAGG